>JBDIVW010000006.1:0-154553 GCA_039794185.1 Candidatus Inralta sp. | reverse complement strand
CAGCCAATCCGACGTACACCCTCTCTTGCCCCCTTTCGTTGGTGGTGCTCGCTCACCGCGGACAGTCGGCCCATCGGGCCTCGACTGTCAACCAACTGAAAGGGGGCCCTATTCATAGAATCTCCTTTCTGAAGCCGTCTAACACCTGCGTTCACCGGCCACCAACGAGCAACGCGAGCCTGCGTACCGGTGCAACGCGAGGTTAGAGGCCATCGGAAGGCGTTGTCGGTCCTGGCAGCCAGCGCACTTCATCGGAGTGCGAGCGCGATCGCGCCCGCGACGGCGAGGGCGACGCCGCTCACGGCTCGGCCCACGCGCGTGCCGAGGAAGGTCGTCTTCTCGAGCAGGACGAAGACGGCCAGCGCGGCCACGTCGCGCGCAACACGCTGGCCAATGCCAACGCGGTCCGGGACTGGCGGATCTATGCGCAGTTCGCCCCACACCTGATCGGAAGCGCCCGCCGGCTCTATGTGGCCGAACCCTTTGGCGTCGATCTGACGGCGCCCGTGTATGCGTTGGATGCCACGACAATCGACCTGTGCCTGTCGGTGTTTCCCTGGGCCCCCTTTCGCGCGACCACGGCTGCGGGGCAGGTGCCCACGTTGCTCGACCTGCGCGGCCCAATTCCCTCGTTCCTGTATATCAGCGACGGCACCCTGCACGATGTCAATGTCCTGGATCACGTGTTCTTCGAGCCCGGCGCCTTTTAGGTGTTCGACCGCGGCTATCTGGACTTCGCGCGGCTGGCCCGCGTCGATCGCGCCGGAGCCTTCTTTGTCATCCGGGCCAAATCCAACCTGCAGGCCGTCCGTCGCTACTCGCATCCGGTCGATCGCGCCACGGGTGTGATCTGCGATCAAACGGTGGGGCTCAAAGTCTTTTACTCCCATCAAGGATATCCTCACGGCCTGCGGCGTATCCGAGTCAACGCTCCCGACACCGGCAAGACGCTGGTGTTCTTGACGAACAACTTCGCCTTGCCCGCGCTGACGATCGCCCAGTGGTATCGCGGTCGCTGGCAGATCGAGCTGTTCTTCAAGTGGATCAAGCAGCACCTGCGGATCAACGCGTTCTTCGGGACCTCGGACAATGCGGTCAAGACTCAAATCTGGATCGCGGTCTCGGTCTACGTGCTCGTGGCCATCATCAGGAAGCGCTTGCAGTTGCAGGCTTCCCTCTACGAGATGCTACAGATTCTCAGCCTGACCATGTTCGAGCGGATCCCGTTGAATCAACTGCTTACGCTGACCATGTCGCAGGGATTGCCCTCAGAATCCCTCAACCAATTGATTTTGTTTGAGTAACGTTGGGACACTACTGAGCGTGAGTATTGCCTTATTTTATTTGTGGTTCCTTGGGCCGCTAGCCACGACGGTCATTCAAGGGATTCCGGGCCATACTCCTTCAGGAGTACAATTCTCCCGACGCGATGGGCCTTTCGATAATATCGCTCCTCTGCCGTCACGAGCATCGCATCTGGTTCGGTCAATGCGACTGCGTGATACAGGGTATCGAACAGGTGCTGGTTCAGGGAGGCGGCAAGCCGGCACGCCTTCTGATACAGCTCGGTCGTCGCCATGACCGGAAGCTCCAACGCATGCAGCAGCGAAACGGTCTGTCGAGCCCGTTGAGGCTCCAAGCGAACCGTGACAGCCGCCACCTCCGCCAACCAATGCGGAGGCTCAACGACTGTAACGCGGGATTCCTTGATGGACTGGAGAATGTGGAGAGCCTGAAGGGAGTGCAATTCGTCGGCTCGATCCGCAAAGATCCATTTCACAATGACACTGGCATCGAGTACCAACTTCGTCACGGCCTTCCGCGTCGCCTCGCCGATCGGATCTCGCGATCGGTCACCCTTCTCGCCCGTTTCCGCAACGCCAACAACTTCTCCACGGCTCTGGCTCGTCGCTGACGGCGCCGCCGTTCCTCAACGGCCTGCCGCATCAACTCAGTCAACACCGCACTCTTGTTCTGTCGCCGAAATTCCTTGTCAAACGCTTCCTTCACATCAAGCGGCACGCTGAAGTTCACGGTGGCCATTGCGGACCTCTCTTGTTGAATATTTCAACAAGAGCGTGGCAGCCCTGGGTCAGACTGTCAAGGTCGTGGCCCAAAACAGAATTGGAGTCCGACCGGGGACGGGCCCATCGGCGGTTTGCCCCCCACTTTCTTCTTCAAGGGCGGCGGGACTGATCCCGTACATGCATATTCTCCTCTAAGACCGGGACCGGTCTCAGGGCGGCCGGCCTCGGCCCCACACACTCTTTCAAGGGAGGGTGCGGGTACGAGCGACTTGCCCCGGAGCGGTGGGGTCCCCGGCCGGCGTCTGGCGGAGGAAGGCGGCAACTGACTGAAGGACTGCGATCCCTCGATCGCAACTGAAGGAATTGCCGAAGGCTTCCCCTCCAGAGCGCAGAGGAAGGGGCGCCGTGAGAGGAGCAGGAGCGAGAGACCGCATCCTTCCTTGGGAATTTCAACATCTGGGCCGGATGGAAGGTCCTGTTATGCCGGGCCTGTCCATGTCTTAGAGCAAAGTTGGATCTGCTCACCCCTCGCCAGCCCGTTTCACAGAAGCGACAAGCCGCGACAGGCTTCATCATTCTACGTACTTGACTAGGAGAAGTTTTGCTGTAACCATTGGCTACATTTCTCTGCGAATGGTTCTCATGGATCGCCGAATTCTGTGTTTTCAAATCCCTTCGTTCGCCATCGCCCTCGCGCGCCGCGCGGACCGCTCGCTCGACGGCCGGCCGGTCGCCATCGCCCCTTCGCACACGCGTCGCGCGCGTCTCGTGGAAGCTTCACCGGAAGCCGCCACCGACGGCGTAATGCCCGGGATGCCCATCGACTTGGCCCGGCGGCTCTGTCCCGCCCTGCGCATCCTTCCGCCAGACCCTCGGCTCGTACACACGGCCCATCAGGAATTGCAACAGGTCGTCGCCGGCTTTGCGCCGCTGTGGGAGCCGATCCTGCCCGGCTATTTTTATCTCGACTTGACCGGCACCACCAGGCTCTATGGACGCGCGGTGGATGCCGCGGCACGCCTGGAGCGAGAGATCCATACCCGCCAAGACCTGACCGGCACCATCGGCATCGCCGGCAACAAGCTGGTCTCGCATCTGGCCGCCTCCGCCTTGGGACAGCCTTCGCAATTGGTGAGCATTTGGCCGGGCTCCGAGTCCGCGTTCCTCGAACCGCTCTCGACCGGTCTCCTGCCCGGGCTCAGCCCGGGACATCTCTCCAAGGTTCGCGCCGCGCTGGAGGACCTGAACCTCGGCACGCTGGGCGCCATTGCCCGCACGTCCGTCACACAGCTCGAACTCGCGCTCGGGCCGGCGGCCAGACTGCTGCACGAATGGTCGATCGGGATCGACCCGACTCCGGTCCGGCCGGCGATCGAGCACCCGTCGGTGGAATATGGACGCACCCTCGATCCGGACGAGATCGACGATGGCGCCATACTCGGACACGCCTGCGAGTTGCTCGAGGAACTCTGCCGTTGCCTCCGCCGCCAACAGCGCACGTGCCGCCACCTCGTTCTGACGCTCCGGCACGGCGACCACACCGAACGCTCGACCCGGCAGTGGCTTCCCGCCCCCACCTGTTGGGAGCACGATCTGGCCGGCGTTCTCAAGAGGATGGTCTTCGCCGCCTTTCGCCGTCGCGTGCGCCTGCATTCGATCGTGCTCCGCGCGGAAGCGCTCGCTCCCTCGGCGGAACAACTTCCGCTGTTTGCCCTGGACCCGTCGCCCGAGCAGGCGGCCGGCTTGCGACGGCACCGCCTGTCCGCCGCCCTGGATCGCGTACGCGAGCGATTCGGCGACGCCGCCGTGAGGTGGGGGTATGCCGCCCTTCGTCCACCTGCACGGGGCTAGGCCACTCACCGCATGGATCGCACGGCTTCGCGCAAGACATGTGAGGGGCACCCGGCAAATGCGGGCGGTCTGATGAACGGCTAGCGGAACATCTCGTAGTCGTAGATGGAATGGTGGTGGCCGATATAGCGGAGTTCGACATGATCTGGACCAAGAAACTTGAAGACCACACGGTAGGCCCGATCCACTCGAAAACTCCAAACTTGGTGCTGCTTCGGATGGAGTTTTTCGGTATGGAGCGACGGATGAAAGGGGTTGCTTCGAAAGAGATCGGTCTTGGTAGAAGCCTTCCGCTGAATCGGCTTGGGAAGTTTCTTAAACAGTTTGTCGAAAGTCGCGGTGGTCGAGAGCTCGAGCATAACCGGCTAATCGATCAGCTCCCGCAACGATTTCCGCTTCGTGCTCCGACCCGCGCGATGATCTTTTTCGGACGCGTCCAAGGCGTTCAAGAATTCCCGTCGATAGAGGCCGATCGAATCGCAAAACGATTCGAACTGCGCTCGGGATATCTTGAACTGAAAGCTATCCCTTGTCCGTTTCACCACTTTTGCAGCCAGTGCCATGAGCAACCCCCTCGATGAGTTCATTTTACAGCCCGCTGAGAGGGGAGACAATGACTAAGCCCTCTGCCGGCGACGCCGCCGTGAGGTGGGGGTATGCCGCCCTTCGTCCACCTGCACGTCCACTCTGACGCGTCGCCCATGCAGGGCGTCTCCTCGCTGCACGCCTTGTGCGACGCCGCGCGCGCCCAAGATGCGCATGCGCTGGCGCTGACGGACACGAACGGCCTCTACACCGCCGTGCGATTTCTCGAGGTCGCGCGGCAGACGGGACTTCGCCCCATCCTCGGCGCCGAACTCACCACGGATGCGCACCGGGCCGTACTGTTGGCCAAAACGCCCGCGGGCTACGCCAACCTCTGCCGCCTCCTCTCCGCACGTCACACCGACCCGGCCTTTGCCTTCACCGACGCAGTGGCGCGCTACCGCGACGGGTTGCTCGTGTTGACCGACGATGAAGCGGCGCTGACGGCGTGGGCGCGGGACTCGACGGAGGACCTGTACGTGGAACTGACACCGGGACCGGACATGTATCAGACGCTTCTGTTCAGCCGGCGCACCGGCCTGCCGCCGGTCGCCACCGCCCGCGCGCAGTTCGTGCGGCCGGACGAATTCGCCGTGCACCGCCTGCTGCGCGCCATCGCCCTGAACATGACGCTCTCCCGACTGCCCGCCTCCGCCTGCTGCGCGCCGATGCATTGGCTCATGCCACCGGCCCTGCTGGCGCGTCAGTTCCCCCACTGCCCGGAGGCCGTGGACAATACCGTGCGCGTTGCGGAGGATTGCCACACCGACTGGCGTTTCGGCGAGATGATCTTTCCCGCCTTTCGCCGGCTGTCGAGCGAGGCCGCCTTTGCGTTGCTGCGCGAGCGCACCTATGCCGGCGCCATGACACGCTATGGCAAGATATCGCCCACCGTGCGCGCGCGCATCGAACACGAGCTGGCGATCATCCGGCAGAAGCGGTTCGCGGACTACTTTCTGGTGGTGGATGACATCGTCCGCCGGGCGCCGCGGACCTGCGGCCGCGGATCGGTGGCGGCCTCCATCGTCTCTTACTGCTTGGGGATCACTCACGTCGATCCGCTGCGGCACAATCTGTTTTTCGAGCGCTTCCTGAATCCCGGCCGGACGGATCCGCCCGACATCGACATCGACTTTCCCTGGGACGAGCGGGACGACATTCTCGACTGGGTCTTCGCGCGCTACGGCACCGCCCAGGCCGCCATGGTGGCGAACCACAACACGCTCGGCCTGCGAGCCGCCATTCGAGAGGTCGCCAAGGTCCACGGCATCCCCGCCGGCGAGATCGGCCGGGTATCCTCGCTGATCCTCCGGCGCCTGACCGTCATGACGTTCGATCGGCCGCCGACGGCGTTTGCCTGGGGTCATCGCGTGAGCCAGGCGCTCCGTCTTCGAGCGCCCTGGCCGGACATCCTCCGTGCGGCGCTCCTGGTGGCCCACCACTTCCGGCACCTGTCGCTCCACTGCGGCGGCGTCGTGATCGTACCGGACGAGATCCGCCGTTACGTCCCGGTCGAAATGGCCGCGAAGGGCATCCCCGTCATCCAGTGGGATAAGGAGCAGACGGAAGAGGCGGGCCTGGTGAAGATCGATCTGCTCGGCAATCGTTCGCTGGCGGTCATCCGTGATGCGCTCCGCGCCATTGCGCGCAACACCGGGCGAACGATCGAGTATGCCACCTGGGATCCCCTAGCCGACCCAGCCACACAAGCCCTCATCCGTCGCGGGGACACGATGGGCTGCTTCTACGTGGAATCGCCGGCCACCCGACTGCTGCTCAAGAAACTCTGGGGGGGCATGCCGCCCGACCGCGCGGCCCGCCTCGACGTGTTCGAGTATTTGGTCATTGTCTCCTCCTTGGTCCGGCCGGCCGCCAACCGCTTCGTGGACGAATTCATCCGCCGGGCGCAGGGCGCTCCGTGTCCATCCTGGCATCCGCGGCTCGACGCCATGCTCGACGAGACACACGGGATCATGGTCTACCAGGAAGACGTCACCAAGGTGGCCATGGCGCTCGCAGACTTTTCGGTCGAGGACGCGGATCACCTGCGAAAGGTCCTGAGCAAGAAGCACAAGGAGAAGCAGCTCCAAGACTATCGCGACCAATTCTGCCGGGGCGCCGCGAGGAACGGCGCCCCGCCGGAGGTCATCGTGCAGATTTGGCAGATGATCTTGAGTTTCGCCGGCTACAGTTTCTGCAAACCGCACTCGGCGAGTTACGCGCAGGTGTCGTTCAAATCGGCGTATCTGCGCACACACTATCCGGCGGAGTTCATGGCCGCGGTGATCAGCAACGAAGGCGGATTCTACTCCGCCTATGCCTATCTGTCGGAGGCGCGGCGGATGGGACTGGCGATTGCGCCGCCCGACGTGAACGCCAGCGACTGGGCCTACACGGGCAGGGGACGGGAGATCCGCATCGGACTCATGCAAATCAAAACACTGCCGGAGGCCGTCGGCAAGCAGATCGTCGAGGAACGAACCGCTTATGGTCCGTACCGGTCGTTCCACGATTTGCTCACCCGCGTCGCCCTCGACCAGCGGCAGGCGCGCGCACTGGTGCGCGCCGGGGTCTGCGACTCCATTGCCGGCGAACTCACCAGGCCGGCGCTCCTTTGGCGGCTGTATGCCGGCGCGCGCGCCGGCTCCGTCAACCTACCCGTGCCGGACGAGTATTCTCCGAGGCGAAAGCTGGCGCACGAACTGGAGACGCTGGGGCTCCTCTTCAGCCGGCATCCGCTGGACCTTCATGCCGCACAGCTCGCGCGACTCCGCCCCATTCCCAGCGCGGCGATGGCGGGATACGTGGGCCGCCGCATCACAATGGTGGGGGTGCTGATCACCGAAAAATTCGCCGAAACCAAAGACGGGCTCCCGATGGAGTTCGCCACGTTCGAAGACCGGACCGCGCTGTACGATGCCACCCTGTTCCCGGACGTCTACCGGCGCGATTGCCACCTGCTCGTCACCAACCGATCGTACATCCTCCAGGGGTTGGTCGAGGCACAATTCGGCATCGCCACCCTCACCGTTACCGACTTGACCCCGCTCGACTCGCGCACGCCGGCGCAAGACACCCGTGACTCGCACGCCGATGGCGCGTGCGAATCCGGTCTGGCAAATTAACCGTTGAACCTCGACGTACACATTCAGTACGGTACGACGAGGATGAGGCGTCAGGGATCAGGGGCCGGATGGGAAGGACTCGGATGAACGGTCGCCGCTTCGCCGCTTACGCGATCATGCTCGCCCTCGCGGCACTGTGGCCGACCGTCGGCCCGGCGCAGACCGTCGAGGAAACGGTCACGTTTTTGACCGATTTCATCGGCAAGCAGGGCTTCGTCCGGGCGCCGAGTTGTCGGCCGGAGGACGGGGATCGTCTGACGTTGACCACGGAAGTGTACGCCGCCATTCCCACCGGCACCAATTTGGGCTTGATCGAGTTGAACCACGGCACGGGATTTTCGCGCATCGGCCGCACGATCTTCGACTTGCACGATATCCGGAGCATCGAGGAGGGAGGCGCGGAACGTCTGGACCAGACCCGGACGTATCAGAGCGTACGCGTGGCGTGCCGCGGCACGACGCCCTGCATCGAAAAGCTGACGTTCTGCGACGGGGAAATCCGGGAACGCCGAACCCAGGTGAACAGCGACGCCATCTTCTTCCGCGGCGCGAGCAGCGCCGAACGCGTCATCAAGGCCCTCACCCACTTAAAGCAGCTCACCGTGGCCAAGGACAAAACCACGCCGTTCTAAGCTGCAATCTCACCAGCATCGCTCACATTCACTCCGATTTGAAGGATCTCTCTGGCCCAAACCCGACGAAAGGCGGCTCCCGGCCTCGTTGTTTTTTTGACCCGTTAAATTGCTTCCCGATGATTATGGCATCAGTGCTACGAAGTCCCGGTAGGCGGCGCGTAACCGGGCGACGAGCTGGTTCCTTTCCTGCGCCTTCAGGTGCCGCGACTGGGCCGCAGTTTTCTTCGCATAGGGGTGCGAGACCGGGAGGTGGTTCCGGCGCGCATTCATGTCCCGGAAGCAGTCGCCGATGGTCGGACAGTTCTTCGAGAACGGGCCGTTCGCATCCAGCGTCACGCCGAAGTCCACGAGCTGGCCCTTCTTGTCGATGATGGCGCAGGACGGAGGTAAATTAGAGATCAGAGTGCAATTTCAGAAGGGAGACCAGTCCGTTTCGGACGCCCCCGCGTTTCTCCTTTCAGGCGCCTCCCGACTTGGCTCTCAATTGCTTCTTGGAAGGCCTCACTTCCCACCACTCGTCCCTGCTGTGTCGCCTTCCTGATGTGATCCCATTCGTTGCCGGAGTGCCATGGTCGAACCGCTCGCGAACCAAAATCAATGAGGTGCGCACCTTACTCCACTGCTGGTTGGCTGCCCACGAAATTGTTCTCTGACCCCTATTTAGGGTGGACCCCTATTTAGCGTGCGGGCGGTGGGCGTTGGTCGTTTCGATGTGCGCGCATCGAACGAGTCTAATGATCCATCCAAGCTTGCTCGTTTCTTGACCTCATCGGAAGGACACCCGTCCTGATCCAAGTGCGGCCGTCGAGGGGGGCACCGCCCTTAGTTTGAAAATCCAATGGATCTTGTGTGCGGCCTCCGGGAGTACAGGACCAGGATGGGTGTCCTTCCATCCCCTCTCTTGTGCGGGTTCGGCGAGCACTCAGAATGACCAGCGTCTATAACTCCCCGCTCCTTCCGAGCTTGCTGAACACTCCCTCTTGCCGGTGGGCGATCCATGTTGGTCCGACTGCGGCCGTCGAACGAGGCCCTTCCGAGGGCGCGCGTTCCGGGAGCACGGGACCAACTTGGCTCGCTATGCCATCCTAAACATTGAAGCGGAAGTGGACGATGTCCGCCTCTTGTATCACGTAGTCCTTCCCTTCCAAGCGGAAGAGACCTTTTTCCTTCACCTTGGCTTCCGACCCGCAGGCCAGCAGATCGTCGTAGTGATACACCTCGGCCCGGATGAACCCCCGCTCCATGTCGGAGTGAATTTTTCCGGCGGCCTGCGGCGCCTTGGTTCCTTCGAGGATCGGCCAAGCCCGCGATTCGACCTCGCCGGCGGTGAAAAAGGTGATGATGCGGAGCAGTTGGTAGGCCTCACGGGTGAGACGTACGAGGCCGGATTCGGTCAGGCCGACCTCTTTCAGAAAGTCGGCCCGCTCGGATTCGGGGAGCGACGAGAGCTCCGCTTCGAACTGTCCGCAGATGGTGACCACCCGCGCGCCGCGTTTCCCGGCGAACTCGCGGACCCTCTGCACGAGCGGCTCATCGGCCGCGGCGTTCTCGGACACGTTGGCCACGAAGAGGACCGGCTTGGCCGCGAGCAACTGGAACTCCGTCAACATCGCCCGCTCCTCGGGCGAATACGCGAGGTTGCCCAACCACTCGCCCTTGTCGAGCATGGCCATCAGCCGCCCGAGAAATTCTATCTCGGCCGCCGCCTTCTTTTCGCCGGCCCGCAGTTTCTTCTCGGTTTTCTGTTTGCGCCGATCGAGGGTGTCCAGATCGGCGAGCATTAGCTCGGTCTCGATCGTGCCGATGTCGCGGAGGGGATCGATGCCGCCGCTCACGTGCACGACGTCGCTGCTCTGGAAACAGCGCACGACGTGCAACAGGGCGTCGACCTCGCGAATATGCCCGAGGAACTGGTTGCCCAGCCCTTCCCCCTTGCTCGCGCCCTCCACCAACCCGGCGATGTCCCGCACCTCCAGCGTGCTATAGGTGGTTTTCTTGGAAGAGAAGATTTCGGTCAGCTTCTCCAGTCGCGGGTCCGGCACCAGGGCGATCCCCGTATTGGGATCGACCGTGGCGAACGGATAATTGGCCGCCAAGGCCCCACCGCCCGTCAGCGCATTGAACACGGTCGTCTTCCCGACGTTCGGCAGCCCGATCATTCCACAACACAGTCCCAAATGCTCCCTCCTTGTTTCCCTTCTGTGCCGTTACAGGGGAGCCGCCGAGTTGGCGCCGACTGCGCGCGTCGAGCGGGCACATTCCGATTGTGCGGGCTCCGCGAGCACCAGGGTCAATTCGGCTGCTCCTCTCCATCCCGTCGTTCCCGGACGTTGAACCGATTCATCGCGACCGCGATGCCTCGGTGGATCAAGCATTCCAAGGCATCGACGGCGCGGTCCAGGCACGGCTGGATCACGTCCAGGGTCTCTCGGTTGACCCGTTCCAGGACATAGTTGGCGGCGTCTTGTCCGGGAGCGGGGCGACCGATCCCGATCTTCACCCGCACGAACTCCGGGGTACCGAGCGCTTCGATGACCGACTTGAGTCCGTTGTGCCCCCCGTGACCGCCCCCCTGCTTGATGCGGAGCCGTCCCGGATCGAGATCCAGATCGTCGTGGATGAGGATGAGATGGTCGGGAGTGAGCCCAAACTTGCGGAGCAGGCCCTTGAGGGGAGGGCCGCTGACGTTCATCCAATCGAGCCGGGCGACCAGCTCGACGAGTTCGGACCCCGATCGTCCGGAACCGACCAACGCGACGCCGCGCGGATACAGCGGAATGGACCAGCGGGCGGCCGCGCGCTCGATGACCCAGCAGCCGACATTATGGAGGGTGTGCGCGTACTCCGCGCCCGGATTGCCCAAACCAACAATCAGGCGCACCGTTATTTCTTCTTTTCAGCCTCTTTCCCGGCGGGTTTGGCCGCGGCCGCTTCCTTCTTCTCACCGCCTGCCGCCGGCTTTTCACCCGCGGCGGGTGCGGCACCTTCCTTCGCCACGGCGGCTTCCTTGCCCTTCGCCACCACCTCCGGTTCCTTGCCCGGCTCCGCAGCGACTCCGCTGGTGAGAAGCGCTTCCAGCTTGGCTTCCGTCATCGGCACCGCCACGCTCACGACCATCAACTCCGGATCGTCGAGGAACCGGAGACCGGCCACCGCCGGCACTTCCTTCACGTGGATCCCCTGCCCGATGTTCAGCCCGGACGCATCCACGGCGATGGTATCGGGAATCGCGGGCGGCAAACACTCCACGAGCAGCTCGCGTAAATTGTGGTGGAGCACCCCGCCTTCCTTGAGACCGGCGGGCTGGCCGCCGGTGAGGCTGACGGGCACCCGAACCCGAATCGCCTTGTCCATCGACACTTCGAAGAGATCGGCGTGCAGCACCTCGCCGGAGACCGGATCCACCTGGTAATCGCGCAACAGCGCCGTGCGCGCCTTGCCGCCGGCCACGTTGACGGTGATCAGTCCGGTGGTCGCCGCGCGGAACTTCACGATCTTTCCCACCAAATCGGGAGTAATGGTCAGGAGCACACACTCGCCCTGCCCGTAGAGCACCGCCGGGATTTTTCCGTTTTGGCGCAGCTTGCGCGCAACGCCTTTGCCCGATCCGGCCCTGATTTCAGCTTCCACCTCGAACTTCATGGCTATCCTCCCTTACCCGTTCCCGTGCGTCTGCGCCCGGCGTTCAGTCTCTCGGTCCGACGATCACGCAAATAGCGAACTCACCGATTCCTCGGCATGGATGCGCGAGATGGCCTCGCCCAGAATCGGCGCCACTGACAAGACGTGCAACTTGCTGCACACCAGATCTTTCCCGTTCAGGGGAATCGTATTGGTCATCACCACTTCCGACAACGACGATTGCTGCAACCGTTCCAGCGCGGGCCCCGACAACACGCCGTGCGTGCAGGCGGTCCACACCTGCCGCGCGCCTTTCTCTGCACAGGCCTGCGCGCCCTGGACGATCGTGCCCGCCGTATCGATCATATCGTCCACCAACAGCGCGCTCTTTCCCTCGACGTCTCCGATGATGTTCATGATCTGCGCTTGGTTCGGCCCTTCCCGCCGCTTATCGATGATCGCCAGGCTCGCCTGCAGCCGCTTGGCAATCGCGCGGGCGCGCTCGACGCCTCCCGCGTCCGGCGATACGACGACCAAATCGGCCACCTGCTTCTTCGTAATGTATTCCAGCAACACCGGCATCGCGTACAAATGGTCCACCGGGATGTTGAAGAATCCTTGGATTTGTCCCGCGTGCAAATCCATCGTCAGGACGCGGTCGGCCCCGGAGGTGGTGACCAGGTCCGCCACGAGTTTGGCCGTAATCGGAACCCGCGGCTGATCTTTCCGATCCTGCCGCGCATAGCCGAAATAGGGGATGACGGCGGTGATGCGGGACGCCGAGGATCGCTTCAGCGCGTCGATCATGATCAACAGCTCCATGATCGAGGTATTCACCGGCTGGCAGCACGACTGCACGACGAAGACGTCGGCGCCGCGGACGTTTTCCTCCAACTTGACGCGGATCTCGCCGTCGCTGAACGACGAGACGGTGGCGCCTCCGAGCGGGATGCCCAGGTACTGGCAGATCTCCTGGGCCAACGAAGGATTCGCCGTGCCCGTGAACAATTTCAGGTCGCCGTGCATCGCGCCCTGGTAACTTCTTCCCATGGCCGTGTCTCTCCTGCCCCTTAACCGATGAATCGTGGAGATATGACCGACTGCCCGATCCCAGCGGAAGGAGGACGCAAAGAACAGGGCAATGTAGCGAAGTGGAGCGAGGGCTGTCAACTCGGCAGCCGCCCCCGCCCGGCCGGCCGAGGCCCCGACCTCTAGCCCCGCGCCTCCGTCGCCGACCCGGCCCGCTCGGTCGGAACGACCCAGGCCTTCCAATCCGGACGAATCGCCATGCGTCGCTGGGCTTCCTGGGCGCGTTCCGCGGTCACGAACACGCCGAACACCGTCGCCCCGGTACCGGACAGATAAGCGGACTCGGCGCCGGCCTGAAGTAACTCCGCCTTGATGTCGGCCAGGAGCGGGTGCTGAGGGAACACCACCGACTCGAAATCGTTCCCCATCAGAGGAACCAGGTCCTCCCAACTCGCGGCGGTGGCCCGATCCAGATCGTGCAAGGCATCCGAAAGCCTCGGGGGGTGAGTGCGGCCGGCCGCGAGAGTCCGGTAGGCCCAGACCGTTTCGACTCCAAAGCCGGGATTGACGAGCAAGAGCGTCCGCTCGCCGGTGATCCGAAGCGGCCGCACCCGCTCGCCTCGCCCCGCCACTATCCCGGTGGGCGCAAAGAGAAAAAACGGCACGTCGCTGCCGAGGTCACGGGTCAACGCGACCATGTCTTCCTGACTCCATTTCAAGCCCAGCAGCCGATTCAAACCGACGACCGTGGCGGCCGCATTGCTGCTCCCACCGCCGAGTCCCGCTCCCATGGGAATGCGCTTGGTGAGATGAATACGGAGACCGATCCGTGCTCGCGCCCGATCCAACACCGCCGCCGCCGCGCGATGGATCAGATTGGCGGGGCCGAGCGGCACGTCCGGATACGTGCAGGTCAGGCCGATCTCGGAGGACGAGGGGTCCAGCCCGATCGTCAGGTCGTCGACGAGCCCGACCGTCTGCATGAGCGACCAGAGATTGTGATACCCGTCCGGTCGGCGATCCAGAATGCGGAGGATCAGGTTGACTTTCGCCGGGGAGGCGACGGTGACCTCCGCGGAAGGCGTGTCAGTCGGGATCGTTCGGCTCGTCCTGTCCACCTTTGATGCCGTACTTTTCGAGCCGATATCGAAAGGACCGTGTATTGAGTTGGAGCAGGCGGGCGGCCTTCTTCTTGACCCAGCCCGTCCGCTCCAGCGCTTTCAGCAGCAAATCTTTTTCTATCTTACAGATCAACCCCTCCAAATCCAACCCTTCGGGCGGCAGTTCCGTCGGGCTTGCGGTCTGAGGGGCGGCAGGGCGATGCAGCCAGCTTCGGATCTCGACCGCCGTAATGGCCTCGCCGTTCGAGAACGCGACGGCCCGTTCGATCAAGTTTTCCAGCTCGCGCACGTTTCCACGCCACTCGTGCGCCAGCAGCGCCTGCAGGGCGTCCGGCGCCATCGTCGGAGCCGCCTTCCCGCTATCCTTGGCAAACTGATCCAAAAAATGTTGCACCAACAACGGGATGTCCCCGGTGCGCAGCCGCAGCGGCGGGAGGCGAATGGGGATGACGTCGAGGCGATAATACAGGTCTTCCCGGAAGGCGCCTTCGGCCACGGCCCTTTCGAGGTCTCGATTGGTCGCGGCGATGATCCGGACGTCGACCTTGACGTCTTGCGTCCCGCCCACCCGTCGGAATTCCCGCTCTTGAAGCACCCGCAGCAGTTTGACCTGCGTCGGCATGGACATGTCCCCGATCTCGTCGAGGAAAATGCTCCCGCCGTTGGCTACTTCGAAGAGGCCGGCCTTGTTGGACACGGCGCCCGTGAACGAGCCCTTCATGTGCCCGAACAGCTCGCTTTCCAACAAGGTCTCGGGCATGGCGCTGCAGTTCACCGCCACGAAGGGCATGTGGGCGCGCGAGCTGTTGTAGTGAATGGCGCGGGCCACCAATTCCTTCCCGGTCCCGCTTTCGCCGCAAATGAGCACGTTGCTCCGCGTGTCGGCGACCTTGGCGATGACGTCGAAGACCTTCTGCATCGCCTCGCTTTGCCCGATGATGCTCGACAACGACGAATGGCTGGCCATTTCGCGCTTGAGCAACATGTTTTCCGTCGACAACCGGCGCTTCTCCAGGGCATTGCGGATGGTGAGCTGCACCTCGTCGATCTGAAACGGCTTGGTCAAATAGTCGTACGCCCCCAGCTTCATCGCCTCGACGGCCGACTCGGCGGATCCGAACGCCGTCACGACGAGCACCACCGTCTCCGGCGAGGACGACTTGACGGCCTTCAACACGTCCATCCCGCCCATGCCCGGCATTTTCAGGTCGGTGATGACGAGATCGTAGATTTCCTTGTTGATCCGCGTCACGGCCTCATCGCCGTCGGCCGCCGTGCTGGTGGCGTACCCCGCCTTTTTGAGCATGATGCTCAGAACATCGCGCAGACTGGGCTCATCGTCGACTACGAGTATTTTTTCCACGGTTCCCTACCTTCGTGCCAGAGTCGGGGCCCGGCCCCAGCCGCCTGCGGGAGGCAGACGACGAACCGAGATCCCGTTCCGGGATGGCTTTCGACTCGAATCCATCCGCCGTGCTGATCCACGATGCGATGGACGGCCGCGAGGCCGAGCCCGGATCCCTCCTGTTTGGTGGTGAAAAACGGCAAGAAAATCTTGTCCAGATGCTCCTTCGCGATCCCTTCTCCCGAATCCTCGAAGGCAATTTCCACCACCTCCCCACTCTGTTCCCGAGTGTCGATGCGTCGTTGCCCGGTCAAGATGGTCAAGCGGCCGCCCTTCTTTTTCATTGCGTCGAAGGCGTTGGTGGCCAGATTCCAGAACACCTGTTTCATCTGGTTCGCATCGACTTGCGCGGGAAGCGGCCCCTGCCAGAGCCGCGTCGCCAGCGTAATGCGCTTTCGGCTTCGGGCCTCGTGCTGAATGAGTTCCAGCGTCTCCGAGAGCAGATGATTCACGTCCGCCTCCGCGAGATTGAGCGCGGGAGGCTTGGCATACTGGAGAAACGCCGTGATGATTTCATCCAACCGCCGCGCCTCTCGCACGGCGATGTCCATCAGGTGGCGATTCGCCTCGTCGGCCGCCGCCTCCTTGCGCAGAATCTGCATCGCGCCAGCGAGAGCCCCCAGCGGATTGCGGATCTCGTGCGCCATGCCGGCGGACATTTCTCCCAACTTGGCCAGCCATTCCTTGCGCCGCATCTCCTCTTCGAGATCCCGGAGTTGCGTCAGATCTTTGAAGACCCCCACCATGCCGGTCTGGACGCCTCGCTCGTGCAGCGGCGCCATCGTCACGCCAAGAACCAGCCGGGCGCCGTCGGAACGCTTGCACTCCACCTCGAATCGCGTCGGGGAGGACGCCGCGTCCGAACGGGACTCCGCCGGGGGCGCGTGCCAGTTGAAGAGGTCCCGCCAATCACGGCCGCGCACCGCGTCCCAGTCATAGCCCATGATCTCCAAAGCGGCTCGATTGAAGGTCGTGACGCGCCCCGACTCGTCGGTCGTAAAGACTCCGCTGCTGATGCTCTGAATGACGTTCTGGTGGAAGACCTGGAGCTGCGCCAGCCCCTCCGCTTTTTCGTGCAGCGTCCGATCCGCCTGTCGGAGTTGATCGGCCAGGGCGCCGCTCAAGAGCCCGACGATAAGAAAGGCCACTCCGTTGAGCCCCCACACGCCCCAGGCGTCTTCCCCGGGGACCCGCGCCGGAAGCAGCCATTCGGGAGTCGCCTCGCCCGCCACCTGAAGACGCGCGACGAGCCCGAACAGCACCAGCGCCGAGGCGCCGGCGATCGGGGCGACATTGCGGCCCGGGACCAGGCTCCCCAGGCTCACCGAGATCACGTAGAGGACGACGAAGGGGCTTTCGATTCCGCCGGTTTTTGCCACCAGGAGCGTCTCTAGCGTCAGGTCGAGCGCCACTTGGCTGTAGGCCAGCCAGGCCAGCCACCGGTCGTTCTCGAGCCGCGACAATACCCACAAATAGGGCACCGTGACGCCGTAGGCAAAGGCGATCAGACCATAGAACATGTGTTCGCGCTCGCCCCGCGTCAACTGGAGCCCCAGGGACAGGCCGAGCAAGAGCGTGACCACGACGACCCGAAGGCCCATCAACCAATAGAGGCGAGCCTTCATGGTTTCCATGGCCGGGCCACCCTTTTCTTCGGCGGAGAAGGACTCGATTCCTCGAGCGGACTCGTCGGGAGCCGCGCCTAGCCGATCGCGGAAGCCATCGTGAAGATCGGCAGGTACATCGCGATCACGATGAAGCCGATGATGGTGCCGAGGAAGACCATCATCAGCGGTTCCAGCAACGAGGTCAGGGCCGCAACCGCTTGATCGACCTCTTCTTCATAGAAGTCCGCGATTTTGCCCAGCATCGCGTCGAGTGCGCCGGTCGATTCGCCGACAGCGATCATCTGGGTGACCATCTTGGGAAACACGTTGCTCTTGAGCAACGGCTCCGCGATCGTCTTGCCCCCGCTGATGCTGACACGGGCATCGAGCAATGAATTCTCGATCACCTTGTTGCCGGACGTCTTGGCGCAGATGGACAGGGCCTCGAGCAGCGGCACGCCGCTGGAGATCAAGGTGCCCAGCGTGCGGGTGAACTTCGCGGTGGACGCCTTGCGGATCAGATCGCCGAAGACCGGCAGTTTCAGCAGGAAGGTATCGATGTACAGCTTGCCCTGGGCGGTCTGGTAATACTTCTTGACGGCCCAGACCAAGGCCACGGCCCCGGCCACGATGACCAAGACATAACTCTGCATGAAGTTGCTGATGTTGATGACGAGCTGGGTGGGCCCGGGAAGCCCCATTTTCCCGCCCGACAGTTCGGTGAACATCTTGGCAAAGATCGGAATGACCCAGATCATGAGCACGCTGATGACGATCACGGCCACGCCGATGATGGCGGCCGGATAGACCATGGCGCTCTTGATCTGCCCTTTGAGCTTCATGGCCTTTTCGATATGCTTCGAGAGTCGATTCAGAATGGTGTCGAGCAAGCCGCCCATCTCGCCCGCGTGGATCATGTTGCAGTACAGTTCGTCGAAGACTTTGGGGTGTTTACGCAACGCGTCGGCCAGCGTCGAGCCCCCCTCGACCGCCAGCTTGGTTTCCCCCACGGCCTTGCAGAGCACCTTGTTTTCGGATTGATTGGCGAGAATGTCGAGGCACTGCACGAGGGGCAAGCCGGCGTTGATCATCGTCCCGAACTGCCGGGTGAACACGACGATGTCCTTGTCGCCGACGCCTCCCCCGAAGCTGATGTTGAATCCACTGGCCTTTTCCTCCAAGGTCGTGACGGTCAGGTTCTGCTTCTTGAGCTGCTCGACGGCCTCTTCGCGGCTCTTGGCGCTGACCTCGCCTTTCTTGACGGCGCCCTGCTTCGTCCGACCTACGTAGGCAAATGTTGCCATGGCAAATCCTCGGGGGTTGAGATCCGTCGCCCGTGTGTGCCGCTTCTAGCCTGCCTTAGGCTGTCTCAAAGGAGTCTAAGGTGGGGGTCCCAACCTGTCAAAACAAATACGTTTTCCGCCGCGCGCGCATGCGTGGAAACGCGGAGGGCGAAGCGCGGCCCGCGGGCGTTCGCGCTCAGACCTCCCGCGCGCTGGCCCGAAGAAATCCCCGATAGAGATAATGAAAGCCGGACGAGAGGGTGACGACGACCATGAGGAACAGCAGGGGATGGAGGAGCGCCACGTCGTAGCCGCCGGAGGCCGCCAGCAGGACCAGCACGAGATACAGCAGCTGCAACGCGGTGGTGCTTTTGCCCAGGACCGTGGGCGTGATGTTCAGCGGGGAGTCCGTCAGCCGGGCCACCATCGTTCCGATGATGAGAATGAGATCGCGACTGACGACGACGATCGCCACCCACGACGGCACCATGTGCAGCACCGACAAGGTGATGAATCCGGACACGAGCAGAAGCTTGTCGGCGAGAGGGTCGAGCACCTCGCCCAGCGGCGTCCGTTGATCCGTCACGCGGGCGATGGCGCCGTCCAACGCATCCGTGATCCCGGCCGCCACGAGGACGATGAGCGCGCGGTCCGCCTGTTCATAGACGAGGAAGCCCACGAACACCGGGATGAGGAGAATTCGAAGGGCCGTCAGACTGTTCGGAAGATTCATGCCGCGTGATCCGCGTTCCAGCACGTGAAGGCCCGGTCGACCGAGAAGTGGCGGCATGATAGGTAGGGCGGTGCCAGGTGTCAACCGACGAGCGCGGTTGCGCCGGTCCGGCGAACCTCACTATAATGCGCACTTCCCGCCCGGGGATGGGACTGCCGGAGGAGCGCATGAGCACGTTGCCGTTGTCATTGAAGAAAGAAGGGTTGGTGGAGCGGCATCAACTCGAGGGCTCGGATCCGAGCGAGCGTTATTTCAATCGTTCCATCGCCGTCAACCGCAGCGGGAACGGGTACCATGCCTCGGTGATGTACGAGGCGCTGGTCGTCGAGGGTCGGCCTCAGAAGACGATCGCCGACGCCGTGGCCGACGTGGTGGCCCAGTTACGGGCATTGGGATTCCGGCGCATGCGCACCCGCCTGAACTTTCGCGGCAAGCGCTACCTTGCCGAGAAGGAAACCTGGATCGACTACGCCGACTGACCCTCCCGCCTGCGCCCCCATGTCTGCCATACCGCATCGTGCAGTCGAGGCCGAAAGGCTTTGATCCGGTCGTTGGCTCGCGTCGGATGCACGCGGTTCGACACCAGCACGACCACCAATTCCCTGATCGGATCGATCCACAGCGACGTCCCAGTAAAGCCCAGATGCCCGAAGGATTGGGGGGAAAAGAATTCTCCTGAGGAGGAGGGAGCCGACGGCGTATCCCACCCGAGCGCGCGGCTGGTTCCGGGAACCCAGGTCGCGCGTGAGGTGAACCGACGAATCAGCGACGCATCCCTCTTCCCGCCGGCCGCGATCCAGGCCTCCAGCCACCACTGAGCCGCTAGGCCGACGGCTTCCGCGGTGCCGAACAAGCCCGCATGACCGGCCACCCCACCGAGCGCCCAGGCATTCTCATCATGCACCTCTCCGCACAGCAGGCGCCCGCGCCAGGGATCCACCTCCGTCGGCGCGATCAGCGCCTCCCGTCCGAAGACCGCATCGGAATCATTCGGGGCGTCGATGAAGTCGAGCGAGCGGGGGATCCCGGGTTCCCACAGCGACGCGCGGCACCACGCCGCAAGCGACGCGGCGGCGACCCGTTCGACGAGGAACCCGAGCAAGAGAAATCCGAGATCGCTGTAGAGGCTCTGACGGCCCGGCGGCCCTTCCAAAGGTTCCGCCGCAATCCAGTCCAGCACAAGGCGCACGGCCCGCACCCGCCCGACCGGCGATCCGTCCGGTTCCGTTTCGCGGCCCATTCGCTCGTAGTAGGGTCGCCATGCGGGCAACCCAGCCGCATGCGCCAGCAACTGTTCAATCGTCGCGCGCCCGACGGGCGCCGCACGCAATTCGTCGAGCACGGCGCCGACCGGCTGCGCCAGGGCGATCCCTCCCTCCTGGACCAAGCGCAGCACCGCCGTCGTGGTGGCCAGGGGCTTCGTCAGCGAAGCCAGGTCGTAGAGCGTCGCCGTCGTGACGGCCGGAGCATCGGCCGTATAGGTCGCGCGTCCGACGGCCTGATGACACACGACCGCGCCGCTTCGGCGCACGTAGAGCACCGCGCCGGGGAATACGCCCTCGGCCACGCCCTCCTGCAGGATGGCGGTGACAGGATGGGGATGCGTCATGGCGGGCGGCGGGAACAGATCCCTCGAATAGCGTGGAAGGAACGACCGAACGGTGGAGGTAGCGCGCCGGCGCCGAGATCAGGGGTAGTGGCCCGGCTCGCTCGAGATTTGGCTCGACGGAGCGGTGTGCTCGGACCCGTCCTCATCGGTCTCCTCGACCTCGAGCATCCGCTCGAACGTCCGAATGGTGGCGCGGAGACGTTCGATCATGAGCAATCGCTGCTTGCGGAGTTCGGCGATATCGCGCTGCGTTTCGGTCAATTCCACCCGGGCTTGCCGGAGCAGCTCCGAGCCTTTGAGCTCGGCTTCCTTGACGACCAGCTCCGCCTCGCGATGAGCCGACTTCTTGACGTCGTCGGCCATCGACTGGGCCGAGAGCAGCGTGTTCGACAGCGTGGCCTCGTTCCGCCGAAGGTCGGCGATTTGCTGTTCCATTTGCTGTACCCGCTCGCGCAACGTCGCATTGTCCCGGTTCACCCCCTCGACGGCTTGGGCCACCTCTTCCAGGAAGCGATTCACCTCGTCCCGGTCGTACCCTCGCATGCGCACTTGAAAGACCATTTGCTGAATTTCCAAGGGCGTGAGTTTCATGAGAGTCCCTCATTCGGTCGGGTCAATGAAGTCGCACCGCCACATCCCTGAGCGTCCCCACCACGGCGTATTGTAAGAAGACGATGGCAAAGATGGCAATCAACGGCGAAAGGTCGAGGCCCATGCGCCAGCCGATGAGACGCCGGATCGGCGCCAACACCGGCTCGGTCGCGCGCTCCAAAAACTGCACGATCGGATTCCAGGGATCGGGGTTCACCCACGAGATCAGCGCGCGCGCGATGATGATCCACTGATAAAGCCAGAGCAACGCATCGAGGACCGTCGCCACCCCTTGCAGGACGTTTCCCATGACGAACATCAGCGTCCGAGCTCCTCCGATCGCCTGGCGGCCGCCGCGACCGCCTGCGCCACGACCAGTCGAAAGTCCCCCTCCTCCAACACGGCCATCCCGGCGCGCGCCGGCTCAGCCGCGGGCTCCCATTCGTCCGACACCGCGGCCGGAGAGATCGTTTGGTCAAGAACCATCCGAGCCGTGCCCAATGCAGTCCCTACCGCGAGCCGATCGGCGAGGTCCCTCGGCAGCCCCGCCTTGACCCCGCCGTCCGCCATGGCCTCCAAGGCCGCAAAGACGAATGCCGGTCCGCTCCCACTCAGCCCGGTGACGGCATCCAGCAGACCCTCCTCGACGACTTCCGCCCGGCCGATGGCTTCGCAGAGCCGCACGGCCAGGCCCGTCTCGTCGGACGACCCCGTCGCCTCTCCCGACAGGGCCGACATGCCGGCCCCCACCAGCGCGGGCGCGTTCGGCATGACCCGAACCAGACGCACTCCGTCCGGCACCCGGGCGCGCAGCCAAGACAACCGTATACCGGCGGCAATGGAAATCATCAACTGCCGACTCAGGCCGGATCGGAGCCCGGCCAGCACGGACTCGCACGCTTGCGGCTTCACCGCAAGCACGACGACGTCCGCCCACGCCGCCGTGGCGGCGTTGTCCTCGCCGGCGGCGATCTCGAATCGCCCCGTCATGACCTCGCGGCGCTCCCGACTGGGATCGGCCGCGCGAATCTGCCGGGGCGCGCACAAGCCGGACTGCAGCAGTCCGCCGATGAACGCCTCCGCCATCTGTCCCGCCCCGATGAATGCGATCCGCTCGGCGAGCGCCATTCGTCATCCACGCTGGGGACGTGCACCGAAGATGGCCGTCCCGATTCGCACGATCGTCGCGCCTTCCTCCACGGCCACCACGTAATCGCCCGACATGCCCATCGACAGCTCCCGAAATTCCATTCCGGCGGTCCTCGTTCCCGCCAGCTCCCCGGCCAGCGCCCGGAGCGCGCGGAAGGCCGGCCTGGTCCGCTCCGGGTCCGCGCTCCAGGGAGGAATCGTCATGAGGCCCCGGACCTCCAGGTGCGACATCCCCGCCAATCGCGCCAACATCCCGGCGACCTCGTCCGGCGCGAACCCACCTTTGCTGGCCTCGCCGCCCTGGTTGATCTCCAACAATACGGCTTGCCGGACCCCGGCCGCCGCCGCGCGCCGTTCGATCTCCTCGGCCAGCTCGAGACTGTCGACGGAATGGATCAAGGCGAACCGCCCGACCACGCTCTTGACCTTGCGCCGCTGCAGGCGTCCGATGAAATGCCATTCCACCGGCTCGGTCCCCAGCGCCTCCAACTTCGGCAGCGCTTCTTGCAACCGATTCTCCCCGAAGAGGCCCACGCCCGCAGCCAGCGCGACCCGGAGCCGCTCGACCGGCACGGTCTTCGTCGCGGCCAACAGGCGAACGGTTGCCGGATCGCGTCCGGCCCGCCGCGCCGCCGCCGTGATGGCCGTCCGGATAGCGGCGACCCGGCCCGCAATGGTGTCCTCGTCACGATTCGGCCCGGTCACCGATCCAGACTCGCGCCGTCATGACGATGCCGCTGATCATCGTGCCCCGCACGCGGCCTTCACGGCGATAGGAATAGAAGAGGTCCGGTTGGCAAATCGTACACAGGTCCGCCGTTCGAATGGCGGCGGGATCCACTCCGAACGCGGCGGCCTGGCGGCACACCAAATCGTGTAAATGCAGGTTCGCCCGCTCCTCGCTCCCCTCACGCACGACCGCACGCCACTCCGGAAATTCGCTCCGTAGGCGCCTCAGCACCGGGGCATCCACCTCGTAGCAACAGACGCCGGCCGCCGGTCCGATGCCCATCCGCACGTTCCCCGGCACGCTGCCGAATCGCCGCCGCATGAGCGAGAGGGTCTTCGGAAGAATCCCGCCCACCGCGCCGCGCCAGCCGGCGTGAATCGCCGCCACCACCCCTTGTACCGGATCATGGAGCAGCACCGGGACGCAGTCGGCCGTCTTAATCGTGAGGCACAAGCGCGGCTGATTGGTCACGAGCGCGTCCCAGCCTCGTTCGAACACGCCCTTGGGCGGATCGGGCCCGTCGAGCACGAGCGCGTCGGTCCCGTGAACCTGTTTGACGGACGCCACCCGGCAGCCGGCCAGGAGCTCCTGGAGAGGAGAGCCACCTGCGGTCAGGTGCCGTTCGGCGCTGGTCACGTCGTCGTTCCCGTGCTCCCCCGGCGGCAGACTCCCGGCCCGGCGGGTCCCAAAGAAATGCCGCGCCCCCTCGGCGTCGGAGGCGAACCCGGCGAGCGTGATGACATCCGCATCGTTCACGGTCTCATTGTGCCACGACGATCTCCCCGCGCCAACACTTCGACGACAAGGTGAGGCGCACCGATCTCGCGTGCCCAGCCCTCCGCCGGTTCAGTCGGCCTGTTTCCGCAGAAACGTGGGCACGTCCCACTCGTCTTCCGGCAGCAAACCGACGCGTTCCTTGGCCTCGCGTTGCTCGCTCAGCTTGCGGAGGAAAGCCGGCCGATCCAGATCCCGCGCGGGGCGATTGGTCGGACCGGCGGACACGCCGGCCAACACCTGCTGCCCCGTCCGAACCGCGGGTTTCGCCGCCGGGCGTTCCACCGGGGCCGCCGGCTTGATGACCTCGTCCCCGCGGTCGAACCCGGTGGCGATGACCGTCACGACCAGATCGTCGCCCATATCCGCATTGATGACCTGACCGACGATGATGTTCGCTTCGGGGTCGGCCGCCTCCTTGATGATGGACGCCGCTTCGTCCACTTCGTGCAACGAGAGGTTGGCGCCCCCCGTAATGTTGAGCAGCACGCCCCGCGCGCCCTCCACCGTGCCGTCCTCCAGCAAGGGCGAATTGATGGCCTTCTGGGCCGCCTCGATCGCCCGATTGGCGCCCTGGGCTCGGCCCATCCCCATCACGGCCCTGCCGGTGTGCGCCATCACGGTGCGGACGTCCGCGAAGTCGACGTTCACGTGGCCGGTGGTGGTGATCACGTCCGCAATCCCCTGGATCGCCTGCCGCAGCACATCGTCCGCCACCTTGAACGCGTCCAACAGCGGCGTCGCCTTGTCCACGATGGCGAGCAATCGCTGGTTCGGGATCACGAGCAACGTGTCGACATGCCGGCGCAGATCGCGGATGCCTTCCTCCGCATGGCTCATCCGGCGATGTCCCTCGAATTGAAAGGGCTTCGTCACCACGCCCACGGTCAGAATGCCGAGTTCCCGCGCCACGCTGGCGACGATCGGCGCGGCGCCCGTGCCCGTCCCTCCGCCCATGCCCGCGGTCACGAAGACCATGTCAGCGCCTTCCAAGGCGTCGCGAATCTGATCCTTGCTCTCGAGGGCGGCGTCCTTTCCGATTTCGGGTCGCGCGCCGGCCCCCAGCCCGCGCGTGCGCTCGGGACCGAGTTGAATTTTGAAGGCCGCCAACGACCGGTCCAGGGCCTGCAGATCCGTGTTGGCCGAGATAAACTCCACGCGGCTCAACCCCGAATTGATCATCGTGTTCACCGCATTGCATCCGGCGCCGCCGCAACCGACGACTTTGATGTGCACGGGAGACACAAGATCCTCTTGAAATGAAAACATAGGGCCCCTCCCTCTCGAAAGCCTCACCCCGGCTTCCGCTCTGTAGGTTAAAAGAACTCCCCCATCCACGCGCGCATGCGATCGATCACCTTCCCGAACGGACGCCCGCTGCCGATGCCGGCCAATTCCTGTTCATCCGCATGTTGCCGGGCGTGCAGGAGCAACCCCACCCCCGTGGCGTAGATGGGATTGCTGACGATGTCCCGGAGCCCGCCGATGCCGCCCGGCGCGCCTCGACGCGCGGGCAAATTGAGCAGTTTCTCCGCCGCATCGGGCATCCCTTCCAACAAGGACGTGCCTCCGGTGAGGACCACCCCCGCGCCCAACATACCCTCGTAGCCCGCGCGCGAGATCTCCCGCCGCACGAGCTCGAACATTTCCTCGACGCGCGGCTCGAGAATGTCGCCGATATCCCGTCGCGTGAAGGTCCGCGGCGGACGATCACCCACCGAGGGCACGTCGACCATCTGGTGCCCTTGCAGGAGCTCCACCCGCGCGATGCCGTGCTGCAGTTTGATTTTCTCCGCTTCGCTCTGGGACGTGAGCAGGCCGATCGCGAGATCCTTCGTCAGGTTCTGGCCGCCGATGGGCAGGACGGCGGTGTGACGCACGCTGCCGTCCAGGAAAATCGCCAGGTCCGACGTCCCGCCCCCGAAGTCGATCATGGCCACGCCCAACTCCTTCTCTTCGGGACTCAGGACCGCTTCGCTCGACGCCAGGGGCTGAAGAATGATGTCCACCACGTCAAGCCCGGCCCGATTCACGCTTTTGACCAGGTTTTGCGCGGACGTGACGGCGCCGGTGATGACGTGCACGTTGACCTCCAACCGCGTGCCGGACATCCCGATGGGATCGCGCACGCCGTCCTGGTCGTCGACCATGAACTCGCGCGGCAGCACGTGCAGCACACGGCGCTCGTGCGGCACCACCGCCATCGTCCGCGCGCTGTCCACGGCGCGTTGCACGTCCTCCCGTGACACCTCCTGTTTCTTGAGCACCACGACGCCTTTGCAATTCTCCCCCGCGATGTGTCCCCCGGCGATCCCCGTGTAGACGGAGTGAATTTCCACGCCCGCCATCAACTCCGCGTCGTCGACCGCTTTCTTGATCGATTCGACCGTGCTTTCGATATTGACCACGACCCCCTTGCGCAATCCTCGCGAGGGACTCGATCCGACCCCGATGACGTTGAGCGCGCCGCCTTCGGCGACTTCCGCCACGATGGCGCAGATCTTGGTGGTGCCGATATCCAGGCCCACTAAAATTTGCTCACGTTTGGGCACGCGCTACCCCCTTTCTCGAACGATGACCCGATCCATGAACCGAAGATCGACGTCCAACTGCCGCTGTGCCAGCGACGCCCCGTGTTCGGCGACCAAGACGGGCTTCAATTGCTGATACAGCGTCCACTTGTCCCGGAACGGCGCCCGCCCGAACGACACCCGCGTGTCGTTCACGGCCACGACCAGATTGAATGGGTTGCTGCCGTCCACTCGGACTTGCCGACCTTCGAGGGGCTCGATCAAGGCCGCCAGCTCGAAGGCCTCCCTCACCGTCCGCCGCTCCCGGCTGTCTGGCTGCGACAGTCGCTTGATATCGACGCCGGTAATCACCGGCAACGCCTCATCCGTCGTCTGTCCGATCCACTTCAGGATGACGCCCTCCTCGTCCACCAACACGTTCGCGTGCACGCCTTGGACGACTCCGGCCGGTTGTCGCTCCACGATCTCGACTTCCAGCGCATGCAGCGGCACGCGCGTCAGGGTGACGTCCTTCACCCACGGCAGGGCCCTGAGCCGCTCGACCAGCGGCTTCACGTCGAGGTCGTACAACGTCGCGTGTTTGTCCAACTGCAAGCGAGCCAGCACCTCGGCGCGCGTCACATGCCGCGTGCCGATGACGAGCACCTCCTTGATCCGCAGCGCATCCGCCAACCAAGGTCCGCTGTGGCGCCACAGCAGCGTCCCCCCCCACCCGGCTGCCCCGCAGACGGCCAGCAGCGCGAGCAGTTTCCCGATCCCCCATAGGATTCTCCCCAGCCGGCCGTCGCGGGGGCGCCCCTGGGACACGGCGAGTTCCCGTCGATGATTGGGGCGCGGCCCTTGCGGGATCACCTGGCGGCGACGGGTCATCGCGCCTCCGACCCGATTTTCGACATCATGACCTCACGCCGGGCCAACGCCGACCCGAGTATCCACTCGGTGAGCGTATCGTAATCGATGCCGGCCTTCGCCGCGGCCATGGGGAGCAAGCTGGTCTCCGTCATGCCGGGAACGGTGTTCACTTCCAAGACGTACGCGGCGCCCCGCGGCGTCACTCGAAAATCCACTCTCGCCGCTCCCTCGCACCCCAGCACGTCATACGCGCGCGCGGCGAGATCGCGCACTGTCCGCGCCGTGTCCGCCGACAGCGGCGCCGGACACAGATATTCGGTTTTTCCCTTTTGATACTTGGCCGAGAAATCGTAAAAGCCGGTCGGGGCCACGATTTCCACCGCCGGCAGCACCGTCGTGCGCCCGTGATATCGAAGGACGCCGACGGTCAGCTCATGCCCGGGGATAAAGGCCTCGATCACGGCTTCGCGATCGTACCGATGCGCCGCGGCCAAGGCGCGCGCCCATTCGGAAGGCTTCCGCACGATGCTCACCCCGATCGTCGAGCCTTGCGTCGCCGGCTTGACGATCACCGGCCACTTGAGCCGGAGCGGCAAGGTCGGGCGTGCGCCCCGTTTGGCGACCACCACCCCCCCGCGCGGCACGGGAACGCCCTCGGCGGCCAAGACGGTCTTCGTGAGCACCTTGTGCATGGCGACCGCGCTGGCCCGCACGCCGGAGCCCGTGTACGGGATGCGCAAGGTCTCCAGCAGTCCTTGCACCGTCCCGTCCTCTCCGCCGGGTCCGTGCAGGGCAATGAACGCCAGGTCGATCTTGTGCGCACGGAGGTCGTCGGCGATCGTCGGACCGACGTCGATCGGGACCGCGTCGTAGCCGCGACGCAGCAGGGCCTGATGCACCGCCTGCCCCGTGCGGAGAGACACCTCGCGTTCCGCCGACCACCCGCCCATAAGGACGCCGATCCGGGCCTGGATCATAGGGCCTGCGGGCATGCGTGCGGCCTTCCTCTTCATCTACCGTTCGCCCACGACTTGGAGTTCGAGTTCGAGTTCCACCCCCGAAACCGCCTTGACTCGCCGCCGCACCTGGGCGATCAGCGCCAGCACGTCGGCCGCGGACGCCTGTCCGAGATTCACGATGAAATTGGCATGTTTCGTGGAGACCTGCGCATCGCCGACCCGAAGCCCCTTGAGTCCGGCCGCCTCGATGATGTGCCCCGCCGACTTCGGACCCGGATTCTTGAACACGCAGCCGGCGTTGGGCTGCGTCAGCGGCTGCGTCGCTTTTCGGTACCGCAAATAGTCTTTGATGGCCCGGTCGACGTCCCCCTTGGGTGCCGCGCTCAGTTGCACCCACGCCCCGACGACGATTCCGGACGGCAAGTGTGCGTGTCGATAGTCGAACTGAATCTCGGTTCGAAGGTAGTCCCGGATCGTCCCATCCGGCTCGGCCATGCGCACCGCCCGGAGCGAATCCTTCATCTCGCCCAGTCGCGTGCCCGCGTTCATGACCACGCAGCCTCCCACCGTGCCGGGGATCCCCGCCGCCCACTCCAACCCGGCAAGTCCGTGCTTGATCGCGTGGCGCAACAGCGTCGGCATGCCCACGCCGGCCTCCGCGTACACCACCTCGTCCGGTTCATTGCGAATCCCCTTGAGCCTCGCCAGACTGACCACGATGCCTCGGACTCCGCCGTCTCGGACCAGCACGTTGGTGCCGCCGAGCACGAACACGGGCACCCGGGCGTCGTGCGCCTGCCGCACCAACCGCGCGACGTCGGCCTCGTCCGCGGGCGTCACCAACACCTCCGCGGCCCCGCCGATCTTGAAGGAGGTGAGCGCCTTCAGCGAGGCACCGAACGCGATCTCGCCTCGCACGCCTTCGAGCACCCGGTCGAACCGGCCCGTTTCCGCGAGCCGCGCGGACGATCGTCCCTTCAACTGTCGCCCACCGGGTCGTGTCATGACGTCGGCTCACGACGGCAAACGGTCCAAAATTCCCAAGCCGGCCTTCCAGATGTCTCCCGCGCCCAGCGTCAGGACCAAATCTCCCGGTTGCAGGATCGGGGTCACCCGATCGGGTAATTCTTGCTTCTGCGGCACCCAGGTCACGTTCGGATGTCCCGCGCCCTTGATGCGCTCCACCAACGTCTCTCCGGTCACGCCCGGAATCGGTGATTCACTGGCGGGATAAATGTCGGTGACGAACAGCGCATCGGCCTCGTCGAACGCCCTGGCGAAGTCGTCCATCAAATCGCGCGTGCGCGTGTACCGATGCGGCTGAAAGAGCACCACGAGCCGCCGGCGCCACCCTTGCTTCGCCGCGGCGAGGGTGGCCTTGATCTCGGTCGGGTGATGGCCGTAATCGTCCACGACCATGATGCCGTGTTTGTCGCCGCGAAGGTGAAACCGTCGCTCGACCCCGGAGAAGGCCGCGAGCCCCCGCCGGATCAGATCGACGGGCACGTCGAGTTCCAACCCGATCGCCACCGCCACCAGTGCATTCGACACGTTGTGAATCCCCGGAATGGCCAATCGAAACGGTCCCAGCGCCCGTCCGCGGAAGAACGCCCGAAATTCCGATCCCCATTCCTTGAGCACGATGTCGGTCGCGCGAAAATCTGGCGGCGGACCTCCGGCTGGTTCCTCTAAGCCGTAGGTCTGGTAGCGTTTCACCACGCCGCCGAGCAGCGATCGCACCCGCTCGTTGTCCGAACATAAGACCGCCAATCCGTAAAAAGGGATGCGATTGATGAACTCGAGAAAGGTCGCCTCGACCTGTGCCATCGAGCCATAGTGATCGAGATGCTCGCGATCGATGTTGGTCACCGCGACGATGGTCGGCGACAATCGCAGGAATGAGCCGTCGCTCTCGTCTGCTTCCGCGACGAGCAACTCCCCCCGGCCGAGCCGCGCATGACTTCCCAACGCGTTGACCTTGCCCCCGATGACCATCGTCGGATCGAGCCCGCCTTCGGCCAACACGCTGGCCACCATCGAGGTGGTCGTCGTCTTGCCGTGCGCGCCGGCGATCGCCACGCCGTATTTGAGCCGCATCAACTCGGCCAACATCTCGGCCCGTGGGATGACGGGGATCGGCTTGGCCTTGGCCGCCACCACCTCGGGATTGGTCGGCACGACGGCCGACGAAGTCACGACCACCTGGGCCGCCCCGATATTCGATTCGTGATGGCCGATGAAGATTTTCCCGCCCAGTTCCTCCAGACGGCGCGTCGCATCGGAGGCCGCCAAATCCGAACCCGTCACCTTGTAACCCAAGGTCAGCAAGACCTCCGCAATGCCGCTCATGCCGGAGCCCCCGATGCCGACCAAGTGTATGTGTTGCGTCTTTCGAAACATCGCTCGCCGCGTCAGGTGCGTAGTGGCCTGGGCGCCCGCGCCCGGTCGGTCTCCGGCCGCCTCACGCCCTCGTTGCTCCAATAGCACGGTTGGTTTCATGCGCCTCCCCCACCAAGGTCAGACACTCATCCACGATGCGGGTCGCCGCATCGATGCGCCGCATGCTCACACTGCGTTCGCGCATCTGCCGCAACCGCGCGGGGTCCGACAGGAGTTCGCGGATCGTGGCCGCCAGGTGTTCGCCGGACAGTTCATGTTGTGAGAGCACGACGGCCGCGCCTGCGGCCTCCATCACCGCCGCATTCTTCGCCTGATGGTTGTAGATGGCCTGCGGGAGCGGCACGAGCACGGCCGGGCATCCGCACGCCGTCAGTTCCGCAATCGTCATCGCGCCCGAGCGCGCGATGACGAGATCCGCGGCGCGGAGCACCAGAGGCATGTCGTAAAAGAACGACTGGACCTCGGCCTTGAAACCGCGCGCGCGGTACGCGTCGAGAACTTCTTGCCGGTCCGCTTCCCCGGTTTGATGCGTGATCTGCAACCGGTCCCGCAAATCGCCCAACAGCGGCAGGGCCGCCACCATCGCTCCGTTGATCGCCTTGGCTCCTTGGCTTCCCCCAAAAATCAATACATGCACGGTCCGATCTCCCTTCTGACTCGACTGAGGCCCCTCCGCCTCAAAGAACGCCTTTCGGATCGGCGTACCGACCACACGCACTTTGCGCGCCGGAAAGAATGCGGCGGCCGTCTCGAAAGCCAGGAACACCCGGTCGACGAACGGCCCCAAGACCTTGTTGGCCAACCCCGGATAGCTGTTCGGCTCGAGAATGATGCGAGGAATGCGCGCGAGCCAGGCGGCCAGCAGCACCGCCGGCGTCGTGTACCCTCCCACGCCGATCACGAGTGTGGCGCGTTGGGCTCTCAGGATCCGCCAGGACTGCCACATGCCGATCGGCAATGTCAGCAAGGCCTTGAGCGCGCCTGCGCGGCCGACTCCCATGAAGGGTTTGGCCGTCACCAGACGGAGCGGAAACCCTTCGTGCGGGACCACGCGCGATTCGATGCCGCGGGCGGTGCCCACGAACAACACCGTCGTGCCGGGGCGCCGGGACTGAAATTCCTTGACCAGCGCGACGGCGGGATACAAGTGTCCGCCCGTCCCGCCCGCCGCGATGACAATGTTCATGGCGTCGCTCACGCCCCATAATCGGCCCGAGACCCTCCGGCACCATGGCCGGCAAACCGATCCCGCGAGATGCTTAACAGGATGCCGATGGCCACCAAACTGACCACCAACGAGGACCCCCCATAACTGACCAACGGCAGCGTCAACCCCTTGGTCGGCAACAAGCCCGTGACGACCCCGGCGTTGATCAACGCCTGGACGCCGATCAGCATCGTAATGCCCGTGCCGAGGTAATACCCGAAGGGCATGCGAGCCCGCTCGGCGATCTGGAACCCCCGCAGGACGAGCAGGACGAAGAGCAGCATGATGGCCGTCGTCCCCACCAACCCCAGTTCCTCGCCCACCAGCGCCAGCACGAAGTCGGTATGGGCTTCCGGGAGAAAGAACAATTTTTGTTTGCCCTCGCCGAGACCGACCCCGAACGGCCCGCCGCTGCCGAATGCCAGGAACGATTGCGTGACCTGGAATCCGCCGTCCGAGGCATCCTTCCACGGCGTCAGAAAGGTCGTCAGGCGCTGCCGCCGGTAAGGCGACCTCAGGATCAGGAGGGCCACGGCCGGCGCGGCGCACAGCGCGATCCCCACCACATGACTAATCCGAGCGCCGGCCAGAAACAGCAACGTCATCATGACGAGTCCCACGACGACCAGGCTGCCGAGATCCGGTTGGAGCAGAATCAGGCCGCCAAGCGCCCCCACCACCAGCACGGGCGGCAGAAACCCCTTGAGAAACAAGGTGATCTTCGGGCCTTTCTTAGCCAGGTAGGCGGCGAGATACATGACGATGACCACCTTGGCGATCTCGGTCGGTTGCAGCAACGTGGGTCCCAGGCGAAGCCAGCGCCGTGCGCCCTTGGTCATGACCCCGACGGAAGGCACCAACACCAGCACCAGCAACATCCCCGTCAGCACCAAGAGGGGCAAGGCTAACTTTCGCCAGACGACGTAGTCGATCCGCGAGGCGATGTGCATCAGCACGAGCCCAAGTACCAACCAGGCGAGCTGGCGCTTCAGGAAGTAGCTTTGATCCTGGAACCGGTTGCCCGCTACGACCGCGCTGGCGCTGAAGACCATCACGAGGCCGACCAAGGACAGGGCCACGGTGACGATCAGCAAGGTGTGATCCATCGCCACCATCTTGCGGGCCCGTTGCCCCGAAGACGGCCAAGGTAATGCCAATGTGCCTGCCGCTTTGTTCGTCACCGTCATCACCGTGTCATCACCGACCATCGGTGGCACGCTCGCTCGGTCCGTTAGGGAAGCGTGTGCACCAACGCCTTGAACTGCCGGCCGCGATCCTGATAATCGAGGAACATGTCGAAGCTCGCGCAGGCGGGAGACAGCAGCACCATGTCGCCCGCAACCGCCCGCGCGGCCGCCGCCTGCACCGCCTCCCGCAACGAGCCGGCGTGATGGACGGTCGTGCCGGGAGCAAGCGCGCCCTCGATGAGCCGCGCGGCTTCCCCGATCAGGATGACGCCTTTGGCCCGCCGGTCGATGGCCTCCCTCAACCGACCGAAATCTCCGCCCTTGTCTTTGCCGCCCGCGATCAGCCACACCGGTTGCTCCACGCTTTCCAGGGCCTTCAACGTGGCATCCACGTTCGTCCCCTTGGAGTCGTTGACGTAGCGGACGCCGCGGTGCTCGCGCACCAGCTCCAGCGCATGTTCCAAGCCCGGGAACGTCCGCAACACCCGGCGAACCGCCTCGGTCGAGCACCCGCACAGCAAGGCGACGACCGACGCGGCCATCGCGTTTTCCACGTTGTGCGTCCCCAGCAACCGCATCTCGGCGCGGCGACACACTTCCTGCGGGCGCCCCTGCAAGGCGACCATCAGCCGGTCGCCGTCGAGGTAAGCCCCGCCGGCGACGTCCGCGGGGAGCCGTTCGGAACGGGTGAACCCCAGCCTGGTCGCGCGACCGCCCCGGGTCAGGTCGGACACACGGGGGTCCCCCAGATTCACCAACGAATAATCGCCCTCCATTTGATTCTCGAAGATGCGCGCTTTCGCGGCCACGTACTCCTCGGTGGAGGCATAGCGATCCATGTGGTCGGTGGTAATGTTGAGCAGGGCTGCGACGAAGGGCTTGAATCGTTCGATGGTTTCGAGCTGAAAGCTGGACACCTCGGCCACGACATAGTCGAAGGGCGACGACCGTCCGGCACGCTCGGCCTCGTGGACGGCCAAGGCGGCCTCCGACAGTGCGGTCCCCAAGTTGCCTCCGACGAACGCGCGAGTCCCGCTCTCCTGAAGACACCGTCCGACGAGCGTCACGGTCGTACTCTTCCCATTGGTCCCGGTTACCGCCACGATGGGCACCTGGAACAGCCGCGTCGCGAGTTCCAGTTCTCCGATGACCGGGGTCCCACGCCGCCGCACGAGTTCGAGCGCCTCCGCCCGGGACGGCACGCCCGGGCTGATCACCACCAGATCCGCCTCTGCGAAGGCCGCGTCATATCCTGGACCGAGCGCAAGCTCCACGTCGCGGGCCACCCATTTCCCAAGTGCCTCCGCCAGCTCCCGTTCATCCTTCCGATCCGCCACGGTCACCCGGGCCCCGAGCCTGGTGAGGAGCGTGGCGGCCGCCACCCCGCTTCGCGCCATTCCGACGACGGTCACCCGCTTCCCGGCCAGATCTCTGAGAATGTCCACCGGTACCGCCATCGTCGTCATCGCAGCTTCAAGGTGCTCAAACTCAGCAAGGCCAGGAGAATGGCGATGATCCACAAGCGGACCACGACTTTCGGCTCCTCCCACCCTTTCATTTCGAAATGGTGGTGGATGGGCGCCATGAGAAAGATGCGCTTGCCCCGCGACTTGAACGACAGCACCTGGAAGATCACGGACACGGCCTCGATGACGAACACCCCGCCGACCAGGATCAGCAGCAGTTCGTGCTTGCTGATGACGGCCACCGTGCCCAACGCCGCCCCCAACGGCAAGGAACCGACGTCTCCCATGAACACGGACGCCGGATACGTGTTGAACCAGAGGAAGCCCAAGCTGGCGCCGAAGATCGCGGCGGTGAACACGCCGACCTCGCCCGCTCCGTCCACGTAAGGAATCAGGAGATAGTCGGCGAACAACTTGTGCCCGGCCATATAGACGACGATCGTATAGGCCATCGTCGCGATCATGACCGGCCCGATCGCCAGCCCGTCCAGTCCGTCCGTGAGATTAACCGCGTTGGAAGCGCCGACGATGACCAGCACGGCGAACGGCACGTACAACCAGCTCAGATCCGGGGTGACGTTCTTGAAGAACGGCACGTTCAGCTTGGTCGAGAATCCAGGCAGCGAGTAGAGCACCAGGCCGATCACGACCGCGATCGCAAACTGCCCGATGAACTTCTGCGTCGCGCTCAACCCTTTGGACTGCGCCCTGATGAACTTGAGATAGTCGTCCGTGAACCCGATCAGGCCGAAGCCCAGCGTCGAGAGCACGACCAACCAGACGTACTTATTGGTCAAATCGGCCCAAAGAAGCGTGGAGAGGACCACGGCAAAAATAATCAGAATGCCGCCCATGGTGGGCGTGCCGCTCTTCGCCAGGTGCCGCTTCGGGCCGTCGTCGCGGACCTGCTGTCCCAGTTTGATGGCCTGCAGCTTATTGATCAGCCAGGGGGTCAAGACGAAGGCGATCAGGAACGCGGTCACCGCCGCATAGATGATCCGGAAGCTGAGGTACCGAAAAACGTTCAGGAACGAGAATTCGGTGTGCAGTGGGTACAGCCAGTTGTACAGCATGGGGCGCCCCTGACGCTCAACCGTTTGACCGGCGCGGACCGCTATGCACCTGCGGCCATCCGCGCCCGACCGTGTACCGCCTCCAACACGCGCTCCAACCTCATCCCCCTCGAGGCCTTGACCAGCACGGTATCCCCGGCCTTCAACTGAGCCTTGAGCAGCACGCCCGCGGCCGCCGCATCCGACACGGCATGGACATGATCCGCGGCCATTCCGGCCTTGCGCGCTCCGTGCGCAATGCACTGCCCCAAGGCCCCACAGGCAATGAGTTCGCCGATCCCCCGCTGCGCCACGGCCGCCCCGATCTCTCGGTGAAATTCCTCCTGCCGCGATCCCAGCTCCAACATGTCGCCCAATACGGCGATCGTCCGCCCGCCCTGCCCCATCTCCGCCAACAAGTGGAGGGCCGCATTCATGGAGGAGGGATTGGCATTGTAGCAATCGTTGATCACACGGGCTCCGCGCACCTCCACCACTTGGGAGCGCATGAGAGCGGGCCGAAACGCCGCCAACCCTTTGGCGATCTGAGCGCTGCTCAGTCCCACCGCGCACCCGACGGCCGCCGCCGCCAACGCGTTGGTGACATTGTGCACGCCGTAGACTCGGAGACCGACGGGAACGGCGCGGAGCCGGCCCGGCACGCGCAGTTTGAACGTCGCTCCGTGTTTGCCTCGGTTGTCCACGTCGCTGGCCCGGACATCCGCCCTCGCCGAAAGACCGAACGAGAGCACCCGCCCTTGCGCACGGGCGGCCAGGTAGTCGAAATACGCGTCATCGGCGTTCAACACCACCACGCCGTCCGGCGGCATCATGTCCAGCAATTCCGCCTTGGCTTGAGCCGATCCCTCCAAGTCGCCGAAGAACTCGAGATGATCAGCGCCGATATTGGTGATGACTCCCAGGGTCGGCTTCACCATTTCGCAGAGCCGCGTCGTCTGCCCGCGGGCATCGACGCCCATTTCGATCACCGCCGCCTTGTGCCGCGCCGTCAGCCGCAGCAGCATTTGAGGAACGCCGATCCGGTTGTTCAAGTTGCCTTCCGTCTTCAACGTCGTCCACCGCGTCCCCAGGACGCTGGCGGCCATTTCCTTCGTCGTCGTCTTCCCGTTGCTGCCGGTCACGGCCACCACCGGAATGTGAAACCGCTGGCGGTGATGCGTGGCCAGCCGCTGGAAGGCCGCCAACGTGTCGCGGACGCCGAGAATTAGGGCCGGCCGACGCGCGTGGCCGCGCTGGAGGAGATCGGCCGGGACTCGGTAGGTTTCATTCACAAGCGCCACTGTCGCGCCCTTGCGGAACACCTCGGGCACGAAGGCATGACCATCGAACCGCTCGCCTTGCAATGCAACAAAGCAATCCCCCTTGCGAACGGTACGCGAGTCGGTCCAGAGACGCTTGATTGGGGCTCTGAGGGAGGCCGCCGACTCGCCCGACAAAACGCGCGCGCCGGCGACTTCCAGCATTTCTTCCACCGTATACAGGGATGCTCCCATGAAGCAGAACTCTCCGTTCATCATCGGACTACCGCCCCGTGTTCCCCAGGATCGCGGCCCTCGCCACCTCCCGATCGTCGAAATGATGCTTGGTGGTGCCGATGATCTGATAGTCTTCATGCCCCTTGCCCGCGATCAACACCATGTCGCCCGGCCTCGCCTCCCGCACCGCTGCCTGAATAGCCTCGCGCCGATCCGCGATCATCCGGTATCGCACGTGCGGCGCGCGTTGGAGCGCGTCCTTGACCCCGACTTCCACTTCCCGAAGAATCGCCTGCGGATCTTCCGTTCTGGGGTTGTCCGACGTCAGCACGACGACGTCGCTGCGCTCCACCGCCGCGCGTCCCATCTTGGGGCGTTTGGTCCGGTCCCGATCGCCTCCGCAGCCGAATACCGTGATGATGCGGCCGGTCTTGAGCCGCTGGGCGGCGGAGAGCAGGCGGACCAGCGCGTCTTCCGTATGCGCGTAATCCACCACCACCGCAAAATCCTGCCCGGCCTCCACCCGCTCGAAACGTCCGGGCACATTACGGACCTCCGCCACGCCGCGGCAGACCTCCTCCAAGGGTATGCCCTCGTGGAGTCCGACGCCGATCGCCGCCAGCGCGTTGTACACGTTGTGCTCCCCGACGAGACGAGTTTCGACTCGCGCCCGTCCGAGCGGCGTCACGAGCGAAAACGTCGTTCCGGACACCGACAGGCGTACCTCCTCGGCACGAAGGTCGGCCGCCGGATTGAGGCCGTAGGTCCACACGGGTACCCCGGTGGCCTGCGCGATTCGCGCTCCACAAGGATCGTCACCGTTCACGATGGCGCGTTTGGTACCGGGCTTGCGTCCTCGATCGTTCAATCCGGTGAACAGGCGGAGCTTGGCCGCGAAGTACTCCTCCATGTCCCGGTGGAAGTCCAAGTGATCCTGCGTCAAATTCGTAAAGACGGCCACGTCGTATTCGCACCCCACCGTCCGGTCCAGAACCAGCGCATGGGAGGACACTTCCATGACCGCGCTGTCGAGCTTGGCGGCCACCATTCGAGCCAGGAGCTGCTGTAGCTCCAACGCGCCGGGGGTCGTGTGCGAGGCGGGGATCCGCTCGGCGCCGATTTCGTATGCCACCGTGCCGATCAGGCCCGCGCGACGGCCGGCCGATTCCAAGATCGCCCGGCACAGGTACGTGATGGTCGTCTTTCCGTTGGTGCCCGTCACCCCGATCATGCGAAGACCCGCCGACGGATTGTCATGATACGCGCTGCCCAGAAGGCCGAGGGCCCGGCGACTGTCGGTCACGCGCACGACGGGTACCGAGAGGCGGCCGGGATCCCGCTGGACCACGACTGCAGCGGCGCCCGTTTCCACCGCACGGATCACGAAGTCGTGTCCGTCGACCCGCTCGCCCTTGACGGCCACGAAGAGCATGCCCGAGGTCGCCCGTCTGGAATCATCGGTCACCCCGGCGATCGGAACCGCAAGGTCGCCCGACCGACTCATCACGCCCAGTTCCCCGACGATCGGCTCGATTAATTCCGCTACCGTCACGCGCGTCCCCCACCCGAGACCAATCCGATTAGTCCGCCGTTGCCATCGCGATCTTCACGACCGGAGTGGCGGTTACGCCGAGATGGGGCAGCACCTGTTCGGCGATCCGGCGAAACGCCGGCGCCGCCACCGCGCCACCCCAGGCATCCACCTGCGGCTCATCCACCACCACCACGATCGTCACCTTGGGATCGTCGACCGGCGCAAACCCCACGAAGGATCCCACGACCATGGTCGAAGAATACCCGCCTGTCCGCGGATCGATCTTTTGGGCCGTGCCGGTTTTCCCCGCGACGCGGATACCCGGAACGGCCGCCTTGGCGCCCGTTCCGTCGGTCACCACGCCTTCGAGGATCGTGGCCATGGCGCGCGCCGTCGCCGGCGAAATGACCTGGCGGCGGACGTGCGGTCCCATTTGGGCCAGAACCCGGCCCTTCGAATCATGCACCTCGGACACGACGTACGGTTTCATCAAGGATCCGCCGTTGGCGATCGCAGACATGCCGGTCGCCAGTTGCAGCGCCGTGACCCCGATCTCCTGTCCCATGGCAATGGAAGCCAGGCTCCGCCGTCCCCACTCCTTCGTCGGCTTCAGGATCCCCGATACTTCCCCTGGCAGATCGGCATCGGATCGCTCGCCGAAGCCGAACTTGCGGAGATATTCGTACAACCGTTGTTCGCCCAGTCGCATGGCCGTCTTAGCCGCCCCGATATTGCTCGACTTATGGATCATTTCCGCGAAGGTCATCCAGCCCAACTTTTCGTGATCATGGATCACGGTATTGGCGACGGTCATTTGGCCGAATTCGCCGAACAAGGAGGTGGTGGGCGTGACGACGCGCTCTTCCAACGCCGCCGCCCCCATGAAGACCTTCATCGTACTGCCGGGCTCGAACGTATCGGCCACTGCCCGATTTCGCCACCGATCGGGGCTCAACGACTTGACGACATTCGGGTCGAACCTGGGGTTCACCGCCATGGACAAAATGGCGCCGGTCTGCGGATCCATCACAACAGCGATGCCGCCTTTGGCCCGCGTCGTCTGGACGGCGACCTCCAATTCCTGCTCGGTAATATATTGGATGACCTCGTCGACGGTGAGCGTGACATGGCGCCCCGCATCGGGCCCGGACTCCTGAATCCCGCGCGGCAGGACGGTTCGACCCAGCGCGTCCCGCTCCAACAGCATGATTTGCTTGTCGCCCCGTAGATAGCGATCGTACCGGCGCTCGATTCCCTCGAGCCCTTCGCCGTCCATGCCGGCAAAACCCAACACATGCGACAAGAGAGGACCTTTCGGATAAAACCGGCGCCCCTCCATCACGACCCCGATCCCGTCGAGAGACAACGCTTGGAGGCGCCGCCCCTGATCGGGATCCAACTTCCTGGCCAACCAGACGAAATGGCGATCCTGGCGAAGCTTCTTCTCCAACTCGTGCGCACGCACGTTCAGGACGGTCGCCAACCGTCGGGACACACCGCGCAGGTCTCCGAGGGCCGTGGGAACCCCGAACGCCGACGGCACTTCCACGTTGATGGCCAGCACTTTGCCGTTGCGGTCGTAAATCGTGCCGCGGGCCCCCTCGAGGGTGACGGCCTTCCAATGTTGCCGCTCCGCGCGCTGCGTCAGTTCCGCTGCCTGCAAGATATGCAGATTGACCAACCGGGCCAGCACGAGAGCGAACCCGAACATCAATCCCGCTATGGCGATTCGACGACGCCACCGATGCACAGAGAGCCTCGCTCGACCTACCTCACTTCGCTACGAGCCAGTTGAACCTCGGCCGGAGGATCGCCCGGCAGTTGCCGGTTGGGCTCCACGCGATGCACGACGACCACTTGCCCCGGCTGAGGCGGCAGCATTCCCAACTTTTCCCGGGCGGCGCGAGCGATACGATCCGGCGAACTGAGCGCCGCCAGCTTGACGCTCAGTTCGTCGCGCTCTCGCTCCAAGAGGACTTTCTGGGCCTTCAACTGCTCAAGACGATATCCGACCCTCACGATATCGACGCGCTCCCACACATATCCCAAGAGAAAGGCCAATACGGCCACGACCATCAGTGGCTTGTAGAATCGAACGCGCATGACAACCTCTCAGCAACGCGTAGTTTGGCGCTTCGTGCGCGAGGGTTTCGCGCACACTCATCTGCCGACGGTTGCACCGGCTTCTTAGTCAGAATACGAAGCAGAGGACGCTCGCCCCCGGCCCAGCCACGGAGGGCATGCTTGACGATCCGATCCTCGAGCGAGTGAAAGGAGATCACCGCAAGCCGTCCGCCCGGCTTCAGAACACGCACGGCCTGTGGCAGGACCTCCGCCAACACGTCGAGCTCCCGATTGACCGCAATGCGAAGAGCCTGGAAGGTGCGGGTGGCACAATGGAGCCGACCGTGGCGATAGCCGGAAGGCACCGCCCGCCGGATCACCTCGACCAGTTCACCCGTGGTACGAAGTGGGGCCTGCTTGCGCGATCGAACGATCCCCTGGGCGATGCGGCGGGCATACCGCTCTTCTCCGTACATATAGATGAGATCGGCCAGTTCCCCTTCGGGTAAATGATTGACCAGGTCCCCCGCCGTGCGACCGCCGGTGCCGGCCATTCTCATATCGAGTGGGCCGGTAAGGCAAAAACTGAACCCTCGCTCGGCTCGATCGAGCTGCGGCGAGCTGACCCCGAGATCCAGGATTACCCCATCAACCCGATCCACACCGATGGCTTGCATGTGCGCGCTCAACCCCGAAAAGTTCCCCTCGATCAAGGTCACCCTGGCTCCAAAATCCTCGAGTCGTTTCCCGGCTGCCTGCAAGGCCAGCGGATCTTGATCGATCCCGATCAAGCGACTGTCGGGCACCGCATCGGACAATAGCCGACGAGCCAAGCCGCCGTAGCCGACCGTGCAATCCACATAGAGCGCGCCAGGACCCCGCGGCATCCACTCCACGACCTCACGGGCCAGTACCGGCACATGAGTTTCTTCCGGCTTATTAGCACCAAAACCATTTTCATCCACTTCTTCCCACTCAGCGGCGAAGTATACACTCATACCGAAACCTGTCAACAGATTTTGCAACGTTTCTTCAAAATCTTAGGCTGATACGTCAAATCGGATCTAGGTCCCGAAATACGGCCAATTTCGACTCGACAATCGACTCCACTTTTCCCTATTTCTTTCTTATTAAGCGTCGAAGTCCAATGCTCCGGGTCCTATGGATAGAAAGGGTCGGCCAGACGTGTGTCTGCACGGGGAGGAATCAGGGAGATGCGCGTGCAGACACTCCCGGCACGCGGTCGCAGTCAACAACGAGAGGGATCCGACTTATGGGTACAACTTGTACAGCATCCGGGGGAACGGAATCGTTTCGCGCACGTGCTCGATGCCGCAGATCCATGCGACGGCCCGCTCGATGCCCATGCCGAAGCCGGCGTGCGGCACGGAACCGAATTTCCGCAGATCCAGGTACCAACGAAACGCGTCCTCCGGAAGCTTATGCGCCCGAATGCGAGCCAGCAGTTTGTCGTATTCGTGAATGCGCTGGCCGCCGCCGATGATTTCGCCGTAGCCTTCCGGCGCCAGCACATCCATGCAGAGTGCCAGGTCAGGTCGCTCCGGGTCGTTTTGCATATAGAAGGCTTTCATCGCGGCGGGGTAGCGATGCACGATGATCGGCCGACCGAATTCCTTCGACAAAATGGTTTCCTCGTCGCCGCCGAAATCGTCACCCAATTGGATCGGGTTGCCTTTCTGCTGCAAGATGCTCACCGCTTCCTCGTAGGTCAGTCTCGGGAACGGTGCCTGTACACGCTCCAGTTTCGTCACGTCCCGCCCCAGGATCAGCAGCTCGGCCCGACGATTCGCCAGGACCCGCGCGACCACATACTCGATGAACTCCTCCGCCAACAGCATGACGTCCGCCAACTCGGCCCAGGCCACTTCGGGCTCCACCATCCAAAACTCCATGAGGTGTCGCCGCGTCTTGGATTTCTCCGCACGGAAGGTCGGCCCGAAACAATACACCTTCCCGAAGGCGGCAGCCGTGGCTTCGCTGTAGAGTTGCCCGCTTTGCGTGAGGTAGGCCGTCTCGTCAAAGTATTGGGTCTGAAAGAGCGTGGTCGTGCCTTCGCACGCGTTGGGAGTGAAAATGGGCGAGTCGACCAAGATGAAGCCGCGATCGTCGAAGAAATTTCGGCAGGCCCGCACGATTTCATGGCGAATCCGCAAAATGGCGTGTTGATGGCTCGAGCGCAGCCAGAGGTGCCGATGCTCCATGAGAAAGCCCACGCCGTGATCCTTCGGCTGAATGGGAAACGGCTCGGCGATTTGAACGGGTTCGAGCGCCGCGACCTGGAGCTCATAACCGCCGGGCGCACGGGACTCCGCCTTGACGCGCCCGTGCACGACCACCGATGACTCCTGTGTGAGCCGAGCGGACGCGGCGAACTGCTCGTCGCCCACGGCAGCTTTGCTCACGACGGCCTGGATATCGCCCGTCCCGTCCCTCAGAACGAGGAAGTGCAACTTCCCGCTGTCCCGTCTGCTCCTCAGCCACCCCCGCAGCGTCACTTCCTGACCGACAAAGCGCCCGATCTCCTCAATATACGTGGTTTGCATACTCCCCTCGCGACGATGCAATGCGCCTGCACTGGGTCTTTTGATGAGCCGGATGCGGTAACCCCATCACCCTACTGAATGCCGCCGATTCATTACAAGGGCGCGCCAGGTGGTCGAAAACTACTGCTTCCTTGACGGGTTTTCGAGAGCGGAACACAATGCCCGTATCATGCTCCGCACAGTCGAAACCTCGCGCCACACCGCCGCGTTCGTCACACTGGCGACCGCGTGCGCCCTGGGGCTCCTCACGCCGCTCTCCTCGCCGGCCCAGTCCGCCAAGCATCCCTCTAAGCGCCCGGCCACCATTTACTGGTGTCCCGATCGGCCCGCGGACCAGCAAATCGCGGCCGGCCCGGAACCCGGCTGCGCACCGCTGGTCGATGGCTCCAAAGCACGGGCCAACTCGAACCCAGCGAGACAGAAGACCCTGCCGCCGATCAAGATGGAGCACATTCAGAGCGAGTCCGAACGCTTCATGCAACGCTATAACGAGTTTCTCGAGTGCTGCGCCGACGATGTGGCCGAATTGGACACCATTACAGACTTGGAAGCGGACGCCACGAACATCCTGCGCGCCGTTCAAGCGTCGGGCATCTACAATGCCGGCACCGTCGTACGGCAGTATACGTTGGGAGAAATCGTGCGCCAGGTTGCGACATCCCGTCGAGATCTTCAAAGGCTGCGTGACCGGCTCGAACGATATGCACAAGGCATGGATCGCTTGGAAGGCCTCGATCCCGAGACTGCAGCCCGTCGGGCGCGAGAGTTGGAATCGGATCGTGAAGGGATCGGGCGGGACTTCAAGCCCAGGCGACCGGCCGGGTCGGCAAGAACCGGCGTGAATATCCAGGATACGACCGTGCCGAATTGGTATGGCGAGAGCCCGACCCCGTCCTCCACCCTCCGGAGCACCACGGGCGCAGACATCGGCCGACAATCGGATCTGTCGATACGCCCCGGGGAAGCGATTCGAGACACCACGCTGACCGACCGCGCCGGCCCTTCGGCCGGCGACACGAGCTTACCGAACAGTACGGGCTTCGGCATCGGGAGCAGCCAGAATCCAGGAGGCTCCTCGACCACACCGATGCGGGTCGGACCGGATGTGGGCGACTCCTCGCTCAACCGCTAGCCGAACGCACAGCAGCATGCGCCATTACCCTGCCGACCAAGCGGGATGCGCAGGCGGTCCCCAATCCCCAACCCGCTCACCCGCCTCTAATGCGCCACGAGACCCTGCTTCTCCCTGGCGACCAGAGCGAGTGCGAACATCACTTGCACTACTCGTCTTTGCGCGGTTCACTCACCTCGGAGCGCTGAGGGTTCAGCACCCCGTGAAGGATATCCGGTCGACGATTGACGCATGACCCCGTGGCCCATGACGCACAGGCGAGCTTGCAGGCGGGTTTTCATCCCCTACGATTGGGCGCGGACCGGTGGCAGGGGGACCCACGTGTTGCCGGCATCGTCGCTCCGGTAGAGGCCGCTCCCGTTCGTCCCGAGATAGAACACCTGCGGGTCGAGGGGGCTTTGCACCAGCGAGCGCACGTTGAGACTCGCCAACCCCTGATTCATCGCTTGCCACGTATCCCCCCCGTCCTCGCTGCGAAGAATCCCGAAACGCCCGCCGATGTAGAGCGTGCCTTTCCTCGTGCGGTCCAAGACCATCACGGGGATGATCGGATCCGTCAGCGACGCGCCGACGCGCATCCACGTCTCGGCCTTATCCCTCGATTTATACAGACCGTTCAAGGTCGCCGCATAGACTGTATCCGGCTCAAAGGCATCGACCAACAGCATCGACACGTTCAGCGCGCGACTCGACTTGACCAGCTCCGGCGGCACGAGCCCCGTATTGGCCTTCTCCCACATCTCCGCGTTGGAGAAGCTGCGATACACGCCGCCGCTGGTCCCGGCGTAGAGAATGTTCGGCCGAGCCGGATCGATGGCCAAGGTCACCACCATCAACACTTCCTTCATCCCCTCCATCCGCTTGACCCAGGTCTCGCCTCCGTCCTTGGATTCTTTCACCCCCATCGTGGTCGCGGCGAAGAGGTGATTTGGATCCTTGGGGTCGAACAGGAGTTGATTGACCACGGAACTGATCGTGACCTCGTCGAGGCCGCTGCGTTTGGACACCCAGGTTTGCCCGCCGTTATGGCTCTTGAACAGCGCATCGCCTTTCGTGCCCGCGAACACGGTCGCCGGATAGGCGGGATCGATGGCGAGCGAAATTACCCGCGAATGGGTCATCCCGCGTGACACGTTCTCCCAGGTTTGTCCGCCGTCGCGAGTCTTGAAAATATAGTCGTTCGTGGCGACATAGAGGATATTGGGGTTCTGCGGGTGGACGGCGATGACGACGATTGCCTCGCGGCTGCTACAGCCGGCCAGGAGCCCACACACGACAAGGAACAGGAGGGCGAGACGGCGCCGGGCACAAGAATGAGCGCGACGATGTGACATTATCGGTAGTTCGCAAACTGCAAATCGATCCCGAAATCTTTCCCTTTCAGGAGCGCTATGGCCGCCTGCAACTCATCCTTGCTCTTGCCCAAGATCCGAACCTGCTCGCCCTGAATCTGCGCCTGCACCTTGAGCTTCGAGTCCTTGACCGCCTTCGCGATTTCCTTGGCCTTCTCGGAGGCCAGTCCGCTTTGGATCTTGACCACCTGGCGGACGGTCCCTCCCAGCGCCTGCTCGACGGCCTCGTAACTGAGGGCCTTGAGGGACACGCCGCGCTTCACGCATTTGGATTTGATGATGTCGTGCACGGCCTTCAGCTTATACTCGTCGTCCGAAACCACGACCAGTTCCTTCTCTTTCTCTTTGAGCGTGATCTCGGTCTTCGAATCCTTGAAATCGAACCGCTGCTTGATCTCCTTCGTCGCCTGATCGACGACGTTCTTCATCTCCTGCATGTTCACTTCCGACACGACGTCAAAGGAAAACTGATCGGCCATTGGCGCCTCCCGCTACATCGTTGGTCGTCAATCATCATGTGCCAGCCGTCATCAGCCCGGCTTGTCTCAGGACCCGTCCCGTTCTCCCACCGATTCCCGGCCGACGGACGACCATGGCTCAGCCAATGCCTAACAACACCCACCCCCATGCGGGAGTGTAAACCCGCGATCGCGGTCGTGGTCGCGGATCGCCGTCTGCACCCGCCCCGCCGACCCGCCGCCGGCCATCACCACCACCTCGCTCGTGGTGAAGGGCCGTTTCAGAATGACATAGCCGTACCATTGTTTCATGCTGTCGCTCAAGACGATCCCGCCCAGGATCGCGACGACGGCCACCAGGGCCGCGTCCACGTACAGCGCAAAGGCCTGCCCCGCCGCGAGCGTCGAGGCCTTCGCCAGGAACATCCCGAACATTTCATAAGAGCCGGTCAGCGTAATCAACCCCACGAAGAGCATCGGCACCGCCGTCACCCAGAGGTAGGGTGACTTCCACATCTTGATCAACACCGTCGTCCCGATGCACAGCGCGAGCGTCCCCAGCAGTTGATTGGCGGCGCCGAACATCGGCCAGATCGTTGAAATGCTCCCTGTCCCGATCAGGTACCCCCAGGCCCCGACCACGAAGCCGCTGCTCAGCAAGACCCCCGGCCACCAATTCATGCGGCGAAACGGCGCATACACCCGCCCGGCCATCTCCTGAATCAGATACCGCGCGACACGGGTGCCGGTGTCGATCGTGGTCAGAATGAACAGCGCCTCGAACACCAGCGCAAATTGATACCAGTAGGCCATCAGGCCGGACATCCCCGGTAGCGCCGCAAAGATCGAGGCCATGCCCACCGCGAGCGAGACCGCCCCGCCCGGACGTCCCGCCACGTTCACTTCCACCAACTGCGACAGCTCGGCGATGCGAGACGGGGCGAAGCCCATGGCCGTCAACGCCTCGGCCGGCAGGGTCGTATTGATCGCCAGATAGTCGCCGGGAATCAGCACAGAAGCCGCGACGAGGGCCATCACGCCGACGAAACTTTCCAGGAGCATCGCCGCATACCCCACCACCGCCTGCGACTCCTGCTCGATCATCTTGGGGGTCGTGCCGGAAGACACGAGTGAATGGAAACCGGACACCGCCCCGCAGGCGATCGTAATGAAGAGAAAAGGGAAGAGCGCCCCAGGGATGATCGGCCCGCCGCCGCCGGCGAAGCTCGTCACGCGCGGCATTTCGATCGTCGGCGCCATGAGGATCACCCCCAAGCCGAGCAGAAACACCACGCCGAGCTTCATGAAGGTCGAGAGATAGCCGCGCGGCACCAGCAGCATCCAGCCCGGCAACACGGAGGCGAGGAACCCGTACCCGACCAAAAGCCAAACCAAGGTCGGCTGATCGAACTCAAACAACCAGGCGAACGACGACTGCGCGACCACCCGCCCCAACAAGACCGCCGCGATCAACAAGACGACCCCAAGAACCGACACTTCCCCCACCGCGCCCGGTCGAAACCGCTGCAGATAGAAACCCATGAAGAAGCCGATGGGAATCGTCATCGCGATCGTGAACGTCCCCCAGGCATTGTGAGAGAGCGCGTTGACCACCGCGAAACCCAACCCTGCCAGCGCCACCATGACGATGAAGAGCACCGCCACCGCCGTTGCCGTGCCGGTCACGGAACCGAGTTCGTCGTGCGCAATCTCGGGCAGCGAGCGCCCGTTCCGTCGCATCGATGCCACCAGGATGATGAAATCCTGCACCGCCCCGGCCAGGACCGCGCCGATCACCAGCCACAAAAAACCGGGCAGGAAGCCGAACTGGGCCGCCAGCACCGGCCCCAACAACGGGCCCGCCCCGGCAATCGCGGCGAAGTGATGGCCGAACAGGACGACTTTATTGGTGGGGTGGAAATTCACGCCGTCATTGAGCCGCACCGCCGGCGTCACGCGCTGGTCGTTGAGTTCGACGACCTGACTGGCCAACCACCGGCCATAGAACCGATAGGCCAGCACATAGATGCAGGTCGCTGCGACGACGAGCCACAGCCCATTCACTTTTTCGTGCGGGTTCACGAGACCCGTCACGAACGCGAGCGCCACCGCGCCCACAAGGGCGAGGAAAACCCAAACCGCCTGCTTTAATGCGGACATGCGCAGCACCCTACCACAAAACGAGGAAGCTGATAACCCAGGGCCAGTGGAAACGAAAGGCTAAAATCAGTCTGTGGATATACGGGAACCCATTGATCAGAGCATTCCTGCCGGAAGTCTTCGCCATGCTCCTCCGACACGTGCTCGTCTTTCTCCTTGCGGCCCTCTTGCTCATCGTCGTCGAAGTCGAAGTGATCGAAGGTTGGCATCTCGTCCATCTCCTCGAGCTGCTCGGCGTTATGCTGGTTCTGTATATGGGGTGGGCCACGTGGCGTGTCGCACGAATGCTGAAAACGATGAAATAAGGGAAACCCTAGGCCGTTTCCTGGCGAGAGGACGGCTGTCCCGTGATGAAACCACAAGGGAGGTGAGCCCGACGATGCCGTCGTCGAAATCAAAAGAGTCAGCCACCGCACGAGTGGTCCCGCCACCGCTCGGAGCGAGGTCGGCACAGAAAGGCGTACCGTCTCCGGCACGCACTGATTCGGCTCAGAAGTTTAGGGTGTGGCCCGAAGATCGGTGCCAACGAATCGCGGTCAAGGCCTACAAGCTCTGGGAGCAACGCGGACGCCGCCATGGATACGATCTGGAAGATTGGCTTGAAGCGGAAGCCATCATCATCCAGTCACTGCCTGCAGTCCCCAAGTAACCGAAGTAACCGCGCACCGGCGCAGATTCCGTTGGTCTGAGGATGCCGCGTCTCCGTGCCGGTGTGCTCGACATGTTCGACGGCCGGGTGGAGTTCATGCGCACGGCGCTCAAAGGCCCCGCAACTGATGGGGCCCTGATCCCATTCTGTGTGCTTCCGCGCCGCCAAGGTGGCAACCAAATCGGCGCCGCCGCTCGCCAGCCGCAATACCCTTCCGCTCAAAACGTGAGCACTTTGTCCGAGTCCACGACCCATTGGGCCAGCTGGCCCATCATGCTGACCTCGATGCCTTCGATCAGGGGCGCCTTGTCCAGCCCGCGAGCCTCGACACAGGTGCCGCATGCTTTGACTTCCCCTTCTTTGCTGATCACCACTTTGAGCATCCGTTCGGCGTTGTAATACGCCCTGGGGCGTGGTCTGGTCGGGCAAGGCCGCAGTGACGGCGTCCGCCATCAGAAAGACGCGGATCTCTGCCTCGGCATGCTCCTGCTGCAACTTCATCGCAAGGCGCAATACGTTGTACACCTTCTCGGAACCATAGGGGGCCTCGTTGAGAATCAAGAGAATCTTCATGCATCACCTCTTCGGTTACGGTTTCTGCGCCCCGAGCACAACAAACGCACCAGTGCCATGGCCGTCACGAACCTCCCACCCTCTCGACCCAGGCTGTTCTGGATCGCCCAACAGCGTTTCCCGGAACCGCAACGAGCGGAACCAGGCTTCTTCCACCCAGCCGGCAACTTCCTCCACCGAATAGAACCGCGCATCCCGGTAAAAGGCGCTGGTCTCTTTCCGAGACTCGTACAAGCGCCCAAGCTCACTGTTCCGGTTGATGAAACCGATGATGAGGTCTCCGCCTGACTTCAGCACCCGCCTAAGTTCCCGCAGCAAGGTCGGCACATCGTCCACGAAGCAGATGACGGTGACAAGCAGGACCACGTCGAACTGTCGATCGCGGAAGGGTAACTGCTCGCCGACGGCCTGGCAGACGCGAAGGCCACGCTGCCGAGCAATTGTCAGCATGCGTCGACTCGGATCGATGCCGAATCGGATTCCAAGCGGCACTGCAAAGCGCCCGGTTCCGATGCCGACCTCGAGGCTCAGTCCTCATCAGGAATGCACTTCCGGAGCGCAGCCACTTCTGCCTGATGGACGATCTCATGCCAGCCGAACCACGCATCGTATTCCGGCGCGTGCTGTTCGAAGACTGTGACGACCGGCATCCGAGGCTCCCGAATCTATTCCGTCACCGACCACGGCTCAATGGGTAGTCACCTGGCATGCCCGTAAAGGGAAGCAGGAGTATTCCCACGAATGTCAAACGGGCCGGGTCCCCGAACTGCTTCAAGCCGAGTGTCATCCCCTCGTGACCGCCTTCCGGCTGTGGCCTATAGGTTCCCAGCAGCCAATCCCACCACGGGAGATTGAACCCGAAATTCGTGTTGGTCTCTCTCGGCAGGACCGAATGGTGAACGCGATGCATGTCGGGGGTGACCACGAGCCACCGCAGGACGCGATCGACCGCCGACGGCATGCGGATGTTGCTGTGGTTGAACATGGAGGTCGCATTGAGCAGCACCTCGAAGCTCACGACGTCCTGGGGCGATGGACCCACGACCGCAATCGCGGCGACCTTGATGAGCATCGACAGGACCACTTCAACCGGATGGAACCGGAGCCCCGTGGTCACATCGCAGTCCAGGTCTGCATGATGCATCATGTGGAACCTCCAGAACAGAGGTACCGCGTGGAACATCACGTGCTGCAAATAGAGCACGAGGTCCAGCGCAACAACCGCCAGGATCGTCTCGACCCACGTCGGCCAGCTCAGCTGGTTCAGGACGCCCCGGTTCCACTCAGCAGCCAGGATTGCCGCGCCGACCGCCCCAGCGGCAAACAGCAGCCGAATGATGACGGCGTATCTACCATCACGACGGAGAGGTTGGCGACCCACCGTCTCACCTTGGACGTGGTTAGGCGGCGACGGGGGATCAGCACTTCCCAGAACGCCATCACGCTCAGCACTCCGAGAAACGCCGAGACCCTGATCAGGACCTCTGTCGCCATCTCCCGACCCTCACATCACGCGAGTGGTATCGCCACATGGCACCTGACCGGCGAAAAAACTTACCGCACTCTCAGCCGCTTCGCGAACCACTCCCCTTTTATCCGTCTTTGTTCCCTCGCTGCAATCCGCCCCCCTGGAGCTCGTCGCGAGCGCAGAGTCCTCTGCCCGTTGCTCCGTAGATCCACCTTCAACACCCAAGGGAGGCTTCATGCAGACTGCAGCGAGATGGGCCGCTCCAGAGTCGCACGATGTGGACCACCACTCCACCCTTGTCCGCACGACTCAAGCCTTTCGCCAGGCCATCAGGGACGAGCTGCGGGCTCGCCACCCTCTGGGCAATGCCGGCTTTGCGTGACCTCCCCGATCCACAATGGTCGCCTCCAACACCGCGACGGCCGTACCTGTTAAGTCCTGTTCGACTGCCATCCGATCCCAAACCATCTCCTCGAGGAATCCAATCCCGTTCTCGTGCTGAACGACCAGCGTCATCCCTGCCGGATCGTCGGCTTTTCGACGGAAGGCCTCGCCTGGCCTTAGCCCGCATTATTCACGACGGTTCGTCGCGAAAGCGTGGAGTCGCGTTGCGAGACGGGCAAGCGCCGCCATGAAGGAGGGAAGCATACTTGAAACAGTCTGTTGACCGACTGAATGGCGAGCACGCCCGCCGCGAGGCTTGTCGGAGCAGCGAATCCGTGATTGCAGCAGAAGCGTTCACGGCGCACTGAATAATGCGGGCTAGGGAAGGTCTGAATAATTCTTCCTTCCAGGTCGCAGCCGTGGTGGGGGGACGGCCCTTCACCATTCACCAGGAGACCCCGGCCTGTCCCCCCTGACCGTCGCCACCGCCACCGGCTTTGAATGGGTCAGGAAACCGACCCGTCGGGATCTTTTTCTGGCCGAGATGCAGTCGTCGTGCCGTGGGCGGTTTGCGTGCAGTGATCGAGCCGGTGTATCCGAAGCCGGACGGCGCGGGACGCCGCCCCGTGGGGTTGGAGCGGATGCGGCGCATTTATTTTCTCCAGCAGTGGCTCAATCTGTCTGAGCCCGCCGTAGAGGAGGCCTTGTACGACTCGCGAGCGATGCGGGCCTGTGCGGGGATTGATCTCGGCATGGAACCCGTGCCGGATGAGACCACGGGCTGCCACTTTCGGCATCGGCTGGAAGCCCATCAGCTCGGCCCCACGCTCTTTGAGACCGTCAACGCCCACCTGCATGCCAGGGCCTCACCGTGTCGACGGGCGCCATTGAGGATGCCACCATCCTTCGTGCGCCCAGTGCCACCAAGAAGGCCGAGCAGGTTCGCGATCCCGAGATGCACCAGACCGCCAAAGGCCGCCAGTGGTACTTCGGGATGAAGGCGCATCTTAAGATAGACGGACTAAGTTCATTCAGGCCGTCCGGGCCCCGCCGCCAATGTCGCCGACAGCACGGTGCTGCCGCAGCTCCTCCATGGCCGGGAGACACGGGTGTCTGGCGACCAGGCCGGCCGGGACCAGACGGCGGCGGGTCAGCCGTGTGCGCCGCATGCGCGTGCCTCGTACCTTCGTTGGGGGGAGGGAAATCCCGGTACCGGAGCGCCGTTTTGCGGCCGTGTCTTCCCACATTCCTCACGTGTCTAGGGTTCCTTTCGATCTCGTTCCAGACGGCTTTGTATGAGTTCCGTGGGATCACCGGGTTGCAGACCCCTACCTTCTAGGGATGCCGGAGGTCTCAGGCTTGCAGCTCACACGGTGCACACAGTGGAAAGGAGCGCGGCCATGGCCTTCCTGACCCTCCTCATGGTTGTCAGTCTCGTCCCGTTCGGGATTCTGGCCGTGATTCTCGGCGACGGCCATCCGCCGCCCGTGCCGGCGGTGGTGCGACGTCCCATTGCATTAACAAGCCGGGTCCGGTGACGGTGGGAACCCTCTGTCGATCACCTGTGAAGGGGCCATGAACGAGCACCGCCAATACTTCCGGATTGGGGTCGAACGGCCGGGGCGGCTCCGGCATGGACTTGAGTCCGTCGACTGTGACGTCCTGGACTTCACCGAAAAGGGCCTTCAAGTGCGGACCGCCGCCGCCCTCCACGTCGGAGAAATGATCCAACTGGAATGTCGATTGGATGACCGGCACGCAATCCGGTGCGCTCTGGTGGTGACTTATGCCCGCGCTCCTTACGTCGGCGGCCGGATCATCAGCATCTCGGCGGAGGACAAGCAACGGTTGACCGCCTTCGTCGAGCACAGCATCACGAGCCGACTCGTCGGACTCTAGTCCGAGCGACCGCTCGTACAGCCTTCCTCTCCCGCCCCATCAAGCTGGACCAGCCCCGCGATCGCGCCCCGGACCGGGCCATGAGGCCCCACAGATGGAGTCGGCGGGGCGATGAACGAACCCGTCGAGGCGCGGGCAGAGTGGTCGAAAAGATCAGGACGAACCGGTGGGAGATGGTTGTGCGGAACCGTCGGCCTCCGCGACCGGGCGACCGCCCAGCAAAGCGAGACAGATCAACCCAATCCCGATCCAGACGATTTCCCGGAAGCGACGCAGCAGCGCGAAGGTAATCCCGGCTACTTCGCTGTAACCGAAAGCGGTCACCAAGAGGAGATTCCCGCCGTCCTGCGCCCCGAGACTGCCCGGAATGAAAAATGTCCCGCCTTTGATCAAGGACGACAGCCCGCCGATCGCCACCGAGGCCCCGACCGTCACCGGTTGCCCCAGCAGCGACAGCATGACCCAGACCTCCAATGCCTCTGAGAGCCACCCCAGCAGGTAGCACCCGGTGGCCAGCACGAACCGCTCGCGGTCCTTGGCGTAGAAATTCAGAATCGTGCGGTCCAATTCATGCAGTTGCGACTCCCGAGCCTCGAGATAGGGAACCCGCAGGTTGGCCCGCCGCAGCAACCCCAACCCCCCGGTGAAGAGCCCCCACCGCTGCACCACGAGAAAGCCCGTCACTCCGACGGCCAGAAATACGACGCTCATCATTGAAGCCATGGCCAACTGAGCCGTGGAATGCTCGTGCCCCACCAGCCAGAAGGCCAGGACGATTCCGCTCAGGATGAAGAGCACCTGCGCGATCGACATCACCGTCTTGGCAAGGATGACGGAGGCGAGGCCATCGACGAACGGGACGTGGTCGCGCTTTAACAGATAGGCCTTCAGCGGCTCACCGCCCACGTAGGCCGTCGGGGTGGTCATATTCACCACCTCCCCCGCGGTACGGACGGCCAGGAGTTTCAGGAAGGAGACGCGGTCCGTATATGAGCCCAGGGTCAGCTTCCACCCATAGGCCTCAAGCACGTACATCACCAGCGACGGCACGAGCACGAACGCCAGCCCCGCCGGCCCCACTTGATCGGCCGCGTCCCAGATCCGTGACGGCCCGATATGCCAAACCAGGAGCGAGAGGGTGACGGCACCGACGAGAAGGAGGATGCCCCTAAGCCACATCAGTCACGGCGCTTCGTTGCGAACGTGCGCGGCGTCGTCGCGGGAGAGACCCGAGGCACACCCCATCCTCCGGATGAGCCGGCGGCTCATTCGGGAAGCCCTCACGTCGTACGAGGTGCGGAGAGACCATCTTCGGCTTCGCGAGCCGGCCACGGAAGCATTCCCGCTCCTGCGGCAGAAGGGTCCCGGGGGATGGGATTACCCACGGGTGGGTCGGGCGAAGACCAACAGGACCAGCGTCGACAGCGCGAAGACCACCGATCCGGCGGCCGCTAACATCAGGAACCAGGGGAGTCGCCCGGCGACGGCAAAGGCCAGGACCACCAGGGAGAAATCCCGCGTCGCCACGTTCTTCAGCAGGAAGTCGATCCAGGCGGAACGCGCCCCGGCCTGCTGGCGCGACGCCAACCGTGTCACCCCGAAGAACGAGACCACGTTCGCAAACACAGCCGCGGCCCCCGCCCCCAGCACAATCTGCGAATCCAAGCCCGGAGGCAGGTGCTGATACGCCGCGTAGGCGAGCGCCGCGAAGATCGCCACGTGCACGACATTGTCCAGCCACAAATCCAGTTTGGCCCCGAAAGGAGATTCCGCGAACGTCAGTCGCGCGACTTCCCCGTCGCAGCAGTCGATCACCGCGGAGAGCTGAAACAGCAGCGCTCCGATGAGTCCGGCGGTGTACGATCCCATGGCGAAACAGCCGGCGGCGACCAACCCGATCAGGGTCGCGAGCACGGTAATCGCATTCGGACTGAGTTTCAGCGCCAGGAAGAGTTTCGTGAACCAGGGTGAGAGGCGGCGATTCAGATACCGGTCGACGACGCCCTCGAAGTTGCTTTTCAACGAACGGTAGAGCGCCCGCTCGACCTGCTTGGCGTCCCCGGCGTCGTGCACCTCGCATGCCCAAGCCGGCGTGTCGGTGTGGGCCTCGACGACGCTGACCCGTCCTTCCGCCGCGGCCGCCTCGACCAGACGCGCCATCGGCGTTTCCCCGGCCTGATCCTCCCGGCCGCGCGTCAACAGCAGGTCCGCCAGCGGGCTCCCCTTCACGAACCCGCCGGCCGGGATCAGCACGACTTCACTGGCAGCACAGGCACCGCCCTGTCCCGGCGCGACATTCGGACGGACCGTCTCCGCCAGCCGCACGAGATACTCATGCTTGCGCTGGCCGCCGCGGTCGTGGGGCGAGGTCTTGCGCAACCCGTCGGTCTTTCCTCGAAGGACCACCACGAGATCGTCGACCTGTCCCATCCCGCGAAGGGTCTCGATCAGGCCTCGCGAAAACGCCGCCTGCGGCCCGACCACGACGCAGGCCCCGGTCGCGTCGGCGGCCAGCGTCTCCCATGTGCGGGGATCTTCAGGGGGAAACTCGCGCACGGGAATCCAGCGAATGCCCAAGGTGACCGGAGGCCCGTCGGCCACCACGGCCCGCAAGGTCTCCGCTTCGTCGCCGGCAAGCACGAACACCTGGCTGAGCCCGCAGCGTTGGAGAGTCAGGAGCGACCGCTGGAACAGCGTGAGGCCGGCAATGCGGGTCAGCGGCCCCGCCGCGCCGTGGACCGGTACCGCCGTGTGGGTGAACACGTTGCGCGCGGTCACCAGAATGGCGGACGTCACCGCGTGTGTGTGCGTCAGTCGTTGGACGGCGCTCCCGCTCATCGGCGATCAACCATGCTGAGGGTAATAGCGCACTCTATCGCGTTGCGCGGGCTTAGTCCAGTTTGGGGAGGATTTCCCGCTCCGCCCGCTCGACGTCTTCCGGAAAATCAATTTCGGTCCAGGGCAGGCCGCCGATGCGTTCGTAGCCCACGGCGACGGCGGCAAAAAACCCGCGGAGGCCGTCCTCGTATTCCATGTCCCACTGATCGCGTTCGATGTGCGCCTCCAGCGAAGCGACCAGTTGCTCGGCATCCGCATGCCGCACTTTCAGAAAGCCGACTCCCTCACCGGCAACGTCGTAGACCGACGGCATCCGTTTCGTGAGAGCGATCACACGGCCGCTCCGCACCACCACCATGCATTCCTCGCCCGTCTGTTTCACGGTATCGTCCATAAGCAGGCAGTTGGGATGGGGCGACCGCAAGAGCCGGCGCATGATCTCACGGTGGTATAGCACGTCCGCATCCATGATCACGGCGTCGTCGTCGAATGTCCGCCTGGCCATCCAGAGCGACGAAATGCTGCCGCGATGGTACTGGTCGTTCACCACATAGTCGAGCGTCACTCCCGCATAAGCAACGCCCACGGCCTGGCGGATCATCTCCTGCTTGTAGCCGACCACGACGGTGGTCCGTCGCACGCCCAGCGACGAGAGCACCTCCAGATGGCGGACCAGCAGACTCTTGCCGTCGAATTCGAGCAGGCACTTCGGACGATGTTGCGTGAGCGTCCAGAGCCGCTTCCCCACGCCGGCTGCGAGAATGACGGCTTTCACCGAGAGACCGCGTCCTTCTCCAAGATCTCCTGGAAGGCCGTGAGAAAGCCCTGCAGGTCGGACTCCGTCAAGGCGCCCATGTTCGCGACCCGGAAGATCTTGGACGCCAGCGGACCCTGGCCGGCGTAAATCACGTACCCGCGCTCCTTCAGACGATCGTGGAGCACGTCGTAGCCGAGCCCCTCGGGCAGGTAGTAGGAGGTGATGCTGTTGGACTGAAACTCGGCCGGCAGGAGCGCTTTCACGCCCAGGGCCGCCATCTTCTGCCGGATCATGGCTGCGGCCCGCTTGAGGCGCTGAATGCGGCGCGGCACGCCCTCTTCCAGCAGTTCGGTCAACGCCTCGTCGAAGGCATAATAGACCTGCACGGCAGGCGTAAAGGGCACGGTACCGCGCCCCTGCTCGTCGAAGTAATGCGGTAGATGCAAATACCAGCTCCGTTTTGGATAGGTCCGCATTCGGTCGAGAAACCCTCGGCGAATCAACACGAACGAGACGCCCGGAAATCCTTGAATGCACTTCCCCGCCGTGCCCGCCACCATATACATGTGCGGGCCCGCGATATTGACCGGCTCCCCGGCGAGCCCGCTCACCGAGTCGAGCACGAACACGCGCCCCATGCTGTCGACCGTCTCGGCAATTTCTTCCACCGGATTGACTAACCCCGTCGTCGTCTCGTGATGCACGAGGGCCACGGTCTGCACTTCCGGATGATTCTTCAGCGCCTGCTTGACGGTTTCCGCAGCGGGCCGCTTCCCCCAATCCAGCTTGATCTCGGGAATGGCGATCTTCTGGCCGTTGGCGATACACGTCATCCGCTCGCCATAGACGCCGTTGTTGACGACCAGGACGCGCTTGCCCACCGGGAGGGAGGAGAGGATCGCCGCTTCAACCGCCGCGGTGCCCGATCCGCTGAGCACCGCCGCGACATACTCCGATTCCGCACCGGGTACGAACGCTTTGATGAGCTTCTCCTGAATCCGATGAAGCAGCTCGGTGAACTCCTCCTCGCGGTGACAGATATCCGGCTGCAACAACGCCTTGCGGACGCGCTCGCTGACGTTGACGGGACCTGGGTTGAGCAATATCACTGGAAACCTCCGTCAATCATCCTTCGATCGCCTTCTTGAACCGCTGTGTGATCACGGGTGGATCATGCGGAACCCGGCCCGCATCCTCCGCCAACTCATTGATTTTCACCAGGAGAAAGCTCGGCCCGTCCTTCTTCAACATGTCCTTGAATTCGTAGACCAAGTCCTCCCGCTCGCGAACCCGCTCCACATTCAGGTAGCCGGCGGCCTTCGCCACCTGCTCGAGCCGCACCATCCGCGAATAGCTCGGCTGATTGCCGGTGGTGCCGTACACCTCGTTGTCGAAGACCACATGAATCAGGTTCTTCGGTTTGAGCGCTCCGACGGTCGCAAGCGTTCCCATCCCCATCAGGACATTGCCGTCTCCGTCGAAGACGACGACCGTCTTGTTCGGTTTCGACAGCGCCACCCCGAGACCGATGGCCGCCGCCACTCCCATGGACCCGATCATGTAAAAGTGCGTCGGCCGGTCGGCGATCCTGCACGCTTCGCGGGAAGGAAACCCGTTGCACACTATCACCGGCTGGTCCGTCAGCAGACCGAGTATGGCCTCGATGGCCTGCGCGCGGCTTTGCATGGCTCCTTGTTCCGGTCTCATGTCCTCGGCTCCGAATCGTCACGCATCGTGGCGAATGATCTGGCTCCCCTGCTACGGGTGCAAGCTATGGACGACGCCTTTTTGAATAATCAGGGCCACCGGAATGCGTTGCTTCATGAACGTCTCGGCAACCCACTTGAGGTCTTGGCCCATCGTCGGCTCCGACAAGGTTCGATGTGGAATCTTCATCAAGTCGAGCAACTGCGGCATGGTTTGCCCCATGACCAGATGCTCGGGCGCGTCCTTACCCTGATACCCGCGCCAGGAGATGATGAGAATGCAGGGTTGCTGGTAGATGAGGTTCAGCGAAATGATCGTGTTGAGCGAGGTGCCCAGTCCGGAGTTTTGCATCAAGACGGCGGGGACCTTTCCCGCCATGTAGGCGCCGGCGGCCATCGCCACGGCCTCGTCTTCCCTCGTGGCCGGCACGTAGACCCGGCGCTCCATCAGCGTGGCGATGATCCCGCCGAGAATGGAATCCGGCACCCCGGTGAAGAAGTCGACCCCGATATCCTGAAGGGCTTGGACGAATGCGTCGCTCTCGATCACGTCGCTCCTGCTCCGCAAGAGGGCGGATTATAGCGAAGACCCACGGGGATTCTCAATGCGTTGCTCGGGAGTTGTCCGTCCTTCCACTTTGTGCTAGCGTGCCGGCTATGCGACGGCGCCCGTGGACCGGCCGAATCCTCTGGTCGCTCATCCTTGTGCTCGCCGGTCCGTCTCTGGAGATCGGCGCCGTGGAGTTGCGCGACGACCCGAATGGATATCGGGGCTTCGTCTGGGGCGATTCGCTCGCGGGACATCCCGAGCTCAAGCAAACGTTCGCGAGCGACCGCCTCGGGGAGTATCAGTTTAAAGACGAGCCGCCCCGCTTCGAGACGATCCCTGTCAGCAGCCTGAAACTCGCGACCGTGGAGGGCCAATTCGCCCGCGTGATCGTCCGCTATCAGGGGGAAGCGGTGCACAAGCAGATGCTGGCCTACTTGGAACAGCGCTTCGGGCCGTTGGACAAGACCCCCGGCCAAATGGTGCGAGGCCTGAACCAACAGTATAATTGGCGAGGACCCGAAAGCGAGATCAACCTCACCTATGAAGGTCAGAGCGAACGAGGCTTCGTCTTTCTCGACAGCCGGACGCTCGCCCCGCGTTTCAACGATGGCATCACCGACAGCTCCGAATAACCGTTCGGCTCGGCAGGTTTTTCCCCAAGGGGCGCTGGCCGGCGTCGTGGCGGTCCTTCTGCCGGTCTGGCTTGCATGGGCGGTTCCCATCGAGCACGACACGCGCGACTTCGAGGGCATACCCTGGGGCGCCACGTTCGAGGAATCCGACACCTTTCAGAAAGTCGAGGATACCGGCCGCCTGAAGGCCTACGAGTTGAAGGGCGTCACCCCGACCTTGGGATCGGTGCCGGTGGAGTCGATGCGATTCTACACCGCGAAGGGAGGGTTCGCGCGCGTGACGGTCCGCTACCGCGGCAAGCAGACCCATGACGAAATCGTAAAATACCTGGAGAGCCGGTACGGATCGCTGGACCGCACCCCGGGACAGATCGCCACCGGCGTGGTGCGATTCCATAACTGGCACGGCGATGAAACCGACGTGACGCTCCGGTATGAGATGCGCACCGACGAAGGCGTCATTTTTTTCGAAAGCCAGGTGTGGGCCCCGCAACTGAACGAAGGCAATTCCCCCGCCGGATTCTAACGATCCTGCGTCGCGACGCAACTTCCCGTTGACAAAGAGCGGACTTCTTCCGCATCATGCCCTCCACGATGACTCCCATCCATGCGTCCGTCACGCTGCGCGCGCTGTTGAAGCGACCCGGTATCATCAAGGCCGTCGGCGCCCACGACGCACTCAGTGCCAAACTCATCCAGCGCGCGGGCTTTGATGCCATCTGGGCCAGCGGCTTCGCCATTTCCGCCTCGCTGAAATGCATTCCGGACGCCAGCTTCATCACGTCGAGCGAGCAACTCGAAGTCGAACGCAATATCGCCGACGCCGTGTCGATTCCCATCATCGCGGACTGCGACACGGGCTACGGCAACGCGCTCAATGTCAAACGGACGGTGAACGATCGGGAGCGCGCAGGCGTCGCCGCGATTTGCATCGAGGACAACGTCTATCCGAAGCGATGCAGCTTCTACGCCGGCGTCCGCCGCGAGCTGATCCCCATCGAAGAGCATCAGGGGAAGATCCGCGCGGCCAAGGCCGCGCAAACGATCCCCGAGTTCGTGGTCATCGCCCGCACCGAAGCGCTGATCGCCGGGTGGGGGCAGGACGAAGCGCTCAAGCGCGCCGAAGCCTATGCCGAGGCCGGAGCCGACGCGGTGCTGATCCATTCCAAATCGCCGACCTTCGACGAGCTGAGGACGGTCGCGCGACGCTGGTCCGGGCGCGTACCGCTGGTGGTGGTGCCCACCATCTTCGACGGGGTCACGGCCCAGGAATTGGAGGAAGCCGGCTTCAAAATCGTCATCTACGCCAACCAGATGGTGCGCGCGAGCATCCGCGCCATGCGGGACACCCTGGACGTCATGGTCAAGGACACCCGGCCGGGTTCCGTGAACGATCGCATCGTCAAGCTGAAGGAAGTGTACGACATCGTCGGCGTGCCCCAAATGGAAGAAGACGAGAAAAAATTCCTTCCCGTCGGGGGCGAGCGAATCACGGCGCTGATCGCGGCGGCAGGCTTCGAGAAACAGCTGCTCCCGCTGATTCAGGACCGGCCCAAGTGCCTGCTCGACATCAAGGGGAAAACCATTCTGCAACGGCAAGTCGCCGCGCTCAACGACTGCAACATCAAAGACATCGCCCTGGTTCGGGGCTACAAGAAAGAGGCGATCACGCTGCCGAATATTCGCTACTACGACAACGACCGCTACGAAGAAACGGGCGAGTTGTTTTCGCTCTTTTGCGCCGAGCAGGAAATGCGCGGCCGCACGATCGTCATGTATGGAGACATCATTTTCGACACGGCGATTCTGGAAAAGCTGCTCAAGAGCCCGGCGGACATCGCCCTCGTCGTCGATCTCGCCTGGTATGACCAGCGCCTGACGCACACCGAGGCCGCGCATCTCAACCCCGATTTGGTAATGTTCGATGCTCCACCCGGCAAAAGCTACCTCTCCAGGTTCGTCATGCCGGAGGAGGACCATCGCATCGTGAAGATCGGGCAGCACCTGTCGCAGGAGCAGGCGCATGGAGAATTCATCGGGCTCGCGATGTTCTCGGAAAAAGCCATTCGGTCCCTGACCGGCGCGTATCGGGAGGCCTTGACCAAATTCGCCAACACGCCCTTCCACGAATCCCCGAGTCTGGTCAAAGCAACTTTCACCGATATGGTGCAGGAGCTGATCGACACCGGGCACATCGTCAATGCGGTGCCGATTTTCAAGGGCTGGATGGAAGTCGATTCCTTCGAGGAATACCAGAAGGCCTGGGCGCAGCTCCGCCAGTAGTCCCCGTACCGCGTTCGGGCGTGCGAAAAGTCGGCCAAACATCGCCGCCGCGGCTCCGCAATCTCCGTCCGGGCGTTCCTCTCGTCGCCGTCCCCCGATCCGCATTCACGCATTCGTTCCCCACAGATGCCTACCTTCACCGAGGCCGCATCGGGCGCCGAGCGGCCGCCGCGCGATGCCTCGTCCAGCCTATTGACCGTGACGAGGGCCTCGGCGCATGCTCTGGGTGCACCTTCCACCACATCAGAACCGGCACATGGGATCGCTGAACCAGAGACGCAATGCGACGGGAAGGCCGGTTACACGCCGGCAGCTCCTGACCGGACTGGGACTCATGGGATCGGCGGCCGCACTCGGGCCTGCCATCGACCTGGCAGGGTCACTGATTGCCGCTGAATCTCGCCCGTCCTCGACCAGCCCGGTTCCGCTTCGCCCGCTGGGCCGCTCCGGCGTCCGGGTGTCGATGCTCGGCCTCGGCGGCGCGCACTTTATCCGCCGGTCGGAAGCAGAGGGCGTTCGCATCGTCCACGAGGCGATCGAGTCGGGAGTCATCTTTTTCGACAATGCCTGGGAGTACAACGACCACCGCAGCGAAGCCGTGATGGGCAAGGCACTCAAAGGCAAGCGGGGCCAAGTCTTTCTGATGACCAAAGTCTGCACCCATGGGCGCGGCAAGGCCGTCGCCATACGGCAACTCGACCAGTCGTTGCGCCGATTGGGGACCGACTATCTGGATTTGTGGCAGATCCACGAGGTGAACTGTCAGGACGATCACGAAATGCTGTTCGCCCCCAGCGGCGCCGCCGAAGCGCTGCTGGAGGCCAAGCAGCAGGGCAAGGTCCGCTTCATCGGGTTCACCGGACACAAGGATCCGAGGGTCCACGCGAAAGTGCTCGAACGACAGTTCCCCTTCGACACGTGCCAACTTCCCCTCAACGTCTTCGACGCCTCTTTTGAGAGTTTCGAACGGCTCGTGCTGCCCGAACTTGTTCGACAAGGCATCGCTCCGATCGCCATGAAGACATTGTGCGGGAATGGCGCACCGGTCAAGGAGCGCGTCGTGAGCGCCGAGGAGGCGTTGCGCTACGTCTGGAGTCTTCCGGTTGCCACCCTGGTGAGCGGCGTCGAAACCGTCGACCTGCTCCGCCGAAACACTGATCTCGCCCGACAATTTACCCCCATGTCCACCGAGGAGATGGACGCCCTACGCGCCCGCATCACCCCGCACGCCGACGGGCGATTCGAGGATTACAAAACCGACCCCTCGTCGAATTGCGACCGGGCCGAGGTCGAAAGGCGGTTCGGCCCGATCGATCGAGAGTGACGCCGCCGCCGCCACCCGTGCCGACGCCCCTCACACCCACGCTCCTGCGCCGCGCCGGGACCGAGCAAGAGAGATGACCATGCTGCCTCGCCGCATTCTGCTTCTGCTCGCGATTGCAATCGCATCGTTCGGTTGTACGAACGGCCGCGGACTCTGGAGCGCCGAAGAGGATCCGCGTGCCCGGACGGCTCGCTATGTCCTGGCGACGGCCGCCGCCTTTCGCACCGTCTATATGCAAGGAGTCATCGAGCACACCAAGCGAAGCGGTGTGACGGCGAAAGAAGGATGGATCGAAGACGGTCACTCCGTGATGCTGCCCGCCCAATTCGTGAAAGCGGCCGGGTTTGAGATCAAGGAATTCGAGTTGGGGCTGATCGGGCTGACACCCATTGAGGAGGCGAATCTGCCCCGAACCCCGGCCGAGCGGGAGGCACTCGAACACCTCGCCGCGCATCCCGAGACCACGGTGCGCACCTTTGCCGACGGCGATCAGTTCAAGGGTGTGGCCGCGGATTTCGCGATCGCCCAGGCCTGCGCCGACTGCCACAACGCCCACGCCAAATCGCCGAAACGGGATTTCCGGCAAGGGGATGCGATGGGCGCGATTATCGTCCGGATCCCCGACCGGCGATAGGCGGAACCAAGGACCGGAGGGTCACATTTTTCCCGGCCCGGCAGGTGATCCGGTCCCCAACTGGCCGTACTCGTTATCCCCCCAGCAACGCACGTCTCCTTCGCGGACGATCGCGCAGGTATGGTGTCCGCCGGCCGCCAGCGCAAATCCGAATCCTGGGGACGGAGAGACCGCCACCGGTCTCGTCCGAGCCAGGTCCCCGCCGGCGGACACCTGACCCTTCTCGTTGTTCCCCCAACAGACGATCGATCCGGCGCCCGCCAGAACGCAGGTATGTTGCCAGCCCGTTGAAATTGCGCCGACGTTCGTGACGTCCGGAACGAATGTGGGGACGGAAACCGAGTCGAGCGTCCGGTTTCCCAACTGTCCACGCTCGTTGTAGCCCCAACACTTCACGCCGCCCGTCGATACAACGGCGCAGGTATGCCGTCCGCCTGCCGCGATCATCGTCCCCCCGCTGTCCAGCCCATGGACCTCGACGGGAATGAGTTTCTCGACACCAGTGCGGTCGCCCAATTGCCCATCGTTGTTGGCTCCCCAGCAGCGCACCCCTCCGTCCTCCATGAGCGCGCAGGTGTGGCGCCAGCCCGCCGCGATGGCCTTCACACCGGCTCCCAGGTCGGACACCGGCACCGCGCTCGATCGATCTTCATAAGTCCCGTCGCCCAATTGACCGTGCCGGTTGCTCCCCCAACAGCGCACGCCGCCCCCGGACAACAGCGCGCAGGTATGCCGCTCCCCCGCGGCTACCATCCGGACGCCGCCGGAGAGACCGCGCACTTCCGTCGGCGTCACACGGTCGACCCGTGTGCCGTCTCCAAGCTGGGCCGCTTGATTGCTCCCCCAGCATTTCACGCCCCCGCCGGCCGCCAGAATGCAGGAGTGGCGCTCGCCGACCGTCACACTCCGTGCAGAGCCCAGGAGGCCCACGACCGTGTGAGGCGTGGCCCTCGTCTCCCGTGTCCCATCACCCAGTTGCCCGTCCTGGTTATTCCCCCAGCAATGCACCCGTCCGTCGGTGGTCACCGCGCAGGTATGGGCCCAGCCCGAAGCCGCCGCCGAGGCTCCTCGAACGACCGGAGACGGCATGGGCGGCGTGGCCGCGCAGCCGACCGTGAAGGCCAAAGCAAGCATCGCGGCATCCCGGCCGCGCGCCGCCCAAGGGGTACGGCGCCCGTTCGAGCAGAGCGGGCCCCTGTGCGGGACGGACGCGGGGGTCGTGCCGATTCCCTGACCGGTGAAGGGCAAGAACACGGGTTACCCGACCACCATGTCCGCAATCATCCGCTCCCCCATGCGCCATGCGCGTTCCCACTCGCTCTCCGGGGCGCCGAAGACCAGGATCTGGAGCACATCCGCAGCATCGTCGGCCAGCAACACTGTATGGACCAGCAAGGCGGGAAGCGGAGATGAATCGCGATACCGAAAACCGACATTCAACAGCCCCCCATCGCCCGGGGTCGCCCATTGTGATAGCACCTCCCTGGAGGAGGCGGTCTTCGCGACCGATCGCCTGGCGAACTGGGAGGGGGGCACACCGGCGCGCTGGCGAACATTTCGGATGACGTTGACCGAGAGGCCGGTCCGATATCCGCCGGTCTGCGTCATGTCCTCTTTAGAGACGAACAGCGTCGCGACCTCACCCTCTTGCTGGGTCCTGACGAACCACCCGTCGGGTCTGAGGTAGGCGGAGCGGCCCTCTTTGAACTCCACCCAACCGTACCCGGCCGGCGGGGGCGGTAACGTCAGTGCGGTGGCGAGGCTGGACAGCGCGCACAGGCCCAGCATCACGGCGACACCCACGCAGACGGCGGGGGCTGGTCGGCGGCGACCGCCGACCGACGGACCTTTGGTTTCGTTCGCTTCGGCCGGCATACAGGTCACCCTACCGATCGCCTCCGACGACTGTCAACAAGCCGTCCGGCGCCCCGGGCTGCCGTGCCGATCGACCTCGACCCGTCCCCGCCCCAAGCAGCGTTCTGCTTGTCTCTCGGACGCCCCTTTTGATAGGCTCGGTTGGTGAGTGAGCGCTTACTAACCATGAAATCCAAGCGGAAACCCACCCCGTCCAACGGCCAGCGAGCCTCCGCCCAAGACCGGCAGGCCAGTCTCATCGGGGCCGCCGCCTCGCTGTTCGCGGCCAGGGGATTCAGCGGCACCACGACCAAGGATATCGCCAAGGCCGCCGGCGTCAGCGAGGCGCTCCTGTTCAAGCACTTTCCGACGAAACGCGCGCTGTACAGCGCCATTCTCGCGGAAAAGGCCCATTACTCTGACTTGCGCAGCGCTCTGGAGGATGCCGCCCAGACACAGGACGACCGCCGGCTCTTCACGCTGTTGGCCAGCTTTCGCATCCGGAAGGGCGCCGACCCCACGCTGCTCCGGCTCCTCCTGTTCAGCGCGCTCGAGGGTCATGAATTGTCCCAGATGTTCTTTCAGCAGCAGTACCGGGTCTTCTACGACCTGTTGGCCGGATATATCCGTCGGCGCACCGCCGACGGGGCCTTTCGCCCGGTCGACCCCCTGCTGGCGGCGCGGGCCTTCTTCGGCATCATCGTGCATCACCGGCTGCTCCACGACGTCTTCGGCATTCCCGTGCATCGCCCTCACGAAGACATGGTGCGCCAGTACGTCGAAATCTTCCTCGACGGACTGACCCGGCCCGCTCCGGCATCGCCGCAGAAGGGACCGGAAGCGCCATGAGTCGCATCACCCGCCATCCGATCGTCGTGCTGGGCCTGATCGTCTTCCTCGCGGTGCTCGCGCTCGTCGTCTTCCGGTTGAGCACGGGGGCCAAGCAGGACACGCGCAAGAGCCGGATCGTCACGGTCGGCACCGCCACCCCGATCAAGGACGACATGGAGGTCCGCCTCGGCTATACCGCAGACATTTCCCCGAACCAGGTGGTCAACGTCTTCTCCCGCGTCGATGGATACATCGCGAAGTTCTACGTCGACAAAGGCGACTTCGTGAAGGCCAATCAGTTGCTCGTCGAGATCGACCATACCGACTATGTCCACGCGCTCAACCAAGCGAGAGCCAACCTCTCGGCGGCCAAGGCCCGAGTGGTGCAACAGCGGGCCTCCGTGCACAACGCGCGGCTGACCTTGGATCGCATGCAGCGGCTGATTACCGAGCAGTTCGTCTCCCAGCAGGACCTGGATACGGCCCAGGTGAACTACGACGCGGCCGTGGCGCAGCAAGAGTCCCTCCAGGCGCAGGTGAAGCAGCTTGAGGTCGCCCTCCAGCAAGCCGAGACGAACCTGGCCTATTCCTACATCCGCGCTCCGTTCGCCGGGTTCGTCGCGGAGCGCAATCTCGACCCCGGCGCCTACGTGACCGGCTCGAGCGCCAGCACCTCCACCATGTCCCGCGGCATCCTGAGCCTGCACGATATCGAAACCGTGCGAACCATGATCGAAGTCGTCGAAAAGGACGTGCCGCTGATCCGGATCGGTCAACCCGCCGAGATCCGGGCCGAGGCGTATCCGAATCGGGTGTTCGAGGGGACGGTGACCCGGATCGTCCAGGCGCTCAATCGCCAGACCCGGACGATGACGGTCGAAGTCGACCTCGCCAACGCCGACCATGCGCTCAAGGGCGGCATGTTCGCCCGGGTGGAGGTCATCGTCGGCATCCATCCCGACGCCGTCCAAATTCCCATCGACGCCGTCACCCGCCTGGAGGAGCTGCAATACGTCTACGTGGTGCGTGACGGCAAGGCCCATCGGGTGCCGGTGGAAGTCGGGGCGCGTGCCGGCCAGCGCATCGAGATCACCAAGGGATTGTCCGGGGACGAGCAAGTCATCGTGTCGGGCAAGGACCTCGTGCAGGAGGACCAGCCGGTGCACGTGCAACCGCTGCCTCAGTCCTGAGTCCCCAGTGCTGGGTGCTGAGTGAGGGGAGAAATCCATAGACCGGGGCGTGTTTAAGAATCGGGTTGCCATGAAACCGTTCGAATCGATCGTTCGCTCTGAACTCAGCCCTCAGGACTCAGCACTTCCATCATGTGGTTGACGCTCCTCGCGCTTCGCAATCGCATCGGCTTCCTGATGTTGTCGCTCGCCATGGTCGTGCTGGGCGTCGTCTCGTTGCAGCGCCTGCCGGTCGACCTGTTCCCGAACATTCAAGTGCCCGTCGTCTTCGTGGGCGTCGTCTATAAAGGCGCGCCTCCGATCGACATCGAAAAAAGCGTCGTCTACCCCATCGAGAAGGCGGTCAGCTCGGCATCCAACGTCGATCACGTCGAGTCGTTCGCCAAATACGGGATCGGCGCCGTGCAGGTCTGGTTCAACTGGGGCGCCGACATCAACGTCGGTCAGATGGAGGTGATGCAGCGCATCACCCAGATCCTCAATCAGCTTCCGCCGGGGGTGTTGCAGCCGTTCGTCGTCAAGTTCGACGTGTCCAACATCCCGGTCGCCTTCGTCACCGTCTCCAGCGACAACCTCGACGAACGCGCGCTGTACGACCTGGCGTTCAACACCATCGCCCCCCAGATCGAGCAGATCAACAACGTCGCTGCCGCGACCGTCGAAGGCGGCAAGATCCGGCAGCTCAATATCAACCTGGATCCCGCCCTGCTCCATGCCCGAGGGCTGTCCATTCTGGACGTCGTCAACGCCGTCAAGGCATCCAACGTGATTCTACCCTCCGGGGACATCAAGATCGGCAATCTCGATTACAACGTCTTCACGAACAACCAGTTCAAATCGGCCGAGCCGATCAACGACGTCATCGTGAAGGTCGACGCGCGCGGCAATCCGGTCCGCGTGCGCGATGTGGGCACGGTGAGCGACTCGTCGGACATTCAAACCAACGTGGTCCGCACCGACGGCAAGCGGGCCGTGTATCTGCGGGTCAACAAGCAGCCCATCGCCAACACGGTGCAGGTCGTCGACGACCTGCGTCGCCAACTGACCAAGATGCTCGGTATTCCGCCCGGCGTGCAGCTCGGCATTTCGTTCGACCAATCGGTCTACATCCGGCAGTCGATCCAAAACCTGGCCGAGCAGGCCTTGCACGGCTCGGTGCTGGCCGGACTCGTCATTCTGATCTTCCTCAGGAACGTCACCGCGACCCTGATCGTCTCGGTGGCCATCCCCCTCTCGCTCCTGGTCACGTTCATCGTCATGTACTTCTCCGAGCAGACGCTGAACATCTTCACCCTCGGGGGCCTCGCCTTGGGCATCGGCCGTCTGGTCGACGATTCCATCGTCGAGCTCGAAAACATTCAGCGCCACCTGAACACCACGCCGAACCGCTGGATGGCCATCCTCGAGGCGGCCCGCGAAGTCGCAATGCCGATCTTCGCCTCGACCGTCACCACGGTCGTGGTGTTTCTCCCGATCTTCTTCGTCGTCGGCATAGGTCGACTGCTGCTGATCCCGTTGACGGTCACCATCGCGATTTCCCTCTTCACCTCGTTCTTCGTGTCGCGCACCGTGACACCGGCCCTGTGCTACAAATTTTTGAAGCCAGAGGTCGACCGCTCGACGTCCGGGGGCGCCTGGCCTCGCTTCCTCGAGTGGACCCGGCAGCGGTACGAGGCCCTGGACGCGGGCTATCAGACCGGCCTGACGTGGGCCCTCCTCCATCGGCGCCGTGTCCTGGCCGGCATCATCTCGATCTTCGTCGCGTCCCTGTTCCTCGTCCCCCTCATCGGATCCGAGTTCATCCCGGTCACGGACGAGAGCCAGTTCCGCATCGCCGTTCGCGCCCCGGTTGGGCAGCGGGTGGAGAAGACCGAGCAGCAGATCGCCGAGATCGAACGGGTCTTGCGCGAAAACATCAAGCCCGGCGAGCTCGAGACCATGGTGTCGAGCACGGGGGTGCTTCAGCAGGGACGCTCCTCCCTCTTCAATCCGAATACCGGGCCCCACACGTCCATCATCCAGGTGTACCTGGTGCCGCCCGATCGTCGAAGCCGCAGCCAGGTGCAGATCATGAACGAGGTGCGACCGAAGGTCCTCACGCTCTTTCCGGGCGTCGCCATGTTCTTCGATCCGGGCGGCATCGTGAAGCGGGTGACGAGTTTCGGGTCGCAGAAGGCGATCGACGTCGAGGTGTACGGCTACGAATTGGAAAAGGCCCGGGGGGTCATCCGGCAAGTCGAGAACGCCATGCATGAGGTCAGGGGCCTCGCCGATATCGAGGCGAGCCGCGAGGAGAACTACCCCCAATTGGATATCGACGTCGATCGCGAGAAAGCCGCCCTGCTCGGAGTGAGCGAGGCCGACGTGGCCAACGCGGTGCTCTACTCCCTCAACGGCAACGGTCAGACCGATCCGATCATCTTCACCGACCCGGAGACGGGCAACGAGTATTACATCAGCGCCTGGCTCGACGAGCGCTTCCGGAAGGATCTGTCCGATCTGGAACAGGTGCTGCTCTCGACCAAGGCCGGCCAGCCGGTGCTGCTGAAAAATCTCGCCTCGATTCGATTCAATTCGGGGCCGGTCAAGATAGACCGGAAATACTTCCAGCGGGTCGTGCACATCACCGCCAATCCCGTCGACCGGGATTTGGGGTCGATCGCCGCCGACTTGGAGGAACGCTTTGCCGCGTTGCAACTCCCGCCGGGCTTCAGCGTCCGCCTGAGCGGGCAAATCCAGCAGCAACGCGAAACCTTCGAGGGGCTCGTCTTCGCGAGCGTGCTGGCTCTGCTGCTGGTGTACATGGTGATGGCCGCGCAGTTTAAATCCTTGCTGGATCCGTTCATCATCATGTTCTCGGTTCCCATGGGATTCCCCGGCGTGATCCTGATGCTCTTCCTGACGAAGACGACACTCTCGACCACCTCATTCATGGGCATCATCATGATGTTGGGCATCGTGGTCTCGAACGGGGTGCTGCTCGTCGATTTCACGAACGTGCTGCGCCGCCGCGGCCTGCCGTTGCGGGACGCCGTGATCCGCGCGTCTCGCACCCGGTTACGCCCGATCCTCATGACCTCACTGGCTACGGTCGTGGGCTTGCTGCCGATGGCGCTGGGATGGGGAACCGGCGGGGAAACGAACGCGCCCTTGGCGCGGGCCGTTATCGGCGGGCTCAGCGTCTCGACGATCCTGACGCTGTTCCTGATTCCCCTGCTGTACACAATGTTGGAGGAGCGTTATCCCCGGACCATGGGTGAGGACATGCCGGGGGACGCGCCGGTGGGGGGCGAAGCCAACTTGCCAATACCGGAGTCGGCGCCTGCCGTCGAATCCCGGTCATAGCCAAGCGAGGGGACGTCATGCGTCAATCATCAATGGGTCGCAAGTTGGAATTTCACCGACAACGCTTGTCGGCGCGTTTCGTTTGACGAATAACGAGCGTCGAATGGCGACGGCTTGGAGCAAAGCGAGAACCAAGCCGGCAGGCTAGCGCCCGACCGACGGAAAGAGTCCGCGCAGCTGCATCGCCAATCCCAAGTCGCCGCTCACGCTCAGGCGCCCGCTCATGGCGGCCATCTGGCCGCTGAGTTGGCCGGTGAGAATCTTGGCGGCGTCCTCGCCCGACATGGCCAGCGTCACGTGCGGATCCGGATGTGCGCCCTGCATTACGGTGCAGACTCCCCCCTCGATGGCCAGGTAATACTGTCCACCCTGCGGTCCGCTGAGGTCGAATTGGTACACGGCGTTGAGCCCTTCGGCCGCCTCGGCATCAAGACGCCCCGGGAGCGCATGCAAAATGTCGTGGAGTGTCGACGGTGTGGGCACCACGGCCGACTATACGCGGAGCCGATCGGAGTGTCTACCGACCGTTCGGCTCTAGATTGCCGCGCAAAACGCCATCAGGGGAACGAGAGAGAGGCGCGGACCCGTCCGGCTTCGTTGACAAACCCGGTGGTGGTCCGACACAATGCCGGCATGGCGGAGGCCACCCCCACACCCGCTTCGGCCCAATCGGCTCAGGACGGCCCGTTGCCCGATCGGCTCTGCACGTGGTGCAAAGTTCCGATGGCGAAACGTCTCGTGGCCGGCGGGCAATACCTCCACTACACCTGCCCCCAGTGCGTCTTCCAACACACCATCGAATGGAAGGCAAAACCTGAGGCGCCCGGCGCCGCTGGCAAGGCTCACTGACCGTCCAACTCCGCCTCCGGGCCGTCGTACCATTTTTCCCGATAGATCGGACAGAGGCCCTTGGCGCGAAGGGAATCGGTCACGTCCTTGATCATGCCGCCGTTGCCGCACAGGTAGACGGCGAGGTTGGCGACCGTCGAGACCTGATCGTTCACGAGCGTCGTCACCCGGCCGCTCCTCCCCGACCAGCCCGCCTCCGGACGCGAGAGGGCCGTGGTATAGCGAAAATTCGGGTGTCGAGCAGCTAACTCGTCCAACTCCTGTTGGTAGTAGAGATCCCGCTGGCTGCGCAGCCCCCAGAACAGGGTCACGTTCGAGGACGCCTGTCGCGCCAACTGCGCGTGCAGCATGGAGCGGAGCGGCGCAATGCCGGTCCCGGTCGCGACAAAGAGCAGATCCCGCCCCCCGTCGTCCCGAAGCCGAAAGCTGCCGGCGGGCCCTTTGAACTGCACGCGGTCGCCGACCTTCAACCCGAATAGAAACCGAGAGCCCGGCCCATGATCCACCCGGTTGAACACCAGCGTAATCCGGTCGCGGAGGCTGGGCGGCGACGCAATGGAATACGCGCGCGTCACCGGATGCGGCTTGCCCTCCACGGGAATCTCGAAGGACACGAACTGCCCCGGCTGGAACTCGATCTCGCGCGGCGACACGAGGCGCAGTTCGAGTTCGCGCACATCGTGCGTCAAGTCTTTCATCTCCACCACGTCCGCCGAAAACACCTGCATCCCCGACCTCGCTTCCTCTCGCTCCTCCGTGGAACTACCGCCTGTTCAAGAACGGAGCGCAGCGACCCCATGCGCCGGCGAACACCATCGAGTCCAACGCCTCCCGGGTGCGCGGCGCCACCTCTCGCTCGCGGAGTCGTTCCGGCAAGCCGGCGGCATCGGCTTGATATCCCACCGCAATCGCTGCGACCGGCTCGAAGCCGTCCGGAATCTCGAACGTGTTGCAGGCTTTCTCCGCCGAAAATCCCGCCATCTGGTGCACGACCAACCCCAGAGCCGTCGCTTGAATCGCCAAGCTCGCCGCGGCCTGTCCGACGTCGTGCCACGCATGGCGATTCACCGTCCCGTCCTCGAAGGCCAGCCGCGCGACCGACAGCATCAACACCGGAGCGTGCTTGGCCCAGGTCTGGTTGGAGGGGTTCAAACAGTCCAGCAGGGCGGCAAACTCCTGGGGCCGCTCCTTCGTGGCCACCAGGAAGCGCCAGGGCTGCTCGTTATTGGAGGAGGCGGCCCATCGCGCGGCCTCCAATAGACTTCCGAGTTGGGCCGCCTGCAGCGGCGTGTCGGCGAACGCGCGCGGGCTCCACCGCCGGCGGATAAGGTCATGGACCGGGAACTGGGTGTCGGCCGGTTTCTCAAGCATCATTGGGTCCTCACTTCCCGGAGTCGCCCTTACAGCGTCCCCTCCACTTTTCGGCGGATTTCCTCCATCCGCTTGCGATTGACGCCCAGGTCGCTGTACCCCGTGCGAGAGGCCGACCGAAAATGAATCGTCCTGGAGGCGTCGTCGAACACAAACTCCACATCGTCCACGAAGCGAAACAACCAACTGGTGAATTCATACCGGAGATAGGGCCCCTGCTCATCGACGAGCCGCGCGCCGGCCATGCCCCCGACGGCCTGCTTGAGCGCGTCGAGGGCGGCGGATTGGTCGCGCTGATATCGGAAGGGCGCAATGCGGCGGGCCTCGTCCTCCGCTTGCGTGGAAACGCAATTGGGACTGCCGGGGCAAGGGCGCAAGCGCGCGTTGATCATTCCGGTTTCGGCCATCGCATGACTCATCGACCCGCTCCCCCGAAGCTACGGCCTCGCCCGCCGTCAGGTCAAGCGCCTCGTCCGGCTTCGCTGTTCGCGGACGAAGTCTTGGAGAAGACGGACCCGATGGCCGTACCAGATCCATCGACGAAGGCCGCAGTCGGGAATGTACGTGCCGGTTCGCAGCATACCGATCGTCCAATTTGCCGGGCGACGAAGCGTATGCGCGCGAACTCGCCTCCTGACACACCGCCCCATCACGACGCCTCCAGGATCTCCCGCAGCCGGATCTCGACCACCAGTACCGCATGGGGAGGAATCAGACCGGGGATGCCCGTGCCGCGATAAGCCAACTGCGGACCCATGCGCACTTTCCAATAGCCGCCGACCTTCATCCCGAGGAGGGCCTGCTCCACACCGGCGATCGCCTGTCGACGACCCAATACGGTCTGATGGTCGATCACGGTGACGCCGTCCCGCACCCGAACCATGTCTTTCGGCACATGCTCGGCCTGCCTCGTGTTCAGCGGCACCTCCTCGCCTCGGTTGAGAAAGATTCGGGTGTTGTACAGAACCCGATCGCCCGTCTGCGCAGGACGACCTTCTCCTTCCCGCTCCTCCAACAGCGTGAGTCCCCGTAGGCGCTGCATGTGCGTCCCTTTTGGATTCAATACTGCAGGGTGACCAGGTTGAGCGGCCGCCCGACCATGGGTTCGACCCGGAACCGCACCCTCCCCAGCACACGGCCGTCCTCGGTTTCGACGTCCACGCGCCAATCACCGGGGTCCAAGCGTTGCTTGAACGTCACCGCGCGATACCCGCCCTCCCGCCCGCCGGCGATCTGGATGGGAATCTTGTCGGCGTGCACGTAGGCTCCGGAGCCGGGCGCGCGATAGTACCAGTGATGATGGATGGTCGTGGCGAGCTTGACCGGCGCAAACACGGCGGTGAAGCAATAGACCGGCTCGTCGGCGGGATAGGGATGATCCGAACGCTTCCAGAACTGATACCAACGCTTTTCGAACGTCAGCTCGAACCGGTCTCCGGCGCGCCTGACCTCATGGTAGACCCCGCCGAATTTCATCGAGAGCGGCACCGGCGGAATCCAGTTGAGAAAGTACAATCCCACCAGGAGGCCGATGGCCGCCAGCGCCGGCCAGGTCGTCTTGGCCGTGTGGCGCGGTGTCCAGGCCGGATTGTTCTTCGCCACCAAGCGGACGACCCGGACCACCACACCGACCGTGAGCGCCGCGCCGACCAAGAAGATCCAGGTGTTCATCACACCCGTCATGACCGGCAGGAAAAACGTAAGAAAGCTGAAACACACGGTGGCATACAATCCCAGGACGACCATGATGTTGGAAAGTTTCGACTTCAGGAATTCGTTGGCGACGAGCAGGCCAACCAGGAAGCCGAAGAACACGGCCGACCCGGTCAGCGAGGCGCTCCGGAAATAGAAAATGGCATAGGCGCTGAACAGTCCTCCCAGCAGGAATTGAATCGCCATAGGAGCGTGGGCGTAGGCCGTCCCGACCCACCGCACCCAAGTCGGCCGATCCGGACCCGCTTCGCCGGCGAGCCGGCGGATGTCGTCCCGCCCCTGCAGCACGATCAACGCCCCGAGCAGGGTCAAGTAAAGGAGGAGGATCAGATTGTCCTGAAGCCGGTCGATACGGGTCAGTGTCAGGGTGTCGTACCCGACGCCGACGAAGAAAAAGACTGCGGGCATGAATGGCCGGGTAAGCAGAGCCTGCAGCTTCGAGACCATCGTGGTCTTATGGTACTCATCGCCGCACGGTTGTCCAGCAAGTCGCGATGTGGGGCAGACCGGGAACAGACAAGGAGAATGGTGAACCTGAGCGGCGGGTGGTTACATGAAAGGCGGCAGCGGCGCATAGACCGCCGGCAACCCGATCAGACGCTCGATCCAGGGCGTCATGTCGGCCTCGGGCAACGGGGCGCGATTCAAGCGCACTTCCACGTGGTATCCGCCGACGCTGCCCACGACTCCAATGATGGCCGAGGCCTCCTCGCCCGACGGCAGGAGCTCCTGCGTCTGAAACTCGCAGAGCGTGGCATACAAACGACCGTCGGGGCTGATCGCCTCGAGAATCTCCGGGATTTCGTCCAACGGGGCGTGCGAGGAGCACCGATAACAGGACCGTGCGCCGGGGGCGGCCTGTTCGAACTCCTTGAGCGCCTCTTCGGTGAATCCCGTCAGATAGGCCCGCACGGCCACCGGGCCCGGGCCGCACGTCGAGGCCAGCTTGCTGGCCGGAACGAGAAACTCGAAGGCGTCTGCTGAATTGTATTCGAACTGGCAGGGGCCGAACGCATCGGGCCAGGAACAGAAAAACGGCACGGTCTCATCCGCCGGATGCAGGGCCACCGCGTCGCGGTCGATTTCCGCGACGATGGGCAGGTCGAGGATCTGGATCGCCGCCCCAAACGCACGCCATCGCTCGTCGAGCCACAATGGCCTCTCGTGATCGCAACGGGTCTCGCCGGGGGTGACCACCTCGGCCGTCTTGAGCCGGACGCGGATGAAGGAGTGGGTGTGTCGAAAGCCCAGCCAGCACATCCCCCGCCGATCGTGGCGGATGAGCGGCTGGGGCATCTGCCAGGGGTGGCTGACCGAACAGTACGTGCCGACGGCTTGATGGCGTTGATAGACCGTGTGGTAGCCGCCGGCCAGGAGAAAAAAATCCCCTTGCCATCCCTCTTGCACGTGCACGAGCGTCACGTCCTCGGTCGGCCAGGGGTCGAGGCGGTCAAAATCATCCGGCGCGGCGACCGTCCATTCCTCGATGTAGCAGATTATGTCCTTGTTGGGCGCAGCCGGCTTCAGCCCGAGTGTGGCCAGCCGGTCCCCGAGATCCAGCACCTCGCCGAAGGTCAGGGCACTGGCCGTCTCCCATCGCCGTTCACGCATGTCGGTGCCGCCGGACGATTCCCATAGGCCATCGACGGCTCTCCCCTACTCGCGCAGCCGCCATGCGCGGTTCTCGATCCGGGAATCGAACATGAGTTTCTGGAAACTGTCCTTCAAAACGGAATTGGTCAGATCCTGGAGCTTCTGCGGCGAAAAGAAAAAGACCGAGTCGGTCGCCGCCCCATCGAGCGTGATACTGATGGAACTCCCGTCGACGGCGTTATAGGCCTTGACGACGATACTGCTCTTCACACTGAGTTTGGTGGAGAAGAACCGGCTCTTGGCCGTCGCCCATAATTCGCGAATGCTGCCCGAGAGCAAGATGTCCGTGCGGCCCTCGGCGGCCGTCAGCCCCGGCTTTTTGACCCCGACTTGCCATCCCTTGTGGCGGAGGAAATCCGCGAGCGTTTCGGCGATCGTTTCCCCCGCCTTACCGCCCGGAACGTTGAAGTAGGTGGCCCCTCCCCCCAGGTGCGTTCGGACGCCGAGCCGCGATTGGTCCGGGCGCTGATCCTGGAACGCTTCCACGACGATCTTGACGGTTTCGTCCGCCGCCACTTCCTGCGGAAGCGGACGGACGTTCAAATCCAGGTTGACGATCTCGCCGCTGCCGGCGCAGCCGCCCAACCACAGCGCGGCCAGCACAAGTGCTCCACCCAGCGCCCACTGTCGACCACCCCGTCGGATCATACCAACCTCCTACGTCACGTACACGTATGATGACGATCAACGCGCCCCACGGGGGCCCGCATCGCGGGCAGCCCCCTGCGGTTTTGCCCTAACCCCCGGAAATAATGCGGGCTAGTCTAACGATTTTATCCACGGGAGACAAACCCTTTGGTTTCAATCTGATCCGACGATCGGCAGCATCGATCGAAAGGCCCGGCATCCGATCTCAGGCAGTCGCCCCTCTGCGACAAGGGGGTCCTGCGGGAGAATGACCCGAGAAATTTTCAGCGAGGCGCGCCGCTCCAACACCGCCGCGACCTGTGAGCGACGGCCCGGCAGGAGGGGCAACGTATACCCCGGTCCGCGTTTCCATTCCCAGAGGCTCGGCGCAAGCCCGAGTTCCAAGTCCCGGCCCGCCAGCTCCGGATATCGTCCGAGCAAGCGTCGTTTGTAGTCCGCCAAGTGCCCGCCTTCCAGCAGCCAGGCGAAGGTGACATGGTGACCCCACCAGATCAACGACCGGAAGGTGAACTTGATCTCGCCCTGGAAGTATTTCGGATAGTCCAGATACTGATAGGGATGATCGTCGAGGTGCTCGCCCTTGACGAATTGGCACTTGTCGAGGTCGAACCCCTCCGGTGACTGCAACGCCGCCGTCCGGCACTCGTTCCGCAGCGCCTCGTGCAATTGCTCCAAGGTGCCCCGGATCTTCTCACCGATCCGCGCCTTGGTCCGGAAGAGGGATTGATCTGCGAACAGCGCCAGTTCCTGCGGATCGAAACGAATCGGGTCGGGCCTCACCGGAGGCGCCTTCGCGCCCGCCCGGCCCGTCCGCGGCTCCCCCCTGCCGGGCTGCCCACCGATGACCTATCGTTGGTGCGTTTCAATGGCCGGCACCGAGAGTTCATAGACACGACGACACTCCGCGCAGCGGAGACCGACCACGTCCTCGGCCACATCGACGACACGGACGGACAACGCCGGGCCATGATCCGTGGCGCAAGCCGCCAGCTGCTGGGCCGCCGAGATCGGCGCCTCCGACACGAGCGGGACGCCCGACTCGGATGGAACGACCATCACGCGCGACGCGACCTCACCGATGGTCAACCGGTGCAACATATTGCAGGACGTGCAACTCAGCACCATCCGTTCGCCGCCCTCGTAGCGCTTGACGGCGAGGCACAACGGATGAACGGCAAAACACTGCTGCACGAACGCGCCGCTGTGGAAGATTTGAGCCATCAGATTACGGTGTCCGCAACGGACCTCGCTCGTGGTCGTGCCCTGAGCCCGAGCGCGGCTATCGCCGCGCGAAGACCACAATCAGCAACAGCCCGACCCCGAGGACGTAGGGGATGACGCAGGCGTGCCGCACGGCCTGCCAGGCTCGCGCCTCCGCGTCGGGAATCGCGCGTGTGCGCTGCGCCTTGTACACGAACTCATAGCCGAGAATGACCAACGTGATCGTCAGCACGAAAATCCGGCTCGTCCGGGGCCAGGTGTACGCACCGCTCAGCACGAAATCCGCGGAGAAGAATCCGCTCCAGAGGCAGAGGATCGGCGCCAAGACCGTGCGGACGAGCGTGGCGAATCGATGGTGCCACACGGACGATTCGACGGAGAGCTCGCGCGCCATAAACGGGAGCGTGTTACGCGGCTTGATGGCCTGATTTCGTGGAGGATACCGGCGTGGTCTCCGCGCAGGTCTTGCAGACGCGGGGGCGCCGCTTCAGGAACGACACGCGGCCGCTGGCCAAACAGCTGTAGTGCACGAACTCGTCGCACACCGTGCAGCGCGACCATCCACCGCGGAACAGCGTCTGATCCCGATAGAGCCCCTGGGTGCAGACCTTGCACTTGCGGGGTTCGATCCCCAGCAACAGTGGCTCCCACTCTCCACCGGCGATTCGAGGGAAACCCATAAGGATGGGAGTATAGCGAAGCCGTCTCCGGAAATACAAGGACCGGTCGACGCACGGGCCGGTGGTTTGACATGGACCCGGCCTTGTTGTTAGTCTCACCCTCCGATTCGTCGCGTGCCACCACCCAGCCGCTCCATGGACATCCGCCGGTATCTTGACGACAAGCGCGAGGCGATCGACCGTTTTCTCGACCGGATTCTTCCTCCGGCGGCCAGTCCGCCCGCCGCGCTCCACGAGTCGATGCGCTACAGCGTCTGCGCGGGCGGCAAGCGCGTCCGCCCCATCCTGACGCTCGCGGCGGCGGAAGCCCTGGGGTTCGACTCGCCCGCCGTCTTGCCCATCGCCGCGTCGCTCGAACTGATTCATACTTACTCCCTGATCCACGACGACCTCCCGTCGATGGACAACGACGATTTCCGCCGCGGCAAGCCCACGAACCACAAGGTCTACGGCGAAGCGATCGCCATCCTTGCCGGCGACGCCCTCCTGACGTTGGCTTTCGAGTTGTGCACCGGCCGGGACGCCCGGGACGGAATCAGCGACGCGCGCCAGGTGCAGTTGCTCCGCGAACTGGCCATCGGCTCGGGACATGCCGGCATGGTCGGCGGGCAGGTGCTCGACATCCAGGCGGAGAATCAAGACATCGATTTGGCCACGCTGCAAAACATTCACAAGCACAAGACCGGCATGCTCATCCGGGCCGCCGTTCGCATGGGCGCCATCGCCGCCGGAGCCTCGCAGGCCCAACTGGAGGATCTGACCGGCTACGCCGAAGACATCGGGCTCGCGTTTCAAATCGCCGACGACGTGCTCAACGTCACCGGCACGCGGGAAGAACTGGGGAAGAATCCCAATACCGATGCGCAGCGCGGCAAGAAAACCTATCCGACCTTCTACGGCGTCGAGGGCGCCCGTCAACTCGCCGACGACGGAGTCGAACGCGCCATCGCGCGGCTCTCCTCGTTCGGCGCCAAAGCCGACCCGCTGCGGGAACTCGCGCGCTACATCACCGCCCGGAAGAATTAGTGCTGAGCGATGAGACCTGACTTTCCAACGAGTTTGATTATTCAGCACTCAGCACTCAGCGCCCAGCACCTTTCTCGGCACTCAGCACCCAGCACTCAGTACTGCTCATGACCATCCTCGTCACAGGGGCCACGGGCTTCGTCGGAGCCGCCGTGGCCCGGGCGCTGGTCGCGGCAGGCGAGGAAGTCCGGGTCCTCGCGAGACCGGACAGCGACCTGCGCAACGTGCAGGACCTGCCGATCACCCGGGTCCAGGGAGATCTGCGGGACAAGCGTTCCCTCGAACAGGCCCTGCAGGGCTGCCGCCGGCTCTACCACGTCGCGGCACGTTACGCTCTCTGGGCCAAGAATCCCAAGGTCTTTTACGACGTGAACGTGACCGGAACGCGCAACCTGCTCGAGGCCGCGGGAGAAGTCGGGGTCCAGCGCATCGTCTATACGAGTACGATCGGCGCGATCGGACTTCCCCCGGACGGCGGCCTGGGAACCGAGACCACCCCCGTCTCGCTGGATCAAATGGCCGGCGATTACAAGCGCTCGAAATTTCTCGCCGAGCAAGAGGTGCAGGCGCTGGCGAAGACCGGCCTGCCGGTGGTGATCGTCAATCCCAGCGCGCCGGTCGGCGCCGGAGACATCAAGCCGACGCCCACGGGACAGATGATCGTGGATTTCATGCAGGGCCGCATGCCTGCCTACATCGAGACCGGCATGAATCTGATCGACGTGGACGACGTGGCCGCCGGTCACCTGCTCGCGATGGAGCGGGGCCGACAGGGCGAACGCTACATCCTGGGCAATCGAAACCTCATGCTCCGGGAGATCTTCGAACTCTTGAGTCGCATCACGGGGGTGCCCGCGCCGACCATTCGACTGCCGCGCGCGCTGATTCTGCCGTTGGCCTACGCGAACAAATGGGTCGCCGACTATGTCACGTACCGCCCGCCGCGGATTCCCCTCGACGGCGTGAAAATGGCCAAATACCGGATGCACTATGATTGCTCGAAGGCTATCCGCGAACTCGGCCTGCCCCAACCGCCGGTGGAGATTGCGCTTGAAAAAGCCGTGCGCTGGTTCCGCGAACACGGCTACGCATAGAAAGGACGCCGTCAATCGTCACTCGAGAGATAGGATTCCGTCACGATTGACGCATGACGAGTGACGACCCCAGGCGCTGACCGTGGAACTTCCGACACTCCTGTTCAAGACCGTCTTCCTTCGTCCTTACGTCTTCGTGTTTCTCGCCGCGTTCCTCTTCTGCGCGCGGCGGCTGTTTGGTTGGCCGCGCACCTGGTTCTTCCTCTTCAACACCTGGCTCATCGCCCTGCTGTGCGAGCTCTCCTCCACCCGGACGGGTTTCCCCTTCGGGTGGTATTTCTACAACGGATCGACGGTGGGCGAGGAACTCTACCTCTGGAACGTGCCCTTCATGGATTCGCTTTCGTTCACGTTCCTCTTGTTCGCCAGCTACTGCCTGGCCTTGTGGTTTGTGCTCCCCGCGCATCGTGCCGACAGCGGCGGAAGCGCCTCGGCGCTCCCGCGATTGCGCTTCGACGCCGTCACCCGCCGTTCCTGGCCGGTCATGGCACTCACGGCGTTTTTCTTCGCACTCCTCGACGTGGTGATCGACCCCGTGGCGTTACGAGGCGATCGCTGGTTTCTCGGCAAGATTTATTTCTATCCCGACGGAGGGATTCACTTCGGAGTGCCGCTTTCCAATTACGTCGGGTGGGCAGCCGTCGGACTGATGGCGCTCACCGTCCACCGGCTGGTCGACCGACACCTGCCTGAACCGGAGGCGGTGCCCCACTCCGCGCTCGCGACCACGGTGAATATCCTGCTCGGCTGCGGCCTCTACTACGGCGTCTTGCTGTTCAATCTGGCCGTCACGTTTTGGATCGGCGAAGGCCTGCTCGGGCTGACCGGGATCCTGATGTACCTGCCGATCACGGCGTTGCTGGCATTGCACCTCGTCGGTCGTCTTGCGCCGGCGCCGTGCCGCTAGCCGCCGGCGCCGCCCTCCACAGGCGCGAGGTCGACACCCGGTTCAGGCTTCATCACCAAGCGGCAGTGGAGATCGCCCGCAACTCTCGATATACTGCCACACAGGCGTGCACGTCGACTTCGGAGGGACCATCGCATGGGGTTGCCCGCGTATCTGAACCCGCTTCGAGTCTGGTTCTACCTGACGTTGCTGGTGGTCGTTCTCCCCATCGCCGCAGCCGGCTGGTTCGCTTACGACACCTTTCGCAGCGGCTTCGCCGCGAAGGGAGCCAAACCCAGCGCGATCGAAAACTACGGGGCGCGGCTGATCCGCCGCTTGGCCGTTCCCGCGGCCCAGCGGGATGCCATGAATCCCGTCGCCGCGACGCCGGACATCCTCGCGGACGCCCGCGCCCATTTCGCGGATCACTGCGCGATCTGCCATGCCAACAACGGGAGCGGGGACACTCCGATCGGGAAGAACGTGTATCCCCCGGCCCCTGACCTACGGGCCTCGGACACGCAGGACATGACGGACGGAGAGCTCTTTTGGGCCATTCACTACGGCGTGCGTTTTACCGCAATGCCCGCGTGGGGCGAGGGCGACCCGGCGAAGGATCTCGAGAGCTGGAAACTGGTCCACTTCATCCGTCATTTGCCAAACCTCACGCCCGCTGAGCTGGAGGAAATGAAGCGGCTGAACCCCAAGTCCAAACACCAGCGGGATGAGGAAGCGGCGGCCGACGCATTCTTGAGCGGGGGAGACGGGGGCCATCATCACTAGGGGCAGAGCCGTGCGGGGCCGGCTGCCTCGACGAGAAAGGATCGACACTGATGAACGTACGGGCATGGGCGCTGATGATCGTAAGCGTGGCGATTCTGGTTCTCAATGGGACGGCGGGCGCGCACGGGACGGGGCAACACATCATGGGGACGGTGACGGCGATCTCCGACGCCCAGATCGATGTCAAGACGCCGAAGGGGCGGCAACTCTCCGTCCGCCTCACCGACAAAACCACGTTCCAACCCCGCGGGAAGGAGACGAGCGGCACACGCCCTCAGGTCGGTGATCGCGTGGTGATCGAGGCCAGCGGGACGGCTGAGGAACTCACGGCCACCGAAATTATGTTCTCCAGCGCGAGCGGTCCACCCAAAACCGGGCGGCGGTAAGGCGATGAGGCGACGGTTTCCATGTACTGGTTTCTGATACGAGTCCTCATCACTGGAGTGGCCGTCTTCCTGGCCATTCACATCATACCGGGCATCGAAGCACGCACGTGGTCCGCCGGACTCGCGGCCGTGATCGTGCTGGCATTTCTGAACGCCATCGTCCGCCCCGTGTTGTATGTCCTTTCGCTTCCGATAATTTTGTTGACCTTCGGGCTCTTCATGGTCATCATCAACGCGGTGCTCTTGAAGCTCGCCGCCGCGCTGGTCACGGACTTCGTCGTGACGGGGTGGTGGCCGGCCATCTGGGGCTCGGTCGTGATCAGTGTGGTCACCACCCTCCTTACCCCCTGGAACACCGCCGAACTACACGTGGAGACGAGGCAGGATCCCCGGCAACCGCCCCGCATCGTGAATTGAACCGACCACGTTCCGCTGATACAATCGCACGCCGGTCGCGCTCAAGCCCCTTACGCCTACTATGACAACGACGTCCGAATCGGTCCTTCAACACAAACAGACCCAGTTGCAGCGCACACTGACCGCCGCCCTGAACGAGTTGCCAGCGGATACGGCCCTCGCCGCAATCTACCATCGCGAGGGGGGGCCCCTCATCGCTCACGGGGCCAAAGGTCTCACTGCGCGTGAGGTGCATACCATCCTGCGAACGCTCTCCGGGACCCTGCGCTCGCTGACCTTGGAGGCCGGCGAGCAGGAGAATCATCAAGGTGTGCGCCTGCGCCTGCTGACCCCATCTTCCAAGACGCTGTTCGCCATTCCGCTCCGCTATCGCCAGCGCGCGTACGGAGTACTGGTCCTGGGCCGGAAGGACAGTGCCGCATTCGCGAAAAAAGAGCGCACCCTCATCGAACATGCCTGCGAGGGTGTGACCAAGAGCCTCGAAAAAGAGCTGCTGTTCGACGGCAGTGCGATTCTCAGCCGACCACTCGTCGCCCAAGAGCCGGTGGTGTCCGCCAAGGAAACCATCGACTCCCTGGCCGCCCCCTCCTCCTACGCCACCCCGGAGGTGCAAGAGCAGATTACCGCCTGGCTGAACGAATCCGCTTCCCTGCTTCCGTTCGATCGCGCCTGGGTCACTCACTACGATCCCTTGGCGGCCTCGGTGGAGGTCATTGCCATGGCCGGCGAACAGAAGCCCGACGGCAAGCGCGATCTCAAGCCCGGTCAACGGCTGGCCCTGGAGGCCTCCGCGTCGGGCTGGGCGGTCCGCCACCGAAAACCGCGCGTGGATCACGACCTGGCGTCCACCCAGGGCCGGTTCGCGGATCACAAGCAGTTGTACAAGGATCGGTTCCATTCGTCGCTTGTCGTGCCGTTCTTCGTCCGCGGCCAGGTCGGGGGGACGGTGACGTACGCGTCCAAGGAGGAGCAGCGTTATGCGGCCCCCAGCGACGCGGCCACCGTGGAGCCTCTGCTGATCAAGCTGGTGGAATTGTTCCAGAAGCCTGTGGCTCCGCCCATCGCGGCCGAGGTGCCGCCCGGCGCCGCGGCGCCCGTTCCTGCCGCGCAACCGACCGTCGAAACGCTCGAGCCTACGATCCGCAAACAGGAACGCCAGGCGGCGATCGGAGAGTTCAGCGCCTTTCTCGCCACCGAGCTTCGCGAGCCGCTGGCGTCGATCCGCGCCCAATTGGAGGAAGTCACCGGAGAAGGCATTCTTGATTTCGACCCGCAGACTCGCATCGAGAAAGCCATGCGGGACTTGATCCGTATCGAGGCCCTGCTCAACGAGATCCTCGACTTCGCCAAACCGCTGGAACTCACCCGCCGCCTGTGCCGCGTCACGGAGGTCGTGGAAAACGCTCTGGCGGTCGTGGCCACCGAATTGGAAGTGACGCGGATCCAGGTCACCAAGGACTACGCCCCTCACCTGGCGCCGGTCCGCTGCGACGAAGCCAAGATGCAGCAGGTCCTGCTGAGTATTTTCAAAAACTCCATCGAAGCCATGACTCCCGGTGGAGAACTCCATATCGGCCTCTCCCAGCATCGGGCCGGACGCGGCCAGGAAGTGCAAATCACCATCAGAAACAACGGGGCGCCGATTCCCCCCGAACACCTGAGCAAGGTATTCGAACCGTTCTTCAGCACCAAACGGACGGGGACCGGATTGGGTCTCGCCAGCGTGAAGAAGATTATCGAGGAGCACGGCGGTCACATCGGTATCGCCAGCGCCGAAGGCGAGGGCACCACGACCACGATCCGGCTGCCGGGTATCGTCCGCCGCCCGCATTTCCGTCACCGAGGGCGTGGGCGCCGCGTGCCTCGCGCTTCCTAGCCCTGCGTTCCTCGAGCCTGGTGGAGCAGCTTGAGGGATCTGCTCGTCGATCCGACCGGCCCCCTCCCCCCCCCTTGACTTCACGACCCACGGGATTAACTGCCCTTCCGTTGCTGATACTAAGCCAGAAGGATTGGTGACAGGCCCAACTCTGGAAGAGTAGCGGCGGCAGGTGTTGCCCCGGTCTTTGGCGGCCTGACTTCCGATCCTCACTTAACAATTTCAACCAGATCTGAGCCTCTCCGCTGAGAGGAGGAGGGAGAGCTATGAGTGTCTATTTGCCGACTTCGTGGTCCTCGCTTCCATCCGAGGCATTCGACCGGGAAATCGACCGGATGTTCAATGATGCGCTCCACAGCATGGGCACCACGGGCCGCCGGTGGGTTCCGGCCTGCAATGCCTGGGAGGATGACAATGGCTTCTATGTGGAAATCGCGCTCCCCGGCTGGGATCCGAACGACATCTCAGTGGAAGTCGATAACCGAGTGCTCGCCGTCAAGGGGGAGCCAAAGGGCGGCGCCGAACAGTCCGGCACGTACCACCTGCGTGAGATCGGCTGCGAGCAGTTCGTTCGCTTCTTCTCCCTTCCGGACTTCGTGGACCACGACAAGGCCTCGGCGACGCAGAAGCACGGTCTTCTGACGATTGCCTTCCCCAAGAAGGAAGAGGCCAAAGTGCGACGGATACTGATCGAGGGACAGTAAGGAAACAGGGAGCCGGTCCGCCGAGTCGGCCGACCGGCCGACACTCCCACCTGCCGCTGCAAGACCGGTCTGTCCATGAGGCCGCTCCGATGTCTGCACTCGGAGCGGCCTCCTGCCCGGACGGTGGTGGTTCTCGCCACGTCGGCAATCCAACCGACTCCCGATAGTGGCCAGGTCATGGGCGAGGGGAGCAACGGTCGAGCGTGGAGACGCACCATGAGGCACAGAGGGCATTTCCAGATTTGGTCGGCCTGGTTGCGAAGACTACAGCGGGCGGGCTTGTCGGAAGCGCGACGGTGGCCCCAGGCAGAGCCTCAGACGGACAATCCGGCGAGCCCCTTCGCCCATGGGCTCTTTTGAACGACCTGTTCGGGGGGGATGCACGCTATCGTGAAGATACGAGTTGGTCGAACTCCTGGGCCAAGGCACCTCTTGGGGGCCCACCGGCGGTCCCCCGCAATCGCTCCGAGCCGGCTGGCCAACCACCCCCGGGGACGGGAACAGCCCAGGAATGGCTGCCCTCCTGGCATCAGGACCGCGTTCTAAAACCCTTGACACCCTCCCGTCTGCCTGGCTATGATCGCGCCGCTCTTTGTCTTCGGCCTAATTTTGATGACGAGTCCCGTTGATTCCATCCTTAATCCTTCACTTCAAAGGAGTTGAGGCTATGAAGATTCTTCTCACTGCTGGAGCCTTGGTTTCCGGGGTGCTGTTCGCGGCATCCGTGACGTTCGCCAACCCGGCCCTTCTGCCGAAGCATGAGGGCTACCCGATGAAGAACGACGGCAGCCCGGTCACCGGTCAGCCGACCGCCAACGATCCAGGCCAGAAAGACGCCCGCGGGGACTCCACGTTGATGAAGGCCGCCGCTTTCGATGACAAGCACGTGCAGCAACAACTCAAGAAGACCGACAACGATCGTATAACCGAAGGTCAGGGCGCTGGTCGCCTCCCGAAAGTCCAGGGTCCTCAAATCAAGGTTGAACCGCCGGTGACCTCGGCGACCAAGGCCGACGCCAGCCTGGGCGCCAACAAGTAACCGGTCGACACAAACTGGTGAGAAAAGGGCAGCCCACGGGTTGCCCTTTTTTATTTCTTCAACCTAGGTCGCCTGTGGACGGCCGCCTCGGCCCGCCCTGACCGTCGTGTCCTCCAATCGAAACCTCCAGGGCTTGGCGGCCCATTCCCCCGCATAGTCCACCCCGATCCGCGGGTATGCCTTCACCCTCGACCAGGAAACCGGCCGGCCTCGATCCTCGAACCACAGTCCGGTCCCCACGGTGAGATCGGCGCGGTTGAACTCCCGTCCGATCGCGAACCTGCGCGTGAGCCGTCCGGGTCCGTCGACCACCCTGCCTTCGAACTCCATCGCCCGCAGCAGCACCGCGGCCGGAAATCCGTCACACTCGGTCACGACATTGAGCAACTCGTGCATTCCATAGCACAGGTACACATAGGCATGCCCGGGGGGGCCGAACAGCACCTCGGTCCTGGCTGTTCTGCCCTTCGAGGCATGGCAGGCCTTGTCCTCCGGGCCGACGTAGGCCTCGACTTCGATGATCCGCCCGGCCAGCCGTCGCCCACCCTGCTCCCGCACGAGATACTTCCCGACCAGAGCTCGCGCCACAGTGACCGTGCGTCCCGCAAAGAACTCTCTGGTCAAAATCTCTCCCATGCAGATCACCCCGCGAAGTATAAACCTCGATGCCGCCCTAGAAGTACCACGACACCCCGCCCATCACAAATCGGGGATTCCCCGGCACGAAGTGGATATCGTTGACCCCGGCTGCCTCGTTCCGGAGCCGGGACTCGAAGAAGAACGTCGCCTGCTCCCATTTCGTATTAAGCAGATTTTGGATGAACAAGAAGGCCTCCAGGCGGCCGTGGGACAGTTTGATCGGCAACTGATAGCGTTCGGAGAGATCAAAGTCGATCCAGGAGGGGGCCTTCGCGCTCCGGTCCTCGATCAGCGGCCGCACCCCGAGATATGTCGCCTGCAATTGGGACGTCAATCCCTCCGGCCAGTTCAAGAGCAACGCCCCATAGGCGGTGAATTTTGGCGCCAGGGGAATCGCATCCCCGTTTCGAAACTCGGCCTGGGTCCAGGTGAAACTGCCGTTGAAGTACAGCGGTCCATGAATGCGGCCCTGGGCAACCAGTTCCACGCCGCGCCGCCGCGACGCCCCGCGAACCTCGGTCGTTCCCTCATCCCCTACGAATACCAGTTCCTGTTTGAGGTCCAAAGCCCACAGGGTGGCAATCAGCTCCACGCCCTCAGGCCCCCAGGGTTTGGAACGGATGCCGGCTTCGTAGGTGCGCGCCCTGGCGATGGGCGCGGATCCCGGCACAATGGCCGATCGCGCGTCGTTGCTGTGGAAGCCGTCACCATAGTTCAAGAACAATTCGGTCGCGGCCCAGGGTCCCAAGATCACATTGGCCTTGGGCAAGAGTACGCCGGACGTGGTTCGGCCGGCCGGCTGTTCGGCACAATCAAGACAGCGATTTCGCACGTCGAACGTAAAGATCTCGCTGCGTAATCCTCCCGCCAATCGCATCCATGATAGCGGCTGTGCCTCTGCCTTGATATAGGGGGCATAGGAGGCCTCTTGAATGTCACTGTCGAGGGTCGTGCCGAGAATCGTCCGCTTAACTTGCGGCCCCAATCGAGCATGGATGTCGTCCACTCGCGCTTGGACGCCCAGCGTGACGGCTCCGGGCGCTCCCAGCACCGAAACCACCTGGCGGTAACCGACATGGCCGCCGTAGACCAGCCGTGTATCGGACTGTTGGAACCCGTCCCCATTCATGGGATCGTTCAGAAAGAAGGTGAAATTCGTATAGAGATCGAACTTGTAATACTGCCCGTAGGCATCGGCAAAGAACCGTCCGCCGGAGGTCGTATCGTAATGATAGTTGAGCCGTCCGGTGGAGCGGAGGGTCCTGCCGCCTTCCGACGGATCGATGGATCCAAATCGATCCAACGACCCGTCCGTCACCGCGCGCAACGGAATCTCGCCCGAGCCGTTCCATCGCGCCTTATGGAAGGTACCGGTCAGGCTCAACTCGGAACGTGTGGTCGGGTTGAATGTCGCCTTCCCGAGCAGATTGCCTCGAAAGTACCGATTGTCGTTGATGAACGGCCCGTTTGCGTAATACCCCTCGGCCGCAAACAACGTCCGCACCTTCTCGACCGTCGGTGACAGCATGAGCAGATACCGTTGCGTGTCGAACTGTCCGCCGGCGGCTTGGATGACCCCCTCCTTGACCACTTCCCGCGTCCTGAAATTCACAGCCCCGGCCGCCGCAAAGTCCCCGAATTCGGTGTGATAGCCGCCCTTGTACACATCCAACCCTTCAATGGTTTCAGGAATGATGAAGTTCAAGTCGGTGTAGCCCTGCCCGTGCGCATGCGAGCGGAAATTGATCGGCATCCCGTCCGCAAAGAAGGCCACGTCGGTCCCATGGTCGGCATCGAACCCGCGCAAGAAATACTGATCCGCCTTCCCCGCTCCGCCGGAATGCTCCACGGCGATGAATCCGGGAATGAGCCGAAGGACTTGGGCCGGTCGTCCTTGCGGCTGGAGCAAATACTCCTTGTCCGGAATGAACTGTTGCGACGACGCCGCGACCGGACGATCCGCTTCTACCCCCACTTCCGGCACCTGGACCTCCGGCACCTCCGGATCGTGGGCGAACGCGCGTTCCGCGAGAAGGCCGCCTGCGATTATCATCGCACAGATCCAACAGGCGCTCCTGACATATCGCATGGAACCATGCTCCTTTGGCGCAAGTCACGGGAGCATGGGGCAAGGCCCACCACCATCATGCTCGCCCGGCCTGCAGCCGTGGGAACCTTCGTGGTTCGCTGCGGTCTCGATTGGGGAAGGAAGATCCGACCGTGGATCAGGTCGGCTCGGCAGCGCCGCACATCGCTTCGATCCGTCGAACGACCTGCTGGATGAGCGTCTCGAGGGTTCGTCCCTCCACGCCCACCACTTCGACTGCGTGCTGATTGACCGGCAGGAGCATCTTGCGGGCCGGAGATCGGAGGACGGCTGTCGCCAAGCCGACGCTCACCTCCCCGGACAGAGCACCGGGCAGCACGATCCCGAGCGGGCCGATGATCACATCCACCTCGGACAGAACACCCCGAACCGCCGATTCGTCGACCACCACATGGGAGGCGCCTGCCTCACGCATGGACCGCGCCGCAGTCGCGTTGGTGGCCATTCCGAGCAATCCGGCGCCCCCCACGAGAGGGTTCAGTCGCTCCACGAGACGACGCCCGAGCCCACCGCCTCGCCCATCCACGACACAAACGCGCATCAGCCACTGAGCCCTTTTCCGGTGGTCGTCAAGGTCAGCTTCCCATGCTTCACGCCCTTCACGCTGACCAGCGCGTCCGCGACCCTTCGGATTTCAGACCCCTTGCCTTTGACCACCAACACTTCCAGGCAATGGTCGTGATCGAGGTGCACGTGCATGCCGGCCAGCACGTGCCCTTGAAAGTCGTGCTGGATCTGCGTGAGCTTCCGGCTGAGATCTCGCACATGATGGTCGTACACGAAAGTGACGGTGCCGACGGCGGCCTTGTTTTCGTCCCATTCCTGCTTAATGAGCGCGTCTCGGATCAGGTCACGGATCGCTTCGGACCTGGTGGTGTACTTGCGTTGTTGGATCAGACGGTCGAAGTCATCGAGGAGGTGACGATCGAGCGACACGCCGAATCGGACGAGCTGTTTCACGGCACCTCATCAAGTGTTACGAATATATTATTCGTGCCACCGCTAGATACCACAGGGGTCGTCGAAAGGCAAGGCACCAAGGGCGCGTCACGCCGGGGCACCCACCGCAAGATCGTCGCCACATCGGGCCGGTCGTGCGGAACCCCCGCTCGTGCTTACCCCGCTCACGAGCACACGGGACCGTTGCACGCAGCGCCGCAGCGAGCGACCCGTTGGCCCGATGAAAAACGAGGGTGCTATAGTCTTGCCGCTCCAAATTCCGGCGCTCGATCCCTGACCTTGCGCCGGTCGCATAAATCCAATCCCCCGCACCGGTCGTAGACCACGGGCTGACCCCTTACGGGGAGGACTGTTGGTATGACGCAGCATCGCTCGGATGGCCGACGGGAACGCGCGGCGTTCCACGCGCTGGGAGCTTTGGATGGCGAGGAACGAACGGCCTTCGAGCGTCTGCTCGAGGACAAGGGGGCGTCGGCCCAAGCTGCGCGGGCCGATGTCGCCTCCTTTCAACGAACGGCCGCCCAACTTGCATCGGCGATCCGCCCCGTGGTACCCCCGCCCGGGTTGAAAGCCCAACTGCCGGCCCGCATTCAAGTGAGTCAGCCGCAGGCCCCGCTGGCCGCCCATCCCGGTTTTACGTTCATCCGCTCGACCGAGGGAACGTGGGTCGAACCGTTACCGGGAATGAAACTGAAAGTCTTGCATGTGGACCCGTTGACGCAACGGACGACCGCCATCGTGAAATTCGCGTCCGGCTATCGGCACGCCCCGCACCGGCATGCGGAAACCGAGGAATTGTTCGTCCTGGAAGGCGGCCGCATGTGCCAGGGAGAGGCCTTGCTCCCGGGGGACCACCACCGATCGGACGCCCACTCCGTGCACGGCGAAACCAGCACAGAGGACGGCTGCACGCTCCTGATGATCTTCTCCCCAAGAAACGCGCCGATCGGTTCGTTCTCGGCCCGGTTGTCCTCGGCCACAGTGACCTCGCTCTTCCGGTTCTCCGCTCTCCTCACCCGCCTGGTCGGCCGCTTCTCGCGCCCAACCTAACGCACGGCCGGACAGCGCGCCGCCCCACGATGGCGAGCCGCCGGCTCCGGGCAGGAATCGCGGCCCAGGCTACAGCCGAAGCCTCGTGAATCTCCGACAGCACCCAAAGGTGGATGAGGAGGATCATGCGGGCGGGTCGCTCCTATTCCGCCTGAATCGGCACGAACAGGACGGTGCCTTGCCGATTCACGAGCAGGAGCACGAGATCGGTCGGTTTGATGGGATCCACGACCCGCTGGTAGGCGTTCAGGGTGGGGACGGCTTTCTGGTTTACTTCGAGAATCACGTCGCCGGGCTGCATGCCTGAGGCCTCGGCCAATGAGCCTTCCTCGAGATCGGTCACGACGAGGCCCGCGCTGACGGACAATCCCATCTGCCGTGCCATTTGAGGCGTCAGTTCGTCGACCAGCAGACCGGCCAGCGGATGAGTCTGCTGCCCCTCTCGAATTTCAATCATATCGGTCTTCCGGCGCTGCTCTCTCGGCGCTTCCTGGACAACGAGGTCGGCCTGCATCACGCGCCCATCCCGTACGATCTCCACCCGGTGGCGGCTGCCGATCGGAGCCAAGGCGATCAGATTGCGCAGGTGGCCGCCGTCCAGGATGTCGCGGCCGTCGACCCGCACCACCACGTCGCCGCGCCGTAGCCCTGCCCGCTCCGCAGACCCGTTCGCCTGGAGATCCGTGATAACCGCCCCTTTGACGTCCGGGAGCTTGAAGACCTTGCTCAAGACAGGCGTCACATCCTGGGTCACGGCTCCCAGGAATCCGCGCACCACCCGCCCCGTGTTGAGCAGGCTCTGCATGACCTGCTTCACCATGTTGCTGGGAATGGCAAACCCGACGCCGACGCTGCCGCCGGTCGGGCTCGCAATGGCGGTATTGATGCCGACCAATTCGCCGGCGATGTTGACCAGCGCCCCGCCCGAGTTGCCGGGATTGATCGGCGCATCGGTCTGGATGAAGTCCTCGTAATCGGCCACGCCGACATCGGCCCGCCCCACGGCGCTGACGATGCCGAAGGTCACGGTTTGGCTCAGGCCCATCGGATTCCCGACCGCCAGCACGAAATCGCCGACCGCGAGTTTCCCGGAATCCCCCCACAGCACGGACGGTAAGCCCGTGGCCTGGATTTTCACGATGGCCACGTCGGTCTTGGGATCGGTCGCCACGACCCGCCCCTTGAACTGCCTTCGGTCGGACAACAGCACATCCACGTAGGTGGCCTCGGCCACCACGTGATGGTTGGTGATGATGTAGCCGTCCGACGACACGATGACGCCCGACCCCTGTCCATACTGCCGCCGCAGCGGCGGAAGATCCCGAAACGAGCCGAAGGGCAGGCGTTCGTCGCTCAAGGCCTGTTCGGGAATGACGACCGTGGCGGCGATACTGACGATGGCTGGAAGCACCCTGAGGGACGTGGCTTTGATCTGCGCCTGCAGATCGATGACGGCGGGCTGCCCGTTCGGGCGCTCCGCGGCCCAGAGCGGCGCAGCCACCAGGGCCCAGACCACCCAGCCCAGCCCACAAACCCAGCGAGAGGCGGACGAGAGGGACTCGTGCATGGGTTTAGAGAGGAGTCCGTCGCAGGCGCAGCGCGTTCGTAATCACGGAGACGGAGCTGAACGTCATCGCAGCGCTGGCGAGCATCGGGCTGAGTAACAGGCCCCAGATCGGATACAGAATGCCGGCCGCGATCGGCACGCCCAGCGTGTTGTACAGGAAGGCAAACACGAGATTCTGCCGAATATTCCGCATCGTGGCGCGGCTCAATCGCCGTGCCCGCACGATACCACGGAGATCGCCCTTCACCAACGTAATTCCGGCGCTTTCCAGGGCCACCGCCGCGCCGGTGCCCATGGCGATCCCGACGTTCGCCTGCGCCAGGGCCGGGGCGTCGTTGATCCCGTCACCGGCCATCGCCACGACATGCCCCTCCCCTTGCAGACGCTTCACGATCGCGCTTTTCTGCTCGGGGAGCACCTCCGCCATGACCTCGTGGATGCCCAGATGCTTCGCCACGGCTTCGGCGGTGGTGCGACTGTCCCCGCTGACCATGACCAGCCGAAGCCCCTCCGCTCGCAACGCGCGAATCGCCGCGGGAGTCGTCGGCTTGATCGGATCGGAGACCCCGACCACGCCCGCCGCGCGGCCATCGACCGCCACCAGCATGGCGGACTGCCCAGCCTGCTTCATCGCTTCCGCCTCCTCGAGCCACGGTCGCAGCTCCGCTTCCGGCACCTTGACATCTCCGGTCAGGAATCCGGCGGTTCCGATCGCGACCTGCTTCCCGTCCACCGAGCCAGCCACGCCCTTCCCGGGCACGGCGCGAAATTGCTCCACCTTCGCCAACTCGATGCCGCGGCCCGTCGCCGCGGCCACCATCGCGGCGGCCAACGGATGTTCGCTGCCGCGCTCCAGGCTCGCCACCAGTCGAAGCAAGGCCGCCTCGCTCCACGGGGGCGCTGCGCGAATCGCTTTCAACGTGGGCTTGCCCTCCGTCAACGTGCCGGTCTTATCGAAGAGCAAGGTGTCCACCTTCTCGAACGTCTCCAGCGCCTCCGCGTGTTTGACCAGCACCCCCGCGCTCGCCCCGCGCCCGGTACCCACCATGATCGACATGGGCGTGGCCAGCCCGAGTGCGCAGGGACACGCGATGATCAGCACGGCGACGGCATTGACCAATGCGTAAGCCAGTCGCGGCTCAGGCCCCCCCCACCACCACGCAAGTCCGGCCAGCACGGCGACCAGCATGACGGCCGGCACGAAATATCCGGCGACGACATCGGCCAGTCGCTGTATCGGCGCCCGGCTCCGTTGAGCTTCGCTCACCATCGCGACGATCTTGGCCAGCAGCGTGTCGGTTCCGACGCGCTCCGCACGCATGACAAACGACCCCGTGCCGTTCAACGTCCCGGCCGTCACACGGGCCTCGACGGACTTTTCCACCGGGACCGGCTCGCCCGTAATCATGGACTCGTCCACCGCGCTGTGACCCTCGATCACCACGCCGTCCACCGGCACATGCTCGCCCGGACGCACCCGCAACCGGTCGGATGGTTGGATCGAGGCCAGGGGCACGTCTTCGTCCTGTCCGTCCGGACGAATCCGGTGAGCGGTGGGCGGGGCCAGACGGAGCAGCGCCCGGATCGCGCCGCTTGTTTGCCCGCGCGCCCGCAACTCGAGCACCTGCCCCATCAGGACCAACACCGTGATGACCGCCGCGGCTTCGAAATAGACGGCCACCGATCCGTCCGCATGCTTGAACGACGCCGGCAACACGCCGGGCCACACCGTGGCCACGACGCTATAGCCGTAGGCGGCGCCCGTCCCCATGGCGATCAGGGTGAACATGTTGAAGTGGCGGCTGCGCAGCGACTGCCACCCGCGCTCAAAGAAAGGCCACCCGCCCCACAGGACCACCGGAGTCGACAGAGCAAATTGCGCCCAGTTCAACGCGCCCTGCGAGACGGCCCGCTGGAGCGGCTGGCCCGGGATCATGTCGGACATGGCGAGCCCCATGACCACGGCGGCCGCCGGCAGGCACCACCAGAAGCGCCGGCTCATCTCGATCAATTCGGGATTGGCCTCTTCTTCGCGCGAAACCGTCTGAGGCTCCAAGGCCATCCCGCAAATGGAGCATGATCCGGGGACCGACTGCCGCACCTCCGGGTGCATCGGACAGACATATTCCGTGGCCGTCGACGGCGCGACGATGGCCGGCTCGAGCGCCATGCCGCACTTCGGACAAGGGGCCGGCTTCGGCGACTCGACCTCCGGACACATGGGGCACACGTACTTCTGTCCCGGCACAGGCGTGGCCGGCTCCGGCGCGTGTCGTTCGGGGTGCAGGTAGCGATCGGGGTCGGCCTTGAACTTGGTCTGGCAGCCGAGGCAACAAAAGTAGTAGGTGGTGCCGGCGTGCTCGTGGGTGGCGGTGGCAGAGTCATGAAAGACCGTCATGCCGCACACCGGGTCGACGGAAGAGGGGCCCGTCGGCCGCGGCGGCTCCACCATGACCAGGCCTTTTGTCTTCGACGACGGCATCATGAGGGGCGCCGCCGCCGAAGCCGCACCGGGGTGGCCGGGACGGAGGTACCGGGCGGGATCGGTCTGGAATCGCTCGAGGCAGTGGCGGCTGCAGAAGTAATAGGTCGTGCCGGCGTACTCGTGGCGTCCTGCCGAGGCGGCGGGTTCGACGGTCATGCCGCAGATCGGATCTACCGCCATGAGGTCCCCTTCCTGTTTACTTCTTCTTTGTGTCGTGATCCAGGATGCTCCGGATCACCAGCTTCACGTTCTCGGGATTGATGTCGGTGATCTTGATGTTGCCGTCGAGCAGGAGCGTGGGGGTCTGTTGCAGATTGATTCGTTCACCCCACCGCTTGCCCTCCTCCAGGGCCTTGATCGGCTTGCCGCTTTCCAGCCCCTGTTCGAACGCCACGGGGTCGAGCCCCACTTCCTTGATCAGCGCGGCGCGGAGCGTGCGATCCAGGAACTTCACCTTGTCGACGTGGATCGTGCGGAACAGCACGGCCTTCATCTCCTCGCCCTTACCCATCGCCTTCGCCTGTTCGTACATTTCGAACGGAGTCGGCAACATCTGGCGGAACACCGGGAATCCCACCATGGTCGCTTCGAGCTTGTCGCCGAACTCTTGCTTCAGGACCGGCAATCCCGCTTCCTCGAAATGATGACAATGCGGGCAATAGAAATCCGCGAACTCGACGAGTTTCACCTTCCCTTTGACGTGGGTCGACGGTTCGTTCAGGAGCTCGAACTTGCCCTTGAGCTCCGGGCGCTCCGCTCCGGTCGCGACGGCTTCCCACCCCCAGACCAAACACATGATCGTGACCAGCATCGCGACTGTCTGGCTCTTCCCTTTCACAGGACGCTCCTTTCTTCCTGGGCCGATGTGCCGCCCACGCCCATTATAGTCGATAATCCGAGCCCCATGTCTCTGTTATAATCGCCGCATGCGTCCCACCTCATCAGTTTCAGCCTGTCTGCTGGCTGTTGCCGCGCTGCTCTCGGCCTGCGCGAGCACGCCGTCGTCCGAGGAGGTCATGCAACAGGAACCGATCGATCGCGAGCTGACCTTCTCCCAGCTTACCGCAGCGCCCGACGCCCATCGCGGGAAAGTCGTCCGGCTGGGCGGAGCGGTCCTGTCCACGAAGCGGCTCAAGGAGGGGACCCGCATCGAGGTCCTTCAACTGCCGCTCGATACGAACAATGAACCGCAGCCCGACCGCATGGAGACGCAAGGACGATTCCTCGCCATGGAGCCGCAGTCGCTCGATCCGGCGGTGCTGCCGCCGGGGACCAGAGTGACGATTGTCGGGGAGATCACGGGGACGAAGACACTGCCGATCGATGAGGTGGAGTACGTGTATCCCGTCCTCACCGTCAAACAACTCCACGCGTGGGGACCGCCAACCGAAGTTCGGTACCTCTACCGCCCGGTCGCTCCTGCTCATTACTACTTCTGGGGTCCGTACTGGCGGTACGGATACTGAGCGTTCTTCGGAGCGAGGCCATTCGTCAAGCGTCAACCGTCAATCGTGAAGAATCGCCCGATCCGCCTCGTTTCTTTCCCATGACGAATTTCGAATGACGAGTGACCAGAACACGTCTTCCTAGCCCGCATTATTCACGAGGACTTCTCCTGCACCCGCCGAGACGCCGCTGCGTCAAGCCTGGATGCGGCCGGTTGGCATCCAGGCGGGCAGGCTCGCCGCTCGGTGTCCCTCGACAGACCGTTTCAAGTCCGCCTCGGACTCTCGCGACTCCGCCTGCCCGTCTCGCCTGGCGTCTCCGCGATTTCGTCCCTCGGCTGGGCTCGGGACCCTGAGTAGGTCGAAGGGTCACGAATTCTCGTGAATAATGCGGGCTAGCGTCCCGCCTCTCCCACGATGCGATCCACCCGCTCATCCCGGCCGCCGAGATCCCGATAGCGGCGATATTGCGCCAGGGCGCGAGGCAGATCCTTGCGGTGCAGTTCGTAGAACACTCCCAGGTTGTAGTGAGCTTCGACCAGGGTGGGGTTCAATCGCACCGCCGCCTCGTACTCGCGCTCGGCCTCGTCCAACTTGTGCATGGTGGTATAGACGAGGCCCAGATTCATGTGCGCCTCGGCATGCTCCGGCTTGATGGCGATCACCTCCAGGAATTCGCGTGCCGCCTCCGCCGATTTACCTTGGCTGCGCAGAATGAACGCGAGATTGAACCGGGCGTCGATCAAATCGGGTTTGGCCCGCAGCGCTTCCCGGTAAGAGGCGGCGGCCGCGGTCAGTTGATTGTTCTTTTCGGCGATCCGGCCCTGCAGGTACCAGGCGTCGGCGTGGGCCGGCCTGAGGCGCAAGAGCCTGCTGAGGTAGCCCTGGGCGATCTTCGAGTCTCCCCGCATGTCCGCCAGCCCGGCGAGCCGATACAACGCTTCCGGGTGACCCTCATCGATGTTGAGCAATGCGAGGTAGGTCGCTTCCGCCCGCTCGCTGGCATGCGTGCGCTCGTACAGTTTAGCCAAATCCAGATAGGCCTGCTCCTGACGGGGAGCCAGGTCGATGACCCGCTCCAACCCCTGTTCCGCTTCGCGCACGTTGCCTTCGTTCAGCGCCAGTTGGGCCAGTTCGTAGTGAGCCCCTGCCAGCGCCGGATTGGCGATTACGGCCTGCCGAAAGGCCGCCGCCGCTTCCTTGGAAGATTTTTTCCCATTCAGCAGCGTCAATCCGAGCTGATAATGCGCCTCGGCCATCCCAGGGTCGAGTTCCGTCGCTCTCTTGAAGGCCCGCACGGCCTCCTCGACGGCACCCTGCTTCGAATGCTGGATTCCTGATTCGTAGTGGCGTTTCGCGAGGTCCGGCTGGACAGCCATCGCCTGAGCGGACCAGGCCAGGACAAACACGGCGATGATCGGCGACGCACATGGCAATTGGCCCAGAGGTCGTCTCGTCCTCACGACGCGTGCCCCGCAGGAAGGAAGAAACCCTTCACTGGGGACTATAAAGAGAGAACCGGATCGAAATCAACGCGGAGGTGCGCCGATCACCACGTCGTAATGGTCAACCCCTTCGAAATGCTGGTTCAAAATCCGGACACGCAAAAGCCGCTCCAGCGCGGCGTCCTGGGCGAATGCCAAGGAGCCGCTCAAGGCCACGGTCCCTCCGCGCAGCACAAGACCACGATCCCTCGCATCCCGTTCCTCCCCTCCCATCGCCATCTGTCTGCATTCCTCTGCATCACACCACCGTCAACCTGACCGACCGCATCACCGCGTAGCGCTTCATACCACTTCCCGTCGCAAGGGCCTCACAGGGTGATGATTCCATCGGCGGGCCCAGTCGCGCCTGCCAACACGTGCTTCAAACCATGTGCGTTCGCAACGCGCGTGTATGAGTTGCGGTGGAGTTCGGTATGAGTCTCGCGCGGCGGCGAGATTCTGTCTCACCGCCGCGGCGCACCCAAATCCCAACGGCCTGTTGCATCCCGACGCTACTGTACGAAATGGTCCCCCCATACCTCCGGCTCGGGACCGATGACCAAGGTTTCGCCGACGGACGCCGCGGCCCCCGCCACTCGGCCAACTTCGTGTGCGGCGCCTGCCACGGCTCTGCTCTCATACACCATGAGGCCCACCGGAGCCGTGCCGACCGCCACACGCTGCACAAGCTGATTGCTCGCCGCATTGATGACGGAGACGGAGTTGTCGTCCCTGTTGGACACCCAAATATGCTTCAACGTGCCGTCGTGCACGTGGAGATCCTGCCTGTGGCCGCCTGGGGAGGCCAAGAGCTTGATCTCTGTCGTAACACTCGGCGGGGCCGGCAGCGCTGCGGTATCGAGGACCACCAGAACGTCCCGCTTCAAGTTCGCCTGCTGGGCGGCCGTCAAACTGGCATTGGAGTTCGACTGCGTGAGATACAGCTTGGTTCCGTCCGGATTGAACCTGAACGCCCCCGGCGCCACGTCCTGCAGATCCGGGAATGTCGTGACCGCCAACGGCGTGGTTGTGAGGTCGATCACGCCCAGCTTGCCCACGACATGGCTGGGATCCGAGGTGCGATCGGTGGCGCGCAGCATGAGGAACTTCCCATTCGGACTGATACCGTAGGAGGTGAAGGGGGCGATGTCGACCTTGCGAGTAATCTGCATCGTGTTGGGATCAACCTCGACAATGTTCTCGTACCCTTCCTGGTAGCTGTAGACCTTCCCGGTCGCAATCGACCAGGCAATGCCGTGCGGGCTTGAAGCGTTGGCCGTCTCGACGTCGGCATCACACGCCGTGGTTTCCTTGGCGCTGTCGCAGAGATCGATCTTCTTGATCACCGTCAGATAGGTCCCCGCGGACGACTCATTGTCGATCACCGTCATGTCCCCGCTTTTCACGCTGGTAATGAACGTGCGCTTCAGAATGCCCGCATCCGTTGCGGTCGGCCCGGCAAAAGCCGCCACCTTGTGCCCGGCGCCGAAGCACAGCGTCTTCTCCAGCTTGGGCACCTCCCCGCCCGGTCCGAGATGCGAATTATGCAGCACCGACACCGACCCCTGGGATTGGGCCGCGCAATTCACTCCATCCACGCCCGTGGTGGCATTTCCGTCGTTCATCGACCAGATCACTTCCCCATCGACGGGGTCGCGGTAGATATGAACCGGCCTCTCGCCGGTGGCGATCACGGTCTCGAAAACCGGCGCCGCGCCGCTGAGCGGATCGATGACGGCCACCCCGTTGGCGGCGGCCAGATTGACGAACACCCAATCCCCGGCCGAAGCGGTCATGTCTCCGAGCGCCGCGCCCTGAAATTCGTTGTTGGCGCCCAGCGTCGCAATGAGCGCGTTATTCGTATCGCCGTCGTGTTTAATCACCCCCAGCGTCTTATCCCCGGTATTGTTGACGAACACCAAGGGACTCGTGAGCCCGGCGCTTCCCGTGGAGGTGGGTGTCGCGACGGAGCTGCTGTCGCTCCCGCCGCAGCCGACCAGGGCCGACAAGCCAAGCCCGAGGATTGCGCTGGCATAGCGACGAGACGACCATCCTGCGTCGTTCAAGCTCTCTGTTGTGTTGCTGTCCTGCATGGTTCTCTCCTTGCGAATAGTCGATGGAACGGCGGTTCTTGGCATGCTCACACGGCCGAGACGCCACACGGCGGACCTCGAGAAAACGCGAGGGCCGCGGTGGTGCAGACCAAGACCCAGAAACCGGCACGGCGTATCCATCCGGTCTGGGGCAGCGCCTCGGACAAGAGCTGCTGGTCCTGAAGGACACCCTGCGGGCTGGCCGCGCACGACCAGGCGCACAATCCCGACTCGTGCGCCACACCCGGAGATGCCCCCCCGTGAGGACAGGCGACCGCCATGATCGGGGCGAGCGCCCCCACCCAGATGAGGAGCACGAGGGCCAGCCCGCACGAGCCGGCACGCACGCTGGGGCTAGAACGGGGTCGGCACATTGAAGGTCTTCGTGATCCCGCCGATAAAACTCAGTTGCTGTTCCAAATTGCCGTTGAAATCACGTGCCACCGGGATCTGCGCAATGAAATAGGCCGACGCGAAATTCCACAGGTTCAGCATGACGCCCGGCGAATAGGCCAGGTACGTCGACCCCGTCGTGGGAATATCGCGATTGATTTGCCGCGCGTCCAGGAGAATCGTCCGGCTCAACGCCGGGTCAAAGAGAAACAAGGCGGCGTTGATGCTGTCCTGCTGAATCCATCGATAATTGACCTGCTGAGTGAGCACCAGCCAGGGCGCCTTCTCGAATGGAATGATGTTGAGGCCGAAACTGAGATTCAGCTCGTCGCCGAACCGGTAGCCGTCGCTATTCCGAAGCGTGTGGCGATAGCTGGCCAAGGCGAACTGGTTCAGTCGATGGGGAATGAGCTCGTAGGACTGATACAAGGTCGGTACGATGCCCACGCTGCCTTTTCCGATCTGCAGGGTCGATTCGGCCAAGGCCCCCGTGCTGCCGGTTTGATTGTAGTCGCCGGTCGGGAGATCCACTCCCACCCCCACCACCACCATGCTGCGCAGCGTCGGCAGCACGTTGTATTTCATGGTTACGCGGATGTCGCCGACGCCACGATCCGAATAGGGAGCGGAAGTCCCCAGGCCGAGCTGCGCATCCGCATGGACGAACTTGTATGGCACGGTGACTTGCAGTCCCAGCCGATCCGTCAGACCATAGTTCATGTCCAGGGTATAGGTCCGGACGAGCGTGCGGATCTGATCCACGTTGAGATTGGCCAGAATCAGTTGTCGCGTGCCCTGACTGGAGAAGGGGATTCCGCCGCCCTGCCCCGAGGGGGCTTCGGACGGGGTGTAATTGTAGATCAGGTTGACCGTCAGCAGCCCCTTTTGCGGCACCTGCTGCTGCGAACCGATCACGACGAAACAGCTCACGGCCCCGCACGACGCGAGGGCCTGGACACCCCCCAGGAGGATCGTCACGCACACGAACGCGAGGACAAACACAGACACAACGGCCTTCATGATGACATCCTTCCGTATCACCGCATCCTCCGCGGACGGAGTTCCCCGATGGGGGCACCCGTACACGCACCGATGCCGCTGAATCAACCGGTGTTGGCTATGAAAAGAAGGTCGGAGGCGCGCGAGAAGGAGGACGATACGTCGGCGAGGTCGAAGGATTGTCCGCGATCTGACGACTCACCCAGGCGATCGGCCTGAATTCGGACCCTACCACCGGGACCGAGGACTCGGTCATCTGTCCGGCTGCGCAGAGCCAACTGCAGAGCGCCGTGGCATGCGTGGCCGCCTGGTGGTGGGCGTGGTGCAGCGCATGCGGGACCGTCGCGGGATAGAGCAACCCGCTCAGCAGGAGCAACACGCCCGCGAGGGCGACGGCCACGACCGGTACGACGCGACGCGACATGGGTTACCGGCCGGAGGCCGCCCGGAGTCCCGACCGGCCCTGCAACCGATCGAACACATCGTGAATTTTCTGTTCGGTGAGCAGGCTGCCCTTGACATATTCCTGGACCGCCCCGTCGCCGTCGATGAACACGCTCACCGGCAGTCCGAAGACGCCGTACAGATTGGCCACCTCGTTTTTTCGATCTAGAAGGACGGGGAAGGTATGCCCATATTCCGTGATGTGCCGGCGGACTCTCACCTCGTCCTCGAGTTCGTTCACCGCCACCACCACCAACCCCCGGTCTTTCAATTGCTCATAGGCCGCCTGCATCGCCGGCATCTCCGTCGTACAGGGCTTGCACCACGTGGCCCAAAAATTCAACAAGACGACCTTCCCCTTGTAATCGCTGAGACTCCGGACCGTTCCCTCGAGGTCGACGAGCTTGAAATCCACCGCCGGCATGCCGACCGCCGGAACTCGCCCCCCCATGCTCCATGCACGGTCCGGCCCGGACGTCAACGCCAGCACGATGATGCCGAGCGCGATGAACACCTGTTTTCTCATGAACTGCCCCCTTGACCGCCCCTTTTTTCGCAAGCCGGGACGACCGTTTCGAGCGCTGCGATCCGGTGCGCCCCTCACCAACGATCAGGGATAGTGGATGTCGAAACGAAAGCTAGACGCCGACAGCGGGAGGGGCACGAGACGAAACGGGAACGGAAAGAAGGCGATCAGGGGAAACCAGCGGCACGGGTGGAACGGTGACCGCCACGAGAATGACGGCCTGATCAGAAACAAACGGGGACTCCGCCATCTGCCCGGCAGAACACAACCAGGTACAGAGGACCGTGCCATGGGTGGCGGCATGGTGAGAGGCGTGATGCGCGGCATGCGGCACGGTCGCCGGATACAGAGCCGCCGCCACCATGATGAGTGTCAGCGCCATCGCCAGCGCGATCCCGCGGAACCCGACCATGTGAGTGCCTCGACGCATGAGATCGGTAGGATGCTACAGAGAACGCGGCCCCCCTGTCAAGGTTGCGCCGCCGGATCCCCGGCTCGGCAGCGGACCGAGGCATTGTATCGGCCCGCCGACTCGCGCCCCGCCTTTCCTGTAGGATTCACCCGACGATTGCGTTATACTCATTCAGATTTATAAGGTGAGCCCCGCCATCCTGATAACCAAACACCCTTGAGTCCATGCTCACACGTGTGCTGAATCTCATCTTCGGGAGCAAGAACGACCGCGAGATCAAGGCCTTACGGCCGATGGTCGAGCGCATCAATAGTCTGGAGGCCGGGTTCACCCCCCTGCCAGACCAGGCGCTCGCCGACAAAACCCAGGAATTCCGGAAACGTCTGGCCGCTGGCGAGACGCTGGACGATCTGCTTCCGGAAGCCTTCGCCGTGTGTCGGGAGGCGGCCCGCCGCCGGCTGAACATGCGGCATTTCGACGTCCAGCTCCTGGGCGGCATGATCCTGCACAAAGGCCGGATCGCCGAAATGAAGACGGGCGAGGGAAAGACGCTGGTCGCCACGCTCCCGCTGTACCTCAACGCCCTCGCCGGCCTCGGCGCCCATCTGGTGACCGTCAACGACTACCTGGCCAAGCGCGACGCCCAATGGATGAGTCAGGTCTACCATTTCCTGGGGCTGTCGGTCGGCGTGATTCAGCACGACGCCTCGTTCCTGTTCGACCCGACCTACGAGGCCGCCGACAGGCGCCTGCAGCACCTGCGCCCCTGCACCCGGCAGGACGCCTATCGCGCCGATATCACCTACGGCACCAACAATGAGTTCGGATTCGACTACCTGCGCGACAATCTGATCGTCAGCGACATCAGCCAGTGCGTGCAGCGCGAGCTGAATTTCGCGATCGTCGACGAGGTGGACAGCATCCTGATCGACGAGGCCCGGACGCCGCTCATCATTTCGGGGCCGACCGACGACACGACGGATCTCTACTATCGCTGCAACGCCATCATCCCGCAGCTCCAGGCCGAACGCGACTACACCATCGAGGAAAAGACCAAGACGGCGGCCCTAACGGAGGAGGGCAACGCCCGCGTCGAGAAACTGTTGGGCGTCGAGAACCTCTACGACATCGCCAACATGAACCTGGTCCACCACGTCATCAAGGCACTGCAGGCGCATACGCTTTACAAGCGCGACGTGGAATACGTGGTGAAGGACGGCGAAGTCATCATCGTGGATGAGTTCACGGGCCGGCTTATGCCGGGTCGGCGGTGGAGCGACGGCCTGCACCAAGCCGTGGAAGCCAAGGAAGGCGTCAAAATCGCCAACGAGAACCAAACGCTGGCGTCCGTCACCTTCCAGAATTACTTCCGAATGTACAAGAAGCTCGCGGGCATGACCGGCACCGCCGACACCGAGGCGGCCGAGTTCGCCAAGATCTACAACCTCGACGTGAACGTCATTCCCACGAATCGCCCGAACATCCGCAAGGACTACGCCGACGTCGTCTTTCGCACGGAGCGCGAAAAGTTCAACGCCATCGTCGAAGAGATCAAGGAGTGCTACGAGCACGGCCAGCCCGTCCTCGTGGGCACGATTTCCATCGAGAAATCCGAACGCCTGTCCGGCCTGCTCAGCCGGCAGGGCGTCAAACACCATGTCTTGAACGCCAAGTACCATGAGCGGGAGGCGGAGATCATCGCGCAGGCGGGCCGCAAGGGCGCGGTGACGATCGCCACCAACATGGCGGGACGCGGCACCGACATCCTGCTCGGCGGCAATCCGGAGTTTCTCTTCAAGCAATTGCTCTACCGGGAGGAAGGGATCCCCGAGGATCGCCGTCTCGCGGTCTTCGAGGACATCAAGGCGGATTGCGAGAAAAATAAACAGGAAGTCGTCGCGGCGGGCGGGCTGCACATCCTGGGCACTGAGCGCCACGAGAGCCGGCGGATCGACAACCAGCTCAGGGGTCGGGCGGGTCGCCAGGGCGACCCTGGCTCGTCGCGCTTTTATCTGTCCCTCGAAGACGATCTGATGCGGATCTTCGCCTCCGAGCGCGTATCGAACCTCATGCTCAAGCTCGGCATGGAGGAGGGCGTGCCGATCGAGCACGGCATGGTCACACGGGCCATCGAAAACGCCCAAAAGAAGGTCGAAGCGCACAATTTCGAGATCCGGAAGCAACTGCTCGAATACGACGACGTGATGAACAAGCAGCGGGAGATCATCTATCAGCACCGCCGGGCCGTGTTCACCAGCTCGGACATTTCCGGCGAGGTGCGCGACATGATGAACAACGTCGTGACCGCCTTCGTGAATGCCTGCTGTCCCGAGGAGCAGTATCCGGAAGAATGGGATTTCAAGGGGTTGGCGGAATCCATGCAGGGACAATTCGGCGTCGACATCGCCGAGGGCCACCCGAGGGGCCTCGACAGCCTGAAGGAAATGGGCCGCGATGCGCTGCTGGAAGATCTCCAACAGGCCGTCCAGCGCGCCTACGCCGCGAAGGAGCAGGAGATCCGTCCGGACATCCTGCGCCAACTCGAAAAGCTGATCCTCCTCCAAGTCATCGATCATCACTGGAAGGAGCACCTGCTCGGGATGGACCATCTGCGCGACGGCATCGGCCTGCGCGGCTACGGGCAGAAGGATCCGCTCATCGAATACAAGCGCGAAGGGTTCGACATGTTCTCGAACCTGATGACGCGCATCCAATCGGACACGCTGGAGCGGCTTTTCCGGATCCAGGAAGTCCGCCAGCAGGAGGTCCCGCCGACGCCGCCCCCGCAACTGCCGCCCCGCATCACCCTGAGCCACGGCGATGAAGCCATTGTCACCCCGAGCCCGAAGGGGCACGTCGACAAGGTCGGCCGCAACGACCCCTGTCCCTGCGGGTCCGGCAAGAAATACAAGAAATGCCACGGGGCGTGAGACGGTCGGTGGAGCGAGGGCCGTCTTTCGTGCTCGCAGAGCCCGCATCCAAGATCGATTGCATTTCTGAATAGCGGGCGGTGCTCGCTCGATGCGCGCAGTGAAAGCCTGCCCTCGCTCCACCACCTTGGGGAGAGTGAAGAAAGAAGGTTCGCGCTTTCCACTCGACGACCACCGGCGCGTTGCTCGCTCGCTAACCTCGCCGACAAGCTTCTCCGCAGCCCATTGGGAAGGATTTGAAAAGAACGGACGGTTGCTGCTACTCGCGAGACGCAGTCAGTCGGCATGGACGGCTTCGCGCACCTCAGCGATTTCCGCAACCGAAACTAACCGGCCTGCTGGGAAGAGAGTTTAGGGAAATAATCTCGACGGGTGCCCGCTCCTCCATTAAGTGCGCGATGTACGTTGGGGAAGCTGGCGCGAAAGGCGAGATAAAGCAGCTAACCCGCCCATTTGAGAATCGGCCACACCAGCGCGGTTGCTGCCGGAAGGCGCTCGCAAGGTGCGATCATTTGCCGAAGGGCGCCAGAGAATAGGTGTTGTGGGTCCTCGAAACAGGATCGGGAGTCGTTTTGTCGCGTGGCCTGCCTTGGCCCGGGAAGGTCAGAGATGACGAATGTTGCCGATGTCTCGGCTCTCTCCCTCTGACGACATGGGATATGCTCTTAGCTTGACCGAATGGCGGACCTCACTGATAATGGCAACAGGCAGCTCGTGTAGGAGAATCAACGCGTGAAATTGCATGTCATCGTGGAGCCGGACGAAGCCGGCTATTTCGTGGCCGAAGTGCCGGCTCTGCCCGGCTGCCTATCACAGGGCAAGACGCGGGAGGAGGCGATCGCAAATGTAAAGGAGGCGATCGCAGGATGGCTTGAAGTGATGGAGTCCAAGCGATCGCTCGATACGGACCAAGCCGTTGAGGTGGTCGTCTGATGGCAGAACGCCTCAGGCTCTGTTCTGGGCCCGAGGCAGTCAGAAAGTTACAGCGAGCCGGTTGGGCAGTTGCCAGGCAACGGGGTTCCCATGTCATGTTAGTGAAAGCAAGCTTCGAATATACCCTGTCCGTCCCGCAGCATCATGAACTGGGTCCCGGGCTGCTTCGAAAATTGATCCGCCAAGCCGGTCTCACCATAGAAGAATTCAACGATCTCTAGATCGCTCCTCAAGCTTCCACCTCAACCCAGCCGGGATCGCTTCGACCGCTAGGTACCATTTGGGGTTGGGCTTTGCGCCTATACCACCGCTATTTGGGGTATGCCCAACTAAATTTGGCAGGTATTTTCCCCCTCCAGGCACGTTGACGCATCAAGCAGTCGCGCTTTCCTAATAGGCCTAACATCTCAATGGGAATCTTTGGGCTGTTGACCCGCCCTTCTTCCAGATGCGACCATCTTGCTCGTAGCACCGAAATCCTATGATCCGTGATGTAATGGGCTCACCAAGTTGTGTCCGTGATCTCTCAGCCGTTCGCATTGACTTTACAACCGCGTCGCCGCTACTCTAAGACCCTTTTTTCCTGCGAGCTTTGGGGAAGGGATTGGTGTCACCTGTAACGACACAAAGCAGGCGACGTGGAGTCCACTGTTCCACGAGTCCGGGTATTCCCGAACTGCTGGCGCTCATCCGGGAAGAGATCGCCCTTCGTGGACCGATGACCTATGCGCGCTTCATGGAATTGGCGCTCTATCATCCGGTCCACGGCTATTACATGCGCCATTCCGAACCGGATGGAACCGGCCGGACCGGCCCGCGCATCGGCTGGTCAGGAGACTTCTACACCAGTTCCGACGTCCATCCGGCCCTGGGGTGGGCCCTGGCCAAGCAGACCGAGCAAGTCGACGCCCTCCTAGGGCACCCCCCGTGTTTCACGATTCTGGAGATGGGGCCCGGTAAGGGGTGGCTCGCCCGCGACATCTTGGCGACATGCGCCCGAGAGTCTCCGTCGCTGTTGCCCCGACTGCGGTACATCCTGATCGATCGCAGCCCGGCCCATCGCGCCGTTCAACGAGACACCCTGGCCGACTGGCTCGACGTCACGGGCCGGGTCGCGTGGGTGGATCGACTCGAGGCACTGCCGGCGGAGAGCGTCGTCGGACTCGTCCTATCGAACGAACTGATCGACGCATTTCCGGTCCACCGGGTCGCGATGACAGCCGGCAACCTGCGGGAACGATACGTGACCGTGACTGATGGGCGGCTCGGCGAGCTCGAGGGATCGCTTTCGACCATGGCGCTGACTGATTATTTCGACCGCCTCGGCCTGACGCTCTCGGAAGGCGCGGTCGCGGAGGTCAATCTCCATGCGCTGGATTGGATCGCCGGCGTGGCGAGCCGACTCAAGCACGGCCTCGTGATCACCATCGATTACGGACACACCGCCGCCGATTTGTACGGGGCCGATCGCCGCCAAGGCACCTTGCGCGGCTATGCTCGGCATTCCGTGTCCGATCAGGTCCTCTCCGCGGTCGGCGAGCAGGATCTCACGAGCCACGTCGACTTCACGAGTCTGGCCCGGTCCGGAACGGCCGCCGGCCTCTCCGTCGCCGGTTTCACGAACCAGATGAGTTTGTTGATGAGCCTCGGCATCGACCGCTATTGCGCCGCACTCCCGGAGGACTCCCCGGAAATACTCGCGATTGCGCATCTATTGCGGCCGCACGGCATGGGGACGACATTCAAGGCGTTGTTCCAACACAAGGGGCTTCCACCCGTCCGGCTCCATGGATTGCGCCATACACCCTTTTTCGAGTCAGTGTTGGAGAGCCCGCGGGACCGGACGGACTAAGACGAGGCGTTGATGTCGAACGAACCCGTTCCATTGAATTATCTGCCGATCGCGATGTTCATGGGCGTGGCGCTGGTGTTCGCTTTGGTGTCCCTGCTGGTCGGTTGGGTCGTCCGCCCCTCCCGTCCCTACAAGGCCAAGCTGATCCCATACGAAAGCGGAAGCCCCTTGTTCCAGGACGCACGGGCGAGGTTTCCGATGCGGTACTACATTATTGCGATGCTGTTCGTGATTTTCGACGTGGAAGTGGTGTTTCTCTATCCGTGGGCCGTCGTGTTCAGGCGGCTCGATCTCGCGGGGATCTTGGGCATGGGAGTCTTCCTGCTGATCCTGATCGTCGGGTTCTGGTATGAATGGAAGAAGGGCGCGCTGGAATGGGATTAGACGCCCGTCACGTTTCACGTCTCACGTTTCACGGGGAACGCCCATGAGCATGCTGGAGCGGCAGTTCGAGCCGAACATCATCACCACCAACCTGGACGCGCTCGTCGGCTGGGCCAGGAAATCCGCGCTCTGGCCGATGACCTTCGGTCTCGCCTGTTGCGCCATTGAAATGATCGCCGCCGTCTCGTCCCGCTATGATATCGATCGGTTTGGGGCCGGAGTGTTTCGGGCCTCCCCGCGCCAGTCGGACCTGATGATCGTGGCCGGAACCGTCACCCGTAAGATGGCCCCGGTGATCCGCCGCATTTACGATCAAATGGCCGAGCCGCGCTACGTGATGTCGATGGGATCGTGCGCGACCTCCGGCAATCATTACAACAGTTACAGCGTGGTCCAAGGCGTGGACCAGATCGTCCCCGTCGACGTGTACGTCCCGGGATGTCCTCCGCGACCGGAAGCGCTGCTGGACGGGCTGTTGAAACTGCAGGAAAAGATTCAGCGCGAAAAGGTGTTCGTGAAGTAAAGGGGTCGCACGTCAATGGTCCATCGTCTCGCGGGGAAAGAGCCGCCCACGCGGGTTCCCCAACGGCGAGGGACGGATGGCGCGTGACGGATGCCGCGTGACGATTCACCCAGTGCTCGAACGATTGAAGGCGACATTCCCCGACGCGGTCCTCGAGGTCCGCGAGGACGCGACGCGCGGGGAACTGAGCGCCCGGGTGGCGGCCGCGAGGATCGCGGACATCGGCCGGTTCCTCCACGATGACCCGGCCCTCGCGTTCGACCACATCACCGACGTCTGTTCGGTCGATTACCCGGATGCGCGGGAACGGTTCGAGGTCGTCTACCACCTGTTGTCGCTTCCTCATCGGCATCGAATCCGGCTGAAGGCGCGTGTGCCGGAAGACCGCCCCTCGTTGCCGTCGGTGACCGGGATCTGGCGAGGCGCCGAGTTCATGGAGCGCGAGGTCTACGACCTGATGGGGATCATCTTCGAGCACCACCCCGACCTGCGCCGCATTCTTATGCCGGAGGATTTCGACGAAGGCTATCCCCTGCGAAAGGACTTCCCGACGGAAGGGCGCGGCTGGCGCGGCAGTTTTCCGTTCATTCCACGGCTGGATGAACCGGCCGCCGAGTTGATTCAGGAAGTCCCCGACGCCGATAAGAAACCCTTCCTGGCGGATGGACACGCCGCCCCGTCGACACACCGGACGGAAGAGTTGCTCCTCAATATGGGCCCCCAGCACCCGAGCACGCACGGCGTCTTGCGGGTGGTCCTCGAGTTGGACGGCGAGCGCATCATGAAGGCCACCCCGGACCTGGGCTATCTGCACCGCGGGGTCGAGAAGCTAGCCGAGGGCCTCCATTATATGCAGGTAATCCCCCATACCGACCGCCTCGATTACGTGTGTTCGATGACCAACAATTACGCCTATGTGCGCACGGTCGAGAAATTGGTGGGCATCACGATTCCGGAACGCGCGGAGTACGTTCGCACGATCGTCGCCGAGATGCAGCGGATCATCGGCCACCTGTTTTGGCTCGGCACACAGGCCTTGGACATCGGCGCCATGACCGTGTTCTTCTGGACGTTCCGCGAGCGGGAAGTGCTGCTCGACATGTTCGAGAAGCTCTGCGGCGCGCGCCTGACGTTGAACTATTTCCGTATCGGCGGGGTCGACAGCGACTTCACTCCGGATCTGGTTGCGCGACTGAAGGCGTTTCTCGATACCTTCTACGAGCATATCCACGAATATGACAGCCTGATCATGAACAATCGGATCTGGTTGGGCCGGACAAAACACGTGGCGGTGATCTCCGCCGAGGACGCGATTAATTTCGGGTTGACCGGCCCGACGTTGCGCGGCTCGGGCGTCGAGTACGACATCCGGAAGTTCGAGCCGTACGGCGCGTACGACAAGGTCGACTGGGAAGTGCCCGTCGGGAAGAACGGCGACACCTATGATCGCTATTGGGTCCGCATGGAGGAGATGCGCCAAAGCTGCCGCATCATCCGGCAGTGTCTCGATCAAATGCCGCAGGGGCCGATCATGGCCGACATGCCGAAGGTCATCCCGCCGCCGAAACAGCACGTGATGCGGGATATGGAAAGCCTGATCCACCATTTCATCATCTTCACCCAGGGCTTCAAGCCGCCGAAGGGCGAGACCTACTGCGCGACCGAAGTCCCGAAAGGCGAACTCGGCTTTTTCATCGTCAGCGACGGCAGCCCGCGGCCCTATCGGATGAAGATCCGCGCGCCGTCGTTCGTGCACATGGGCGCATTCGATCACATGGCCCGGGGGTATTTGATTTCGGACATCATCACGATTTTCGGGACCTACGACATCGTCATGGGGGAATGTGATAGGTGAGGAGCGGGCGATGGAGGAACCTCCTCCGCTCGCAGACCCCGTACGATCAGAATGTGCTCGATCGATGCGCGCGACCGGAAACCCCTCCATCGCCGCTCGGACGTGAGGGAAGGGTGAGGAGGACCAGTCGGTGTTGCGGGAAAAGTACCAGAAGGAAATCGACGAGATCCTGAGCCGGTATCCGGTGAAACGGTCGGCCCTGTTGCCGTTGCTGTATCTCGCGCAGGCCGAGGAAGGCTACGTGTCCGAATCCGCCATGAAAGAAATCGCGGGCATCCTGCGGCTGACGCCGCCCCAGGTGTATGAGACGGTCACCTTCTACACCATGCTGAACCTGGAACCCGTCGGAAAGTTCCACATTCAGGTGTGCAAGTCCTTGATGTGCGCCTTGGTGGGATCGGATACCGTGCTCGGCTGGATGAAAACCAAGCTCGGCATCGGTCCGGGGGAAACCACGGCCGACCGGCTCTTTACCGTCAGCGCGGTGGAATGCCTGGGCGCCTGCGGGACCGGCCCCATGATGCAGATCAACGAGGACTATTACGAACAGTTGACCGAGGAGAAGGTCGACACCATTCTGGCCGACCTGAAACGCGACGGCACCTCCCGGCTGAAGAGCGGCCCGTTTATGTGGCCGGAACCCGCGAGGCCCGGGACGTGAAGCGTCATTCGTCAATCGTGGTTCCCCCTCACAGAGCACTCACGATTGACGAATGACGGTTGCCGAGAACACGACGATGCCCAAACACGAACCGGTGTTACTGAAAAACATGATGCAGCCGGGATATGGCGGCTCGCTGGCGGAGTACGAGCGGGCGGGCGGCTACCAGGCGCTCCGAAAGCTCCTGGGCAAAGTGGCGCCGGCGGACGTGACGGCGATGGTCACCAAATCCGGGTTGCGCGGAAGAGGAGGGGCGGGTTTTCCGACCGGCATCAAGTGGGGGTTCCTGCCGAAGGACTATAAGGGCCCCAAGTACCTGTGTTGCAACGCCGACGAGAGCGAACCGGGAACCTTCAAGGACCGGCAGCTCATGGAGCGGGACCCGCATCAGGTGGTGGAGGGGATCGCCATCGCCTGCTATGCCATCGGCTGCGAAACCGCCTACATTTATATACGCGGCGAATTCGCCCTGGGAGCCAAAATTCTGGATCGGGCGATCACGGAGGCGCGGGCGGCCGGCCATCTCGGCAAGAACATCTACGGGGCCGGGGTCTCGGTCGACATCCACGTCCACCGGGGCGCCGGCGCTTACATCTGCGGGGAAGAGACGGCTCTCTTGGAATCGCTCGAGGGCAAGCGCGGTTTGCCCCGCGTGAAACCGCCGTTTCCCGCGACCCACGGGCTCTATGGGAAGCCGACGGTGGTCAACAACGTCGAGACGCTGGCGAATCTCCCGCACATCGTCACCCGCGGCCCCGAGTGGTTTGCCGCCATCGGTTCGCCCCCCAAGAGCACGGGCACGCGCATCTTCTGCGTCAGCGGGCACGTCAAACGACCCGGCAATTACGAAGTGCCGATGGGCATCACCGCCCGCGAGTTGATCTTCGAACATGCCGGAGGGATGCGCGGCGACAAGCCTCTCAAGGCTTTTATTCCCGGCGGCGCCTCGGCCCCGTTCCTCACCCCGGACCACCTCGACGTCAAATTGGATTTCGAGTCGGTGGCGCAGGCGGGATCGATGCTCGGCTCGGGAGGCGTCACCGTGATGGAGGAGGGCACGAGCATGGTGTGGGCCGCATTGCGGCTGATGGAATTTTTCCACCACGAGTCGTGCGGTAAGTGCAGCCCGTGCCGGGAAGGCAGTTCCTGGCTGACACAGACCTTGAAGCGCATGATGGCCAACGGGGGCCGTTCGGAAGACCTTGAAACCCTCACCGATCTGTGCAAGAACATCGCCGGCCGCACGGTCTGCGCCTTTGGAGATGCCGAGGTCTCCCCGATCCTGAGCACGTTGAAGTACTGGCGGACGGAATATGAGGAATTGATCCGTGCGGCAACGCCCCATCGGCAAAGGGAACTGCCCATGGCCGGGGCGCGGCACTAAGCCGCCCCTCGCCATCCGATGACTAACGACGATTCCAGGGATCGATAACCGGCGAAGATGGCCACCACGACCGCAGAGAACATTACTCTGACCATCGACGGTCAGCCCGTCAGCGTCCCCAAGGGGACGCTGGTGATCGAGGCGGCTCGCCGCGTCGGGGTCATGATCCCGCATTTCTGTTATCACCCGAAGCTGAAGCCCGATGCCAATTGCCGGATGTGCCTGGTCGAAATCGAAAAGATGCCCAAGTTGCAGACGGCGTGCAGCACGCCGGTTGCGGAGGGGATGACGGTCCGGACCGCCACGACCACGGTCAACAACGCCCACAAGTCGGTCCTGGAGTTCATCCTGGCCAATCACCCGCTCGACTGTCCGGTCTGCGACCAGGGCGGACGATGCGATCTTCAAGATTTCTCGCACGAATACACCCCGACCACGAGCCGGTTCGTCGAAACCAAACGGATCTTTCAGAAGGAGTACTTCAGCCCCCTGATCGAAACGCAGATGAACCGGTGCGTGCAGTGTCTGCGCTGCGTCCGTTACTGCGACGAAGTCATGGACGTCAAGGCCTTGGCGCCCGTGGGACGCGGAACGATGACGGAGATCAAGCACTTCGGCTCCCACCCGCTCGACTGCGAGTTCTGCGGCGGCTGCGTTCAGATCTGCCCGGTCGGCGCGATCACCAGCCGGCTGTCCATGTACGAGTATCGTCCCTGGATGCTCAAGCGGGCCGACACGATCTGCACATTTTGCGGGGACGGGTGCCAGCTCACGATTCAAACCAAGAACAACGAGTTGATCGAAGTGATGTCGGCGCACGGGGCCGGCCGCAACAACGGCGACCTGTGCGCGCGGGGCTTCTTCGGGTATCACGTCTCCACGCACCCGGACCGGCTCACCCACCCGTTGATCCGCCGGGAAGGGCGGCTCGTCCAGGCGACCTGGGAAGAGGCATTGGAGTACGTCGCGGAGGCGGCGGTCCGCCTGAAACTGGCGCATGGCCCGGCCGCCTTCGCCGGCCTCATCGGCGCCCGGTGCACGAACGAAGACCTGTACGTATTTCAGAAGTTCATGCGTCTTGCCATCGGCACCAACAAGGTCGACGGCAGCCCCCGTTACGGCTACATCAACGGGGTCCGCGCGCTCGCGCGCGTGCTCGGGACGGTGCGGTGGACGGTGTCCTTCGAGGACATCGTGGCGGCCGACACGCTGCTCCTGATCGGCACGAACGTGACGGAATCGAACCCCATCACCGGGCTCCAGGTCAAAGAGGCGGTGAAAAAGCGGGGCGCCAAGCTCGTCACGGTGGAAACCCTCGAGCCGGCGCTGGGAACGATCAGCAACATTACCACCCTGTCGACCCAGCACATCACCGCGACCCCGGAGCAATTCCACGCCGTGATTCTGGGACTCCTGAAGGCGATCGTCGAACCGGCATCCATCGGATCGGATGATCCGCCTGCGACCGGCCGGGCGGTCGACCCGCGCCTCCCCCAAGAGGCCCCGGCCTACTTGAAGACCGTGACCGAGTCGCTGCAGGCGCTGGGTTGGCCCGCGATCGAGGCCGCCGGCGGCGCCTCCGCGGCGGCGCTCAAGACCGCGGCCAGCGTGCTCGCCGGAGGGAAGCGCGTCGTCGTGCTGATCGGACAGGGGCTGCTCCGCCACGCCAGTGGCGGGGCGTCCGCCATGAATCTGCTCGACCTCCTGATTCTGCTCGGCCGGCACGACCAGGTGGGTTGCGGGCTCGCGCCGCTCGCCGAGGAAAACAACGAACAGGGGGCGGTGGAGCTGGGCGGCGTCCCGGAATTCTTGCCCGGCCCGTGCGATCCGAAGGACAAGGCCGCCCGCGACAGCCTCACGAAACACTGGGGAGAGGAGCTTCCCCTCGATTCGGGCGCCACCCTGCCCGAGATCCTCGAGCAGGCGCGCGCCGGGACGGTCAAGGCCCTCTTCGTCGTCGGTGAAAATCCGGTCGGGTCCCTGCCGCCTTCCACGCGCGTCCGTGAAACGCTCGAGCGTCTCGAATTGCTCGTGTGCCAAGAACTCTTCTTGACCGAAACCGCCGCCCAGGCTCACGTGGTCCTACCGGCCTGTTCCTACGCCGAGAAAAGCGGCACCTTCACCAACACCGAAGGACACGTCCAGCGGGTTCGCCAGGCGATCGATCCGATCGGCGAAAGCCGGCCGGATTGGGAGATCGTGTCGACCCTGTCGGGCTTGATGGGCTTTCCGATCGAATACGGCGATGCGCAGGAGATTCTCAAGGAGATTCGCGCGGTGATCCCCGGCTACGGGCTGCTCGGTCCGGCCCCGGTCTCGAACAAACCCAATCAGGCCGTAGTCGATCGCTACCTGCGGGAGGGCCATGCGGCCGATCTCCGCGCCCGCTTCGCCATTGCCCCGGGCCTCGCTCGGCCGGACGGCGGCGCGCTGCTGTTGTGCCTGGAGCAAAGTCTCTTTCATTCCGGCAAATTCTCGACCCGATCGAAGGGGCTGCTGCAGGTCCAGGAAACCGGCGTCCTGTTGCTGAATCCGTCGGACGCCGAGACGCGGGGCTTGTCGGACGGCGATCGCGTGCGCGTCTTCAACGTGCAGGGGAGCCTGTCCACGACGGTGTGCTTGCAAGCACGCGTCCCCGCCGGAGTGGCCCGTTTCCCCGACCATTTCGATACTAAAGTGAAGCCGTTACTGTCCTGTGTGATGGACCCGCTCACGCACGTGCCGGCGTATCGCCAGGCCTGGGTCCAGGTCGAAAAGGAGACTCGTCGTGACTGAACTGGGAGTGAAGGTGGCGTTTGCGCTGGGCCAGATCGCCGTCGTCATGGCCATCGTGTTGCTGACCGTGATGTTGTTGACCCTCGCCGAGCGCAAGGTGCTGGGCTGGATGCAGGACCGGATGGGCCCCATGGAAGTCGGCCCCTATGGCATCCTCCAGCCGATCGCCGACGGCCTGAAGCTGTTCTTCAAGGAGGACATCATCCCCGCGGGGGCCAACCGGCTGATGTTCAGCCTGGCGCCGATCCTGGCGCTCGTTCCGGCCCTGATCGGGTTTGCGGTCATCCCCTTTGGTCCGTCCCAGACGATGGAGCTGTTCGGACATGAGTTCAAGCCCTTCGTCATCAGCGACATCAATATCGGCATTCTCTATATCTTGGCCTTCACGTCGATCGGCGCCTACGGCATCATCCTCGGCGGCTGGGCCTCCAACAGCAAGTATTCATTGCTAGGCGGCCTCCGGTCCGCGGCCCAGGTCATCAGTTACGAGTTGAACGTCGGCTTGGCCATCGTGGGCGTGCTGCTGCTGGCCGGGTCGTTGAGCCTGGTCAAGATCACGGAGGCGCAAAGCGGTTGGTTCTGGAACTGGTTCGTGCTCGCCTGGCCGGCGCCCCAACTGTTGGCCTTCGTGGTCTACGTGATCTCGTCCGTGGCCGAGACCAACCGTGTGCCGTTCGACCTCCCGGAAGCCGAGAGCGAGCTCGTCGCCGGCTTCTTCACCGAGTACAGCGGCATGCGCTTTGCGTTCTTCTTCCTGGCCGAATACGCCAACATGATCCTCGTGTCGTGCATCGCCTCCATCCTCTTTCTAGGCGGGTGGAACGCGCCTTATCCGGGAACCCTTCTCCCGGCCAACATCGGATGGATCGAAAACGTGGCCTGGTTTACGGTCAAAGTCTATTTCTTCCTGTTCCTCTTCTTCTGGCTCCGCGCCACGCTGCCCCGGCTGCGGTACGATCAACTGATGCGTTTCGGCTGGAAAGTGATGCTGCCGATCGCACTGGGAAATGTGGTGTTCACGGCCATCGCCGCATATTTTTTCCCGTCGGCATCCTGAGGTCTCGATGCACGCGGCACTGCCCACCTATCGCCCGGCTCCGTTGGCCCGTCTCCGGGCTTGGGTGAAGACCATTACCTTCTACGAGCTGCTGATCGGTTTGAAGGCGACCATGAAGCACTTCCTGCACTACCGGCCGATCACGGTGCAGTATCCGCACGAAAAACGAACCTTGCCCGACAGTTACCGCGGGATGCTGGCGCTGCTCCGGTACGACGACGGGACGGAAAAGTGCGTGGGATGCGACCTCTGCGAGGCCGCCTGCCCCTCGCGAGTCATCCGGGTGGTGAGCAGCGAAGTACCGGGCGAACCGACGAAGCGGTTCGCCAAAGAATATTACATGGACATGACGCGGTGCCTGTTTTGCGGGCTCTGCGTGGACGCCTGCCCCGTCGATGCGCTGGGAATGACTCGCGAGTTCGAGTGGGCCGTCTACGATAAACGCGATCTGCACCTGAACAAAGAGCAATTGCTCGCCATCGGCGATCGCTCCTACCCCGTGAGAGAAAAACGGCTGGAACTACAACACCCGAACGTGGCGTTCTTCAACGTGGCGTTCCAGCACCTGCCGCAGAAGCCGGACTAACCGGACCCGACTCCCGCCTCTCGCTCCCCGCCGATCCGAGCGATGAAGGGCACCCCTCTCGAGCCGGACGAGGGAGGAGACGGGCGTATGACGGGCATGACGCGGCTGGCGCATCGAGCGCGCAGCCGATCGGAGGACGCGTGTCGTGAGTTCCGTGGTGTTTTTTTATTTGGCCGGGGTGATCGTGGTCAGCGCGGTCCTGGTCGTCGCCCTGCGCAACCCGATCTACTGCGCCCTATCGCTGCTGGTGCTTTTTTTCCACGTGGCGGGGCTCTACGTAACTCTCCACGCCGAATTCCTGGCCGCCGTCCAGATTCTGGTCTACGCCGGCGCGATTCTCGTGCTCTATCTCTTCGTCGTCATGCTGCTGAGCGTCAATATCGAGGATCGCTTTCACCATCAATTGCCGGTCGCCGCGTTGCTGGGGGTCATGATCCTGGCCGAGATGATCCTGCTCGTGGTCGGGCGGCATCCCACGGGCGCCTCAACCGCGGAGTTTGCCGTCACGTCGGAAGGGAATACGGAAGCCATCGGCGAGGTGCTGTACAGCCAGTACCTGTTCCCCTTCGAGATCGCCTCCCTGGTGCTGCTCGTGGCCATGGTCGGGGCCATCATCCTCGCGAAGAAGGACCTGTTGACCGGCCCGCGGGAAGGTCATGCCCGGGACACGGTGTCCTCATGATCCCCTTGTCCTACTACGTGGTCCTCAGCGCGATCGTCTTCGTGACGGGGCTCGTGGGCGTCCTCATCCGGCGGAACATCATCCTCATCCTGTTGTCCATCGAGCTGATGCTCAACGCGACCAACATCAACTTCGTCGCCTTCTCCCATTACCTGCACAACGTGGCGGGACAGGTGTTCGTTTTCTTCGCGCTCACGGTGGCTGCGGCCGAAGTGGCGGTCGGCTTGGCCATCATCATCGCCCTGTATCGGGCCAAGAGCTCGATCAATGTCGACGATTTCAGCATCTTGCGCTGGTAACATGCTGTACCTGATTCTCATCCCGATGCTGCCGTTCGCGGCCTTCCTGATCCTGGGGCTCTTGGGCTCCTGGATCAAGGACCGGGCGCATTTGGTGGCCGTGCCGGCCGTCCTGACATCCGGGCTCCTGTCCCTCTTGGTGTTGACGGAGGTCTCCAGCGGCCGCAACGTCGAAATTCCGCTCTACACCTGGCTGACCTCCGGCGATCTGCGCATCGAGCTCGGGCTGTATTTCGACCGCCTGACGGTGGCCATGCTGCTGCTCGTCACGATCGTCAGCTCGCTCGTGCACATCTACACGATCGGGTACATGCACGGAGAGCCGGGCTACGCGCGATTTTTCGCCTACATCGCCCTGTTCACCTTTTCGATGCTCATGCTCGTCCTGGCCAATAACTTCCTGCAGTTGTTCGTGTTCTGGGAAGCGGTCGGGCTTTGCTCCTATCTGCTGATCGGGCACTGGTACGAACGGCCGGTCGCGTGCGCGGCCGCGACGAAGGCGTTCCTCGTGAACCGCGTGGGCGACTTCGGCTTCCTCTTGGGCCTCCTGCTCGTGTGGTACTCCTTTGGCACCCTGGAGTATCGCCCGGTGTTCGTCCAGGCCCACGAACGGGCCGGGGAGGTCATGAATCTCCTGGCGCCCTTCGGCGGCACCTGGGACGTGTCGATCTTCACGATGATCGGCCTCCTCCTGTTCGCCGGGGCGGTCGGGAAGTCGGCGCAAGTGCCGCTGCACGTGTGGCTCCCGGACGCGATGGAGGGCCCGACGCCGATTTCAGCGTTGATCCACGCCGCCACGATGGTCACCGCAGGCGTCTTCATGGTCGCCCGGCTGTCGCCCCTGTACGAACTGTCGCCCGCCGCGTTGACGGTGGCCGCGCTCGTGGGAGCGGCCACCATGGTGTTGGGAGCCACCATCGCGCTCACCCAAACCGACATCAAACGGGTGGTGGCCTATTCCACCGTCAGCCAGCTCGGCTACATGATCATGGCGTGCGGGCTCGGGGCGTACACGGCGGGCATGTATCACCTCCTGACCCACGGCGCCTTCAAGGCGCTCCTCTTCCTCGGCTGCGGGTCCGTGATCCTGGCCCTCCACCACGAGCAGGACATCCGGCGCATGGGCGGGCTCAAGGACAAGCTGCCGATCACCTATTGGACGTTCCTGATCGGCTCACTGGCCTTGGCCGGGTTCCCGTTCACCGCCGGCTTTTTCAGCAAGGACGACCTGCTCGTAGCGGCGTGGTCGAGCGGGCCGCTCGGGCAGGTCCTGACCCTATTGGGCTTGCTGACGGCCATGTTGACCGCCTTCTACAGTTTTCGCCTGATCTTCGTGACCTTTTGGGGGGCCAGCCGTGTCGATCCCCATCACGCCAGTCACGTGCACGAGCCGGGCCGCACCGTCACGATGCCGCTGATCGTCCTTGCCGTCCTGAGCATCGCCGCGGGCTACCTCGGCATTCCCGAATTCCTTGCCCCCGTGTTCGCCGGCGCGGAGGGCGCCGCCCATCACGGCGGCCCCGCCGCCTACGCCATCATGGCCGTCGCGACGGCCGCGGGGCTGGCCGGCATCGCTGCGGCCTACTACGTCTACGTGGCGAACCCGGGGCTGCCCGACCGGTTCGCCGCACGGTGGCAGGCGTTGTATCGCGGGTCCCTGAACAAATGGTATGTGGATGAGGCGTACGAGCGGGCCTTCGTGGCCCCGACGCTCCGAGCGGCCGCCCACCTCTGGCAGCGGGTGGACGTCACGGTCATCGACGGCCTCGTCAACGGCGTCGCGCGCGCGATCGGTTTCGTGGGATGGGTGATGCGACTCTTCCAGAGCGGCCAGACGCAGCACTATGCGCTCGGCATGACGCTAGGGACGGTCGTGATCGTCGCGCTCTATTTGTTGCTGTGAGCAAGGTATCGCGAAGCGCATGACCGACATTCCGTGGCTCACCATTCTGATCTTCCTGCCGGTCGGCGGCGCCGTCGCGGTCGCCCTCGTGAAGGAATCCTCCGTCCGGTGGACGGCCCTCCTCTGCACGGGGCTGGTGTTTCTCGCCTCGCTGCCCGTGTGGTTCGGCTTCGACCACGCCTCGGGCGCCATGCAGTTCACGGAGACGGCCGCGTGGATTCCATCCCCGCCGATCCACTATCGCCTGGGAGTCGACGGGATCAGTCTGCCCCTGGTGCTGATGACGGTGTTCCTCATGCCGCTCTGCGTGCTCGGATCCTGGCGCGCCGTCGACACCCGCGTGCGCGGATTCATGGCCTCGTTGCTCATCGTGGAGGCCGCCACGATCGGCGTCTTCACGGCCCTGGATTTCGTCCTCTTCTATGTGTTTTGGGAAGCGGTCCTGATTCCGATGTATCTGCTCATCGGCGTCTGGGGGGGACCGAACCGCCTGTATGCGGCGATCAAATTCTTTCTCTATACCCTGGCCGGAAGCGTCCTGCTCCTCATCGCGATCCTGGTCCTGTACGTTCAGGGCGGACAGACGTTCGATATCCTCGCCTTGAGCCGGACGCCCCTTTCGCCCACGCTCCAAGCGTGGCTCTTCCTCGCCTTCTTCGCCGCCTTCGCCGTGAAGGTGCCGATGTGGCCCTTTCACACGTGGCTCCCCGACGCGCACGTGGAAGCGCCGACCGCCGGCAGCGTGGTCCTGGCGAGCGTGCTCTTGAAGATGGGCGCCTACGGCTTCCTCCGTCTGAGCCTCCCGCTGTTGCCGGACGCCAGCTACCGCTTCGCCAACGTCATGATCGCGCTCTCGCTCATCGCCATCGTGTACGGCGCCTATATGGCGCTCGCCCAGGCGGACCTCAAGAAATTGATCGCCTACTCGAGCGTCAGCCACATGGGCTTCGTCACACTCGGCATCTTTACCTTTACAACGCAGGGGATCGAAGGAGCCGTGCTGCAGATGGTCAACCACGGCATCACCACCGGGGCGCTCTTCTTGTGCGTCGGCGCGATCTACGAACGGACCCACAGCCGGATGATCGCCGACAACACCGGCCTCGCCGGACCGATGCCCCGCTACGCCACGGTCCTCGTCATTTTCGCCCTGTCGTCGCTTGGCCTGCCCGGCACCAACAGCTTCGTCGGCGAGTTCCTGGTGTTGGTTGGGACGTTTCTCTGGAGCAAAATCGCCACGGCGGTCGCGGCGCTCGGGGTGATTCTGGCTGCGGCGTATCTCCTCTGGATGGTGCAGCGGGTCGCCTTCGGCCCGGCCAAGAATGGCGGACACCTGTCGGACCTGAGCCTGCGCGAAATGCTCGTCATGAGCCCCCTCGTCGTGGCCGTCTTCTGGATCGGCTTCGTTCCGAATACGCTGCTCGCTCCCATGCACGAGAGCGTGGCCCGCCTCCTGGCGGCGCGATCAGGGGTGGACGGGCCGAACGCGCCGTCGCCGCAATTGGCGACGAGCGTCCGCCGACCGACCCCCGCGGCGTCCCCGGCGGGGGCTCTTCCCTCGATGTCCGCCCGGGAGTCCCGTCCATGACGATTCCCTGGTCCGATCTCGTCGCGGTCCTCCCCGAACTCTTGGTGATCGGGGCGGCCTGTCTCCTTCTCGTCCTGGACCCCATCACCACGGTCCCCCGAAAGGACGGATTGGCCTGGATCGCTCTCGCGACGCTCGCGATCTGTTGCGGCATCACCGCCGCCCATCTGGACGGCCGCACGACCGTCTTCGGCGGGCTCGTGATCATCGACGGCTACGGAGCGTTCTGGAAACTGCTGCTCTACGTGGTCACCGGGATGACGATCCTCCTGTCCCTGGCGTATCTCAAAGAAGAGCGCATCGTCCTCGGCGAATACTACGGATTCCTGCTCCTGGCCTTGGTCGGCATGATGGTCATGGTCTCGGCCGCCGATCTGCTGACGATCTACCTGGGCACGGAGCTGATGTCGCTGTCGCTGTACATCCTGGCTGGGACGAAGCGGTACGAGGCGCGCTCCTTGGAAGCCGCGGCAAAGTATTTCGTCCTCGGCGCGTTCTCTTCCGGCATCCTGCTGTATGGAATCTCCCTCCTGTTCGGCGCAACCGGCAGTACCAAGCTCGAGGGCATCGCCGCAGCCCTCGGCACGGGCGGGGTCGAGGACCCCATGCTGGTCCTCGCCATGCTCCTCATGCTGGCCGGCTTTGGGTTCAAGATGGCCGCCGTCCCCTTTCATATGTGGACGCCGGACGTCTACGAGGGATCGCCGACGGCCGTCACCGCCTTCATGGCCGTGGCCTCCAAAGCGGCCAGTTTCGCGGCGTTCCTTCGCGTGTTCGTGGAAGGGTTGGGAGGCCTCAAGGCGAATTGGGCCGGGCTGCTGATCGTGATCTGCCTGGCCACTCTGACGATCGGCAATCTGGTCGCTTTGGTGCAAACGAACATCAAACGCATGCTGGCCTACTCCAGCATCGCCCACGCCGGCTACGCCTTGGTGGGAGTGGTGGCCATCGGGTCGGCCGCGGACGCCACCCAGTCCGGGCAAAGCGTGGCGAGCGTCATGTTGTACCTGGCCATGTACGCCTTCATGACCCTGGGGGCCTTCGCGATCGTCGCCATGTTGCGCCGGAACGGGCTCGAGAGCGAGGAACTCGAGTCCTTCTCCGGGCTGGCGAAGCGCGAGCCCGTGGCGGCGTTCTTGATGTTGATCTTCATGGTTTCGTTGGCCGGTCTGCCCCCGACGGCGGGCTTCATCGGCAAACTGTACGTCTTTATGGCCGCCGTCCACAGCGGCTTGACCTGGCTCGCGGTCCTGGCCGTGATCTTCGCCGCCATTTCGGCGTACTTCTACCTGCGCGTGGTGATGGCCATGTACATGCGCGATCCGGAAGGGCGTGGAGCCGGGATTCCGGCCCTGGCCACATCGCCCGCCTTGACCATCGTCCTGACCTGCGCGACCGCCGGCGTGATCATGTTGGGCCTCTTCCCCGGCCCGCTGGTCTCGCTCGCCACGCAAGCCATGCTCACGCTGCGCTGACCGCCCCCGTTCGGGCCTCCCCCGAACGGCGTGGGATGGGCCCGCGCGCCATGCCGGAAATCGGCCTTTTCCTTTTCGACCTCCCTCCCTCGCGCTACAATTCTTCGTCCGGCAACCCTCGCGCGAGGCGACGAAACCGATGGAAAAAGAGGTGCTGGCTTCGGCCGGAGCGATGGCGGGATTCATCGCCGCCATCCTGACCATCATCGATCGCTTGTTCACCCTGCGGGACCGGGCGGCGGCGGCCGCTCGGTCGGCGGCCGCCGCACGCGCGGAGGAGGACGAGGCCGGCACGCTCGATTCCAGGCCCAAACCTGCGCGAGTCCGTCGCCGCCGCTGGTGGGCCTTCGACTGGCCGGCCTGGCTCGGCCCGGCGCCGGCCTATTTGATCCAAAGCGAACTGGCGCTCATTTGCGGAGGGGGCATCCTCCTGAATTCCCTTGGGCTCCTGCTGAGCCTCCGCCTCGAAAGCATCCTGTTCCTCGACATGGTCGGAACCGCCTTCGCCGCGTTCCTGCTGGGACCCTGGTGGGGAGCCGCCACCGCGCTGTTGACCAACGCCTTGGTCAACTGGCTGCTCTATCCGCACGAGGACCCGCACCTGCTCATTTTCCCCTGGACACTGGTCAACATGGCCGGCGGGTTCTACTGGGGCGCCCTCGCCCGGACGTCCTGGTTCCGGACGTATCTCCGGTCCGGACACGCGTCGGTCCTGTCGCACGTGACGTTCTTGGTCGCGTTCGGCATGATCGGAGCCTGCGCGATGGCCGTGCCCGGGGCGCTGGTTCAATCGGTCGTCTCCCACGCCACCCCGCTCACCCTCAATCCCACCATCGTGGCCGGTCTCCAACTGCTCTTCGAGGACCTGCAGCGGTTTGCCGCCGACCAATTCGGCATACGGCCCGGCGACGCCGCGGTGGGCATCGGCGCCTTTCTCCCGGCCTGGCTGCACGCCTGCCTGCTCTATATTCCGGACAAGGTCGTCAGCGTGGCGATGGCCATGACCCTCGTGAAGCGCGGCTTTCCCATTTTCGAGCAGGAACTGGTCACCGGCGCGCCCGCCGGTGAACCTCCGTCCGACAACCGGCTGGCGCCGCTGCTGTTCGGCCTGCTCTACGCGCCCGTCTTCGCTTTGTTGATTTCGAACGAGGTGTATCTGGCGGATCGCTATTGGCCGCTGTGGAGCGCGCCGTGGATCCTCGTGGTCGGTGGATATCTGTGGCTGAGTCGCTCTGCTCCGCCGGACGGCGACCTCCGCGCGGCGCGCGGCGACCGCGCGGCGCGCTATCGGGAAGAATGGCGTCCCCTCCAGCGGCACCCGAGAGCCTTGTTTTGCCAACGCCTGACGGTGGGGTGGCTGATGGCCAGCGCGCTGTTCGCGCTGTTCATGCCCGTGATGCTCGACAGCTACTCGAGCGTGGCGTTCAACTTCTTCGCTCTGGTGTACGGCTCCATGCTCGGCATTCACCTGATGCGCGTCAGCGTGTTCCAAAACATGATCGTTCAGCAGCGCGAGGTCTCGGACGAGCCTTCGGAATCCACCTCGCGGCGACGGCGGTCCCAGGCCGCCTGACAGCACCCCCGTCGAGCGTCAACCGTCACGGGTCACAGGCCGAACACGTCGCCCGCGGATGACCCGGCCGCCTCTCCAGCCAGAACGGCGACCGAATGACGAGAGCCGGTGCGCCAAGCCGGCTGGGCATCGCCGCCGGATCCGCGATGCAGCGCCCGCCGGATCGTCGAGCGCGCCAACAGGCCGACCAAACAATCGCCGTCCATAACGAGGAGCCGATCGACGTCGGCCTCGGCCATCTGTTCGAGAGCCTCGAGGGCCGACCCCTCCCAGGCGATGGTCATGACGGGAGCGAGCGACCGCATGATTTCGCGCACCTCGCGCCACAGCCAACGCGCGCGCGGCCGTCGCTGCAGGGCCTGAACGGTCCCAACCCCAGCACCCTGGGACTTGGCATCAGCAACAGCGCCGCCGCGCCGGACCGTACCGGCCGGACCCTCGGATCGTCAACCGACAGGCCCGCGCCCGCCTGTCGGCGGCCGTCCCTGTCGTGCGTCCGGACGTTCGGGTATACTTGGCCATCATGCCCCTCCGGTACCTGCTGATCCTCGCAGTCCTGGCTCCCTTCTTTCAGCCCGGCGGCCGGGCCTCCGCTCAAGTCGTGATGTCCGGACCGAGGACCTGTCCGGGTGTGGCCCTGACGTTCGACCTCTGTCCGGTGCGCCATCCGGTCGGATACGACGCCGCCCTCGTCGACGACCTCAAGACACGGTCGATCCCGGCCACGTTTTTCATCTCCGGCCGATGGGCGGAACGCCACGAGCAGGCCGTCCAAGTCCTTCGCACCGTGCCCTTCTTCGAACTCGGAACGCATGGCGAAGCGCACGCGCATCTGCCCATGCTCGACGAGGCCGGCCAACGACAGGAGATTCTCCGCGCCGTCTCGCTCCTGCAACATCGGTTCGGCGTGGCCGCCCCGCTCTTTCGTCCGCCCTACGGCGAATATGATGACATCACGGTTCAGATCGTCAAGGCGCTCAAGCTGCAGTTCATCCTCTGGGATGTGGTTTCCGGGGATCCCGATCCCGCGCTCTCGGCCACCGAGGTCCTGGAACGCCTTTCGCGCCGGATACGCCCCGGGAGCATCGTCGTGTTGCACGCGAACGGAAAGGGCCGGCACACCCGGCAGATCGTCCAAGCGCTGACCGAGTCGATCCTCCCCCACAAACGGCTTCGCCCGATGACCGTCAGCGCACTCCTCGCGTGCCGGAACGAGACGCGATGAGCACCGAACGGATTCGCCCCTTCGTCCCGAACGATCGACCGGTCCTGGTCGACATCCTCATCGGATCCGATCCGTGGAAACGCCTCGGTTACGGGGCCAAGGATTGGGAGGCCCAGTTCGATCCGTTGCCGCAAGGCCGAGAGGCCTATGTGATCGAGGTCGACGGCCGGGTGGCGGGATTCGCGCTGCTGCGGCTCAAGTTCCTGTTCGGAGATTACCTGGAGCTGTTCGCCATGGCGGAGTGGGCGAGAGGACGGGCGTTCGGGAGTCGATTGCTGAGGCACGTTGAAACGATCGCGTTCGATCGCGGGACCAATCTCTTCGCCTGCGTCTCCGACTTCAATCACGCGGCCCGGCGCTTTTACAAACGGCACGGGTACCAGGAGATCGGCGTCATCCCGGACTTTCTCGTCCGGGGGGCGGGCGAGATCCTCCTGCGGAAAACGGTCGGCCCGGCGCGCGCGGCACGGTAACAGAGCTCATTCGTCATGTGTCGGCCGAACAGGCACGGGGCGAACCCTCTCGCCATCCTATCGATTGACGAGCGGCGGTTGACGCGTGACGATTCTTGACTTTTCACGATCGGCGCCGGACGCCGTCACAGGGAGGCCACGATGCGGGTCAGAAAACTCCTGCACACACGAATGCGGGTGAGCGACATGGATCGGACGATCGCGTTTTATACCGGGGTGCTGGGCCTGGAGGTGCTGGAGCGAAAGGTGTCGCCCCGCGGCTCTCATTTGGCCTTTCTCAAGGTCCCCAACAGCGAGGAGTTGATTGAACTGTGCAGTTTTCCCGCCAGCGGCGCGGTGAAGGTGCAAGAGGATCTCGTGCATCTCGCCTTCGAAGTCGATGATCTCGACCGGACCATCGCCGACCTGGACACCAAGGGCGTGGCCATCACCGACGGCCCCACACGCACTTCGTCCGGCAGCCGGTTCATTTTTATCGACGCGCCGGACGGGTACGAGATCGAATTGATCGAACGCCCGCCGGGCGCCGTCCTCGTATAACGCTCCGTGAATCGTCGCACGTCAAGCGTCCGACCGGCCTCCGCCCCATTGACGATTGGAACGACTCCAAGTACCTTTTCCTTCGCGTAGCCTTTGACGGGTGGGCGCCGCCACCCGATTGGCAACTGACGGTTGACGATCGACGCACCTCCACTCACAGGACTCGACATGAAGAACGGGTTTTTTCGCGGGCATGGATTGGGCAACGACTATCTGGTGATGGATCCCCGCGAGTTGAGTTTCAAACTCACGCCGAACGCGATCCGCGCGATCTGCGATCGCCATTGGGGGGTCGGCAGCGACGGCATTCTCGCCCTGGTTCCGTCCAAGCAGGCGGACTTCGGCCTGCGCATCTTCAATCCGGACGGGAGCGAAGCGGAAAAGTCCGGCAACGGGTTGCGCATCTTCGCCCGCTATCTGCACGCGACCAAGAAAACACGGAAGATGAGGTTTACCGTCGGCACCAAGGGGGGCCTCGTGACCTGCGACCTCCACCTGGACCGGCACGGCGACGCCGGTGCCGTGACCGTCGAGATGGGACGGGCCACCTTCCGCCCCGACGCCTTGCCCTGCACGATGCCGGTCGAGGAGCTGGTTCAGCAGCCGATCGAAGCCGCCGGGCGATCGTTGATCTTCACGGGGGTCAGCGTGGGCAACCCCCACTGCGTGGTTTTCAAGTCGAGAGGGGAGCAGTGGACCAGGGAGGAGTTGCTCGCGTTCGGTCCGGCGCTCGAACATCACGCCATCTTCCCCAATCGGACCAACGTCCAGTTGGGGGTGCCGACCGGCCCGCGCGAGATCTTCATCCTGATCTGGGAACGCGGCGCGGGGGAAACCCAGGCCTCCGGCTCCTCATCCTGCGCCGCCGCAAGCGCCGCCGTTCGGCTTGGCCTCGTGAGCAGTCCGGTCACGGTTCGGATGCCGGGCGGCACCCTTGCCATCCGGGTGGATCCGGACTTCGCGCTCACGATGAAAGGGCCGGTCGCGGAGGTCGCGCGAGGGACCCTCAGCCCCTCCTTTGTCCGCAGTTTACGAACAAGGAGTCATTAGTCAGCGGTCATTGGTCATTGGTAACGGCGATGGCTTTCGCAAAATCGTTTCAGGATCTCGAGGTGTGGAAGCTCGGCAGGGAGCTACGAAAACAGCTTTATGTAATCGCCAAGTCTTGGCCTTCTCATGAACGATACACCCTCGCCGCTCAGATCAGAGCGGGTGCGATTTCTCTGACCTCGAATATTGCTGAAGGCTTCGGACGATACCATTACAAGGAGAATGTGCAGTTCTGTCGTATAGCACGAGGCTCCGCGTGCGAACTCATGGACCACCTATTACCCTGCTTCGATGAAGGGTCCACCCCCAGCACGCGGCACGAACAGTTGGACAAGGAACTCAGACTTTTCCTACGAACGCTCAATGCCTATATAAAGGCGTTGGACCCACTGAATCGTCTTCACTCTGCGAATAGCCTCCTTCCCTCATCTAGCGATACAATAGTGTTGGTTCTGCAATCGAGTGAACCAGTCACCGATGACCATCTTCTTACCAATGACTGATGACTTGTGACCAATGACCTCCACGCTCCAATCCACGCTCGATCATCTTCCGGACCGGCCGGGCGTCTACCTGTTCAAGAACGCCAAGGGGGAGATCCTCTATATCGGCAAGGCCGCGGTGCTGGCCCATCGCGTGCGATCCTACTTCCAACGGAGCGGGGACCAGTCGCCGAAAACCGCCCTCCTCGCGGGCCGGGTGGCCGACCTCGAAACGATCGTCACCCGCTCCGAGCTGGAAGCGCTGATCCTCGAAAGCAACCTCATCAAGCGGCACCGTCCCCGCTTCAACGTCGTCTTGCGCGACGACAAACAGTACCCCTACCTGCGACTGCCCGTGAAAGAGGACTTCCCGCGCTTTTCGATCGTCCGCCGCGTGCAGAAAGACGGGGCGCTGTACTACGGCCCCTACACGCCGGCCAGGGCCTTGCGCGAAACCCTCAAGATCATCAAGCGGGCCTTTCCGCTGGCCACCTGCACCATCGACATCGACGGCACGGCGGAGCGCGCCTGCATCGAGTTCGAGATCAAACGATGCATGGCCCCCTGCATCGGTAATCAATCCCGAGAGGACTACCATCGCATCGTCGAGCAAGTCCGCCAGTTCCTCGAGGGACGCGACCGCGAGTTGCTCGACGAACTGCGGGCCCAGATGGAGGCGGCGGCGGACCGGGAGGCGTTCGAGGAAGCGGCCCGCCTGCGGGACCGCCTGTTCAGCATTCAGCGCACGTTGGAGAAACAGCGCATCACCCAAACCGCGGCGGTTGACCAGGACGTGATCGGGCTGGCCCGACAAGGGCACGCCGTGGATGTGCAGCTCCTGTTCGTCCGCGGCGGGTTGTTGATCGGCCGAAGGGACTTCTACTGGCCGAACGGAGCGGAAACCTCCGACGAGGATCTCGTCCTCTCCACGGTCGAGCAGTTCTACAACCGGGAGGGACAACCGGCCAAGGAAGTGCTGGTACCGTGCCCGATTCCCGACGCCGCGCTCCTGGAAACCTGGCTGTCCGAGAAACGCGGGGAGGGTGTGCGCGTCCTCGCCCCGGAGCGCGGCACCAAGCACCAACTGATCAAACTGGCTGAGGAGAATGCGCATGCCGCGCTCGCCGGCCATCTCCACGACGAGGAAACCGACCGGCTGGCGACCGCGGAGTTGAAACGCCTGCTGAAGCTGGGCGGAGCCCCCGCCCGGATCGAGGGCTTCGACATCTCCAATATCCTCGGCCACCAGTCGGTCGGCTCGATGGTGGTCTGGGACGGCGGGGCCATGAAGAAGTCGGAGTACCGCAAGTTCCGCATCAAGACCGTGGAGGGCGCCAACGATTTCGCGAGTATTCAGGAAGTCGTCATGCGTCGCTACGGGGACACCGCCGACCTTCCACTCCCCGACTTGGTCCTCATCGACGGCGGCCTCGGGCAACTCGCGGCGGCGATGGAAGGGCTGCGAACGGTCGGGCGAGCCGCCCTTCCCATCATCGGCCTGGCCAAGCCCCGCGGCGACAAGGAGGAGCGGATCTTTCTGCCCGGGCGCAAGAATCCGATCCTGCTCCATCCCACGTCTCCCGCGACGCATCTCCTCCAGCGCATTCGCGACGAGGCCCACCGCTTCGCCCTGAAATACCACCGAACGCTCCGCGGCAAGGCGCTCCTCGCGTCGCGGCTGGACGAAGTGGCCGGCGTGGGAGCCGTCACCCGCGCGAACCTCCTTCGCACCTTCGGCACGCTGGCCGCCATCGAAGCGGCCAGCGACGAAGAACTCCGGGCCGCCGGCGTTTCCGATCGAACCGTCGCCGAGCTTCGCAAGGCGCTCGGGGGCGGCTAACGCGGCCGAGCCCTGCCTTCCCTCGAAGCCCTGACCGCCGCCCCGGCGGCGAGGACTCCGCCCCCCCTCTCGGGCATCGACGCCCGAGCGACGACGCGAGCGCGCTCCGGGTATCGGCCTCGCGGGTCCGCGCCCGACGCGAAGCCGGCTCCCTCCTGGTTCGACAGACGTCCCTATCGGGTTAGGACCGGAATATCTGCTCCGGCCCGACCACCGGCTCTGCGCACGCGTCCTCGTCCTCAGGTAGAATGGGGTGGGCTTATTCTCATGACTAACACCTACTTATTACTTTTGTGATCACGGGACGAACGACCTCCTCATGAATGCCCCGGCCCCCTCGATCCTCGTCATCGATGACTCCCGGCCGGTGCGCAGCGTGCTGCGCCACGTGCTCCAGGACGTGGGATACGCCATCTACGAAGCACCCGGAGGCCGGGCGGCCCTGGAGGTGTACCGACACAGGCCCATCGATCTCATGATCGTCGATGCGCACATGCCCGAGTGGGACGGCGTCACCACCCTCCAGGCGTTCCGCGAAGAGTTCCCCGACGCCGACACGCGGATCATCCTGCTCACCGGAGATCCCACGACGCTGCCGGCGGGGTTCGACTCGGAGGAGGCCGGAGGCCTCGCCCATCGGATCGTCGCGAAGCCCTTCAATCCAAGCCAGCTCGTGGAGCATGTTCGAGACGAGTTGCGGATCAGGGGAGCTCCTCCCGGATAGCGATTCGGTGGACACCCGTTGCGAGGTCTGATGAAGAGCAGCCACCAGCCGGCGCAAATGGATCAGCCACGGGACCCGCTCACGGTTCTCCTCCTCGACCCGGACGAGGATTCGCGCCGGCGATGGCGGCTGGCCCTCCACGCCAGCGTCGGAGTCACCATCGTGGGCGAAACCGGACTCCTCGGGGAAGCCATTCACGCAGCTCGGCACACGCAGCCTCACCTGATCATCCTCGACCCGAAGCTCCCGGAGTGGAACGAAGCGACGGCCATTCTCGCCCTCAAGCAATGGTCTCCCGCCTCGACCATTCTGGTCTCATCTACCCCCCTCTCCTCCGACCCTCAGGGGACCTGGGCGCCCGCCGGTGCGGACTATCGCTTCGATAAACATCGTGAATTCCACAAAGCCATGGACGTCGCGGCGGACTTACGTCTGGCCATGCGGCCGCTCGTGGTGACCCGCTGGCCGCCGGCCAGCCCGCCGGATGACTCCCCCCACCCCTGGCAAGCCCATACCCAGGTCTACCCAGACGCCGGTATTCGCGCTATAGTGGCCCCGCGCCTCGCCGAACGAGGCCGAGCCGGGGCCGGCCGGCGACTAGGGCAGGGAACCGCCAATGATGGGGACGCCTATGGAATCGCGTTCGGATCCCGCCGCCACCCTCCAGGATGATGCCCGTCTCCTCGTCGACGAAATGGCGTACCTCGCGCAGGCGGAGGACGCGCTGAGGCTGTACCGGCAGGTGATCGAGAGCTCCCCCGATCATATCTCCATCGTGGGTCCCGATTATCGCTATCGCCATGTCAACCCCGCCTACGTGGCGCAACACGGCTTGCCGGCGCACCAGATCATCGGCCTCCACGTGGCTGACCTCCTCGGACGCGAGATCTTCGAGCAGATCGTGAGGCCGAACCTCGACCGCTGCCTCGGCGGAGAGCCCGTCAGCTACGAAGCATGGTTCGAATTCCGCGTCGCCGGCCGGCGTTTCATGCGCGTGACCTATTCGCCGCTTCGAACCTCGTCCGCCGGAGTGAGCGGCGTGGTCGTCACCGCGCGGGATGTCACGCCCCTCCGCGAGGCACAAGAGCGACTGCGCGAGGAAAACGCGCGTCTCGAAGAGCGCGTGCTCGCGCGTACCCGCGAGCTCCAGGAGGTCAATCATGCCCTTCGGGTGAACGAGGAGCGATTTCGCGCCTTTTACGAGGACAGCCCCTCGATGTACTTTATCGTCGATCGGTCCGGGACGGTGATGTCCGCGAATCGCTTCGGCGCCGAGCAGTTGGGCTATCGGACGGACGAACTCATCGGCCGCCCCGTCGAAGCGGTCTTCCACCCCGAGGATCGGGAATCCGCCTCACGGGCGCTGACGGAAGCGTTCGACGACCCCACCCGATCACATCAATGGCAGTTTCGGAAATGCCGGAAATCCGGCGACGTGTTGTGGGTCCAGGAGACCGTGCGCAGCATTCAGGAACCGAACGGGGCCTGGCTGGCGTTGATCGTTTGCCAGGATATCACGTCCCAGATACGTTCGGAGCGGCTCCTGCGGGAAAGCGAGCAGGCCGTGCGGTCACTCCAGCAAGCCACCTCGGCACCGGGGGCGCCGTTCGACCAGCGGATTCAATCGGTGCTCGAGTTGGGCTGTCGCCGCTTCGGCCTGCCGCTCGGCCTCCTCACCCGTGTCGTCGGCGACCATCTTGAGATCAGTCATGTCTGGCCCCCCGAGGGTCCGCTCAAGCCCGGGACCCGCCGCCTGCTCTCCCGCACCTTTTGCGGGGCGGCGCTCAGGGTTGACGGCCCGCTTTGCATTCAGCATGCCGGACGCTCGGAATGGAGTGCCCACCCGGCCTATACGGAGATCGGGATGGAGTGTTACCTCGGAGCCAAGCTGGCCGGGAAACAGGGGACCTACGGCACCATCTGTTTTCTCGGCCCCCATCCGTATCCGACCCGCTTCAGCGAGTCGCAGACCGATTTCCTGGCTCTGATGGCCCGATGGGTCAGCGACGAGTTGGACCGGCGGGCCGCCGAGCAGGCCCTGCGGCAAAGCGAGGATCGGTTTCGGCGGCTCTTCGAGGACTCGCCGGTCGGCATGTGCATCATCGGACAGGATCGGACGATCCGCAAAATCAATCCAGCCTTCCAGGCGCTGGTCGGGTTCGAAGAGCATGAGATCATCGGGACCGCATACACCGACTACACCCACCCGGACGACTTGTTCACCAACCTGACCTTGACCGATCAATTCATGAACGGGCAGGTATCCGGCTATACCCTCGAAAAGCGTTTCATCCGAAAGAACCGCTCGTTGATTTGGGTGAGCGTGGCCGTCAGCCCGTTGATCCTGCCCGGTGTCCCCGAGCGGATGGGCGTGGCGGTGGTCCAGGACATCACCGCCCGCAAGCTCGCCGAGCAGGCGCTCGAGCATCGCGAATGCGAGCTGCGGCAGGCGTTGCAGGAGCGCGAGCAGGTCAGCCAGGATCTGCACGACGGCATTTTACAGTCGTTGTATGCGGTCGGCCTGAGTCTGGACGCCACCGGACGCTTGGTCGACACGTCTCCCCGCCGGGCCAAGCAGGAGTTGACCCGCGCCATCTCGCAGCTCAATCGGACCATCCAGGAGGTTCGCAGCTTCATTACCGGCCTGTCGTTCGACCTGCTGGACGTCGCCCGCTTCACCCAGGCCCTCCAGACGGTCACCGCCGCCTTCTGCAAACCAGGCCGGACCCGGTGCAATATCACCGTGTCGGCGGACGCGATTCGACGGCTGGCCCGGCCCCAGTGCGTGCACCTCATCCATATCGTCCGCGAGGCGGTCAGCAATTCCGTTCGCCACGGCCGCGCGTCCCGCGTCCAGGTGACGCTGCGTCCGCTGGGGGAGCGGGTCCAACTGGCCATCCGCGACAACGGCCACGGGTTCGATCCCGACGCGGCGATGAAGCGCGGGTACGGCCTTCGCAACATGCGCTCGCGGGCGACGAAGATCGGCGGCACACTGGGCATCGTGTCGAAGCCGGATTCGGGGACCCGCATCGTCGTCAGATTCTCCGCGGAGGATCATCATGACTAATGCCAAGACCACTCCCATCACGGTGTTGTTCGTGGACGATCATGAACTGGTGATCGCCGGGATCCGCAGCGTGCTCCGATTGGTGCCCGACATTCGGCTGGTGGGAGAGGCGCAGACCGCCGCAGGCGCCATTCGCGAAGCGCAGCGCCTATCTCCCGACGTCGTGCTCCTGGACATTCGGCTCCCGGACGGCAGCGGGATCGAGGCGTGCCGCGAGATCCTGTCCACCTGCACCCGCACCAAAGTGCTGTTTCTGACGAGTTACGCCGACGAGCAGACCGTGCGGACCGCGGTGCTCTCCGGCGCTCAAGGCTATGTCCTGAAGGACATTCGGACCGACTCGCTGGTCGCCACCATCAAGGCCGTGGCCGCGGGCCAAGCGTTGCTCGACCCCACGATCACGAAAACCACGCTCCTGTGGCTGCAATCGCTTTCGGGCCGGCGCCCCCCCTCCACCCTCTCGCGGTTGTCGCCGCAGGAGGAGCGCATCCTTCCGAAACTGGCGGAAGGGAAGACGAACAAAGAGATTGCGGCCGCGATGAACCTGAGCGAAAAAACCGTCAAGAATTACCTGGCGAACATCTTCGACAAGCTCGGAGTCACGCGCCGCTCCCAGGCCGCGGCCCTGTACGTGCAACAGTCCACCGGCGCCATGCCCCCGAAAACGTCGCCGCCGAAATCCTCGCCCTCCAGGCTGGGCGCCGGCCCGTAACTCGCGCGCGGGCGGAATCCCCGCCCGCGCCTTCTTTCCCGGCACCGCAGGTCGCGCTCACTTCCCCGTTGACAGACCCTGTAGTTTTGGCTAGTATCCGATCGCTATCGGTCTTTTCCTCGACCTTGCGAGCATACGTCCCATCCTCCGCGCATTCCCAGCATCGAGTGGACCGGTGTCGGTCCGACCGTCGTCGGTGAGAACTTCGCATGGCCCAGGTCCATCATGATTCCGCGCCGGTGATAGCCTCAGGGGCGCCACCCTCCGTCGGAGACCGCCTCGAGCAGGCCTTCGAGCAGGTCGTATTCGCAAGCCGGTGGATTCAAGCCCCCTTGTACGGAGGCCTGATCGTGGCCGAGTTGCTGTACGCCTACAAGTTTCTGATCGAGCTGTGGGAGATGGTCCATGGCATCCACGAGCTGACGGAAACCGTATTCATGCTCGGGGTGCTTTCGCTCATCGACATCACGATGGTGGCCAACCTCCTGACGATGGTGGTCATCGGGGGCTACGCCACCTTCGTCAGCAAGCTGGATCTGGACGGCCACCCGGACCGACCCGACTGGCTGAGCCACGTCGACCCCGGTACCATCAAGGTCAAACTCGCGGCCTCTCTGATCGGGATCTCCAGCATTCACCTGCTGAAAGCGTTCGTGAACGTGAGCAATGTGTCGCCCGAGCACATCCAGTGGCAGATCCTCATTCACCTGACCTTCCTCGGGTCGGCCATCCTGCTCGCCTGGACGGACAAGCTGATGCAGCGGGACCGCAAGCATTCCTAACGGTCCGGCCCCCTCTGCCCGCGTGGGGCCGGGTCCGAATCGGTTCTCCTGTCGAGCGAGTCGGCCGCGTCACACTATGGTCGCCGTTCACACCGGATCGCCCAACAGTCCATCTCGGAACCCGTCTGCTCATCGCGGCTGGTCGGGCCGACACGAGAGGGCCGACGCCCGACTCGTGCAGGCCGCCGCAAGGAGGAACCGGTGAACGCTTCGTCCGTCTCCGCCGAGTCCCCACCCGCCGGTGACTCCCAGAACCCGACGGGCCCGACGCGGGCCGACCTCCGCACCCGCGCGCTTCGCACGGAACAAGTCGACCTCCTCTATTCTCACGTCCCGTTTGCCGCGGTGCTGTCGGCGGTCAATGCCGTGATCTTGGCCGTGGCGCAGCACAGCGTAGTGCCGCCTGCCACCATCGGCTTGTGGGTCGGGTACATCCTGCTGGTCAACCTCCTGCGGCTCAGGTGGACCTATCGCTACCATCACACACCGGCAGCCGCGCGCGAAACCCGGCCGTGGGAACGGCTGTTCCTCACCGGTGTGGTACTGTCCGGAATGGGATGGGGCGCGGCGGGGATCTGGCTCGCGCCGGCCGGGGAGCCGCTCCATCAGATGTTCGTGGTGTTCGTGTTGGCCGGGATGACCGCAGGAGCGGTGATGGCCCTGTCGGCACGCCGGGAAGCGTTTTTCGCCTTCGCGCTGCCCGCCCTCACCCCGATGATCGTGACCTGCTTTCAGCGGGGCACCACCGTCTCCGTGGCCATGGCGGCGATGGGATGCCTCTTCGCCGCGCTCGCGTCCGCGATCGCCATTCGTCTTTCCCGCACGATCGCGGCGTCGCTCGAGCTGCGCTACGACAACCACGTGTTGATCGCCGATCTGACCCGCCAGGTGGCCCAGCGCCGCCAGGCGGAGGCGGCCCTCCGGCAGGCGCACGATGAACTCGAGGCGCGGGTCCGGGAGCGGACCGAAGAACTGGCGCGGGCCAACCTCGCGCTGCGCGGCGAGATCGAGGAACGCCAGCGCATGGCGCTGGCCCTCCAGGAAAGCATCGAACGATTCAATCGGGCGGTTCAAGGGGCGCAAGAGGGACTCTGGGATGCCAAATGGACCTCCGCCGATTGGTTCAATCCGAACAACCCCGTCTACTATTCACCGCGGTTCAAAGCGCTCTTGGGCTTCACCGATCAGGAATTCGCCAACGTCATGGGGGCCTGGGCCTCCCGCGTTCACCCGGAAGACTGGCACGATCTCCTCACGACGATGCGGCACCACCTGGAGATCCGAACACCGTTCGACGTGGAGTTCCGAATGGTCACGAAAAGCGGAGAGACCCGCTGGTTTGCGGCGCGCGGACAAGCCATCTGGGACCCGCTGGGCAAGCCCGTCCACATGTCGGGGTCCCTGCGGGACATCACGGAGCGGAAGGAACTCGAGGAACGCCTCCTTCAGGCGCAAAAGTTGGAGGCCGTCGGTCGGCTGGCCGCCGGGGTGGCCCACGATTTCAACAATCTCCTGACGCCGATCCTCGGGTATACGGAAGTCTTGCTCGCCAAAGCCCCCGCCGGATCCCCGGAGGCACGACGCCTCAGCGATATCCGCCGATCGGCGCTTCACGGGGCCAACTTGGTGCGGCAATTGCTGGCGTTCGGACGCAAACAGCCGGTCACCCCACGCATTCTCGACCTCAATCGGGAACTCGAGGAAAGCGAGGAATTACTGCGGCGAACGCTGGGCGAGGACGTCGAAGTTCTTTTCGATTTGACCGATCCGCTCGGCCCCGTTCGCTTGGATCCCACGCAACTTCAACAGGTGATTCTCAATTTGGCAGCCAACGCGCGGGATGCCATGCCGGAGGGGGGATGCCTCACGGTGGCCACCGGCCCCCTCCACGTCGAGGCGGAACAGGGCGAAATGTTGCCCGGACGCTACGTGCGCCTGTCGGTCACCGACACCGGAGCCGGCATGGCGCCGGAGATCCTCGATCACGTGTTCGAACCGTTCTTCACCACCAAAGAAGTCGGCAAAGGGTCCGGCCTGGGCCTCGCGGTGGTCGAGGGGATCGTGGCGCAAGCGGGCGGCAAGATCTCCGTGACGAGTCACCCGGGCGCCGGCACCACGTTCCACATCCTGTTCCCCGAGGCCGTGGGCGAGCCCATTCAGCCCGTGGAGGCCGTTTCAGGAACGGACATCGGCACGGGGACCATCTTGGTCGTCGAGGACAATGCCGCAGTCCGGGAATTTTCCACCCAGGTGTTGACGGACCTGGGATATCACACCCTCGTCGCCAAGAACGGACAGGAAGCCCTGGAAGTGGCCGTCCAGACCCACGATTCGATCGACCTCTTGGTCACCGACGTCGTGATGCCCGGCATCAGCGGAGTCGAGCTTGCGCGCCTGCTGGAGACCAGCCGGCCCCAGCTCCGGGTGTTGTACGTGTCGGGACACCAGGAAGAACGGCTGGCCAGCCGAACGGGAAACCGGCCGATCACGCCCCTGCTCACCAAACCGTTCACGGCGGAGGAACTGGGCCGGAAGATTCGAGAGTTGCTCATGGGTCACCAGACGCCATCCAAGGGATAAGGGGGGCGCCGCGGCTGCGAGGCATTGCGACCGGGAGGGGGCCTCGAGGGAGAAGAGGAGGAGCATGGGCACAGGGTCACAGGAGTGGAGACTCGGAGGGGGTGTCGGGTGGCGCAAGGCCGGCATTCTGGTGAGCCTGCTGGTTGCAGCCTTGTCCGATCCGGACGTCGGCTGGTCGGTCAACGGCCTCAATCTGATCGGGTCCGGCGGACTCTCCTCCGGTCTGGCCGGGGCGGACACGGCCATTGCGCTCGATTTCACCACCATCAATACCAACCCCGCCGGCATGGCCTACGTCGGCGACTCGTGGGCCGCAGGCGCCTCCTTCGGCCTGCTCCAAACACGCCTCCGGTTTCAGAACGCCGTCAATGACCGCGAGGGTCAGGGACATCCGCTGTACATTCCCAACGCGGGATACCTCCACCACCTCCCCAACACACCGATCACCCTCGGCATCGGGTTCTTCACCATCGGGGGCACCGCGACGGACTATCGCGATATCCGAGGGCCCTTCGGAACGACCGACCGGATCGGCAGCCAGATACGGCACTATAAATTGACGCCCTCGATCGCCTACCAGGTCACGAAAGACCTCTCACTCGGGGCCACTCTCGCGCTCTCGTATGCCGACATTTCGCTGGCGATTACCCCGAATTCCCCCGGAGCCCCCGGCACCCCGCTGGGCTTCCAGACGTCCGGCTCCTGCGACCGGCACAATGGCCTCGCGCCGCCGACCGGCAACTGCCCCTATGCGCTGGGGCTCACCCCCAAATTCGGGCTCATGTATCGGGTCAACGACCGGGTCACGGTCGGCCTTACCTACACGATGGCTACGAGCCTGCCGCTACGCCACGGGCGCGCCACGCAGAACCTGGGACTCATCGGCCAGGGCGTCGCGGCCTACGACTTCAAGGGAACGGGGCTCAAGTGGGCCGACGACCTGGCCCTGGGCCTGTCGGTCCGTCCGACCGATCGCCTGTTGCTCGCCTTCAAGTTTCAGTGGATCAACTGGTCGGGCTCTCTCAACAACGTCGTGATCGATCTTACGAACGGCAACAACCCGGCGGTCCCCGCCAGCCGTTTCGAGTTGCCCTTCAACTGGCGCGACCAGTTCGTGACAGCGATCGCCGCCGCCTACGACGTCACCGAGACCGTCACCGTGCACGGGGGATACAATTTCGGCAACGATCCGACCAGGAAGACGTCCCTCGATCCGACCACCGCCAACATTACCGAGCACCATTTCGTGGGCGGGCTCCTCTACAAAGTGACCCCCCGGTGGTATGTCGACGGGCTGGTCAATTACACGGCGAGCAATACGGTGACCTACGACAGCGCCCTGTGGGGCGCCAGTACCACAAGCAAGGCCGGAGGCTATGAAGTGGTCCTGTCGCTCGGCTATAAGATGTGACGCCAAGCCGAGGACGGCGGACCGCATCTTCCGTGCCACGGGTCACTGGATGTCGCCACGAACGGACGCGAAGCCGACTGGCTAACACACGATCAGCTTGCCATGCCTGATACCCGATCCCAGCCCCCTCCGCTTCCGCTTTCCCGCGTCTTGTTGGAAGAGGGCGAGCAACTGTTCTCGACACCGGACCGTCCATTCTCGGCGCGGGTGTCGGAGGCGCTCGCCCGCCTCCGTCCGGGTAGTCCTTCCGCCGACTCGCCCCCCCTCGCGGCGGAAGTAGAGGAGCGGCTCGCGCGGCGGGCCCTGTACGGGGCCATTCACAGGCTGCCCGTCAAGCCCACCGCGTTGTGCTTCTCCGGAGGAGGAATCCGGAGCGCGACCGTCAATTTAGGCGTCATCCAGGCCCTCGCCAAGCTCAAGCTGCTCGACAAGTTCGATTACCTGTCCACCGTCTCGGGGGGCGGGTACATCGGCGCCTGGCTGACGGCGTGGCTGCACCGCTCGCGAAAGGCGCGGATGCCCGAGTCCGAGGCCCCTCAGGCGGCGATCGCGCGCAGCGGCACACCTTCCGGGAGGCGGCTGGACATCGAGCCGCCTCCAGTGGACTGGTTGCGCGAGCACAGTAACTACCTGACCCCCACATTGGGCCTCTTTTCGGCCGACTCCTGGACCATGATCGGCACCGCGCTGCGCAACCTATTGCTCAACTGGTCGGTGCTGATTCCCCTGCTCATCGCCGGCTTGATGATCCCCCGCATGCAAATTGCCCTGCTCACGCATGTTGAAGGCGCGCACCTGGCGGCCGAGATGATGTGGGCCGGCCTCGCCTTCAGCATCCCCGCGCTGATCTACCTGCATCTCTACCGGCCACAGTTCAGCAGATTGCTGCGTCGCCGTCCCCCCGCCGTGACGGACGAGCCACCCACCATCGGCCGTTGGGACCTTCAGCGACAAGGCTGGTTTCTGCTCTTGTGCCTGCTCCCGCTCGTCATCACGGCCTATGGTCTGACCACGGCGTGGGCCTGGCACCGTAACGCTCCCGGGTCTCTGTCCGAGGTCACGGTTCCCGGGTGGAGCCCTTACGCCACGTTCATGGTCGTAGGAGCGGCGGCGCACGCGCTCGGGTGGGCGGCGGCCATGCTGATCGTCCTGCTCCACGCCTGTCGGGACGCCGCATGCCGCCCATTGCTCCCGGGACTGGTACGGGGCTGGGTCAAAGAATCGGTCTGCATCCTACTGTCCGGCGCCGCAGGCGGCTTTGCGCTCTGGGCCGTCTTGGCCGCCACGCCTTCGGGGGTCTGCCCGCCCGATGCCCTCCCGTCGGACTCGTGCCATCTGCTGGTTCGCGATTTCGCCGAGTGGTACGCGGCCTTCGCCGTTCCCGGATTTCTCGGCCTGTTCTTGCTCGTCGCCACGGTGTTCATCGGTCTGACCGCCCGGTTTACCGGCGATCAGGAGCACGAATTTTGGGGACGCACCGGCGCCTGGGTGCTCAACGCTGGCACCATCGCGGGCACACTCGGCGCCTTGATCATCTTTGGGCCCGGCCTGCTGGCCAAGGCCGGCCTTTGGACCTCCGCCTCCGTCGGCGGCGTCGCGGGAGTCCTGTCCCTGATGGGGGGGTTCAGCGCCAAGACGCTGCTCACCGAGTCCGAACGCCGGGACCGGACCTCATGGGTCGTGGAATATGCCGTGAGGTTCGCCACTCCGTTGTTCATCGTGATCCTGATCGTCCTGTTCGCGCTGGGGACGAGCGCGCTCGTCACGGCCTGGTCATGGGTCCTGGCCGGTGAGGAGGGCATTCGGTGGACCGACACCGGACGCCTGATGCCCGAGCCGGATCCGTACCAACCCTGGATCCATTCGCTGGCCCTGCACAACGCCGAGCCCAAACATCTCCTGCTCCTGTGGCTGGCCCTGATCGCGACCGGCACCGGCATGGGCTGGTCCATCAACGTCAACAAGTTTTCTCTCCATGGGTTCTATCGGAACCGGCTGATTCGTGCCTACCTGGGCGCCTCCCGCGGCCTCACCCCTGAGGACCGGCGAACGCCCAATCCCCTGACGGGATTCGACCCGCTGGACAACGTCTACATGGCTGAATTGGCCAACTACGACTTCAACACGGGGCTTTACGATGCGTCCGCTCCCGTGCAGAAGCCCTTCCATGTCGTCAACATCGCGCTGAATCTGGTGCGGTCGGACAAGCTGGCCTGGCAACAGCGCAAGGCCCAATCGTTCACGGTCTCGCCGCTGCACTGCGGAAGCTGGCAGGACGTCGGGTATCGTCGTTCGCACGAGTTTGGGTACAACGGGGCCGTCAACCGGGCGATCAGCCTGGGGACCGCCATTGCCACGTCGGGCGCGGCCGCCAGTCCGAACATGGGCTACCATTCCTCGCCCGCCGTGACGTTCCTTCTGGCTCTCTTCAACGTCCGGCTCGGATGGTGGATGGGCAACCCAGGCGAGGCCGGAGGCCGCCCCTTCCTGGGGGCCCTCGGCCGTGCGCTCAATCTCTGGCCCACCTACCGGCGCGCTTGCCCGGCCTTTTCGGTCGGCCCGCTGATTGCGGAGTTGTTCGGCTTCACCAACGCGCGGCGGCGGTATGTGTATCTCTCGGACGGCGGCCACTTCGAGAATCTTGGGTTGTACGAGATGGTCCTGCGGCGATGCCATCACATCGTGGTAGTCGACGCGGGCTGCGACCCGACGTGTGCGTTCGAAGACTTGGGGAACGCCATCCGCAAAATCCGGATCGACCAAGGGGTGGACATCGAGATCGACCTCGACATGCTCCGGCCACAAGGAGCGACTCGCCGGGCCCGGTGGCACCACGCCATCGGGACGATCCGGTACGACAAGGTCGACGAGGGCGCACCCACCGGCACGTTGCTCTACCTCAAACCCTCGCTGACCGGGGATGAACCCCCCGACCTGCAGGACTATGCCGCGCGTCACGAATTGTTCCCGCATGAACCGACCTCCGACCAATTCTTCGATGAATCTCAATTCGAGTCCTATCGTCGTCTGGGCGAGCACATCGCCTGGGAAGTGTTTCGGGAAGGCAGACGGCACGCCCCGGCGGCCGACGGCAACGACGGCCTCTCGCAGGTCGTCGACCGGCTGGAGAAACACTGGATCCCCGTACCGCCGGGCCTAGAGGAATCGTTTCTCGGCGAAACCCAAACCTTTCTCGAGCTGGAGCGGCAGCTCCGGACGGATCCCGGGTTGGCGCGCTACGATCTCGAAACCTATCCGGAGCTCCTCTCGGTCTTCGGCGCGGATCCCAAATCCCTGGACCGTCTCGACGTCCGGTCGACGCTCCACGTCTGCCGCTCCCAAATCCGCTTGATGGAAAACGTGTTCCTGGGAGTGCGGCTCGGCGATCATTACGCCCATCCACTCAATCGGGGCTGGATGAACCTCTTCCGGCGATGGGCCGGGGCTTCGAGCTTTCGTCGATGGTGGCCGATCCTCTGCGGATCCTTCAGCCGGCGTTTTCTGGAGTTTGCCGAACGGCATCTACACTTGCCGGCCGGGGAGGGGCTCGTCGTGCGGCGACGGCAGGTCGGCGATGCGGCCGTGGCCGCCTTGCGCCTCCGTCTTGACCGTGAGTGGAAACCCGACCCCTCGCTGCCGATTCAGTTCGAAGCCGCCTTACGCCGACCTGCCGCGCTGCCCCTCCCCTCCGGCGGCACCGATCCCGCGGTCTGGCTGGCATGGCTCCCCGGCGCCGCCCCGATCCCTTTCCTCCCATTTCCGGAGGGAGAACTGATCGGAGTGGTGGCCGTCTCCGACGAATCGGAGAGCCTGTGGCACATCCACGGCTGGGTCGAACCGGGGTATCGAAATATGGGGATCGGCTCGCAACTGTTCGAGCGGGCACTGGCCGACATCCGACAGGCCGCCGATGCGGGGCTCGTCGGTGCAGTTCATGTGACGGCGGATCTCGGGCCTGACGATGCGCCGGCCTCTGGTCGCCATCACCAGCGGGCGGAGTGGGTCAGATTCTACGAGCGATTCGGCTTCCGGCGCACGGCCTTGCCGGGGACGGGCGGCGCGCGGCTGCAACTGGTCCGCACGTTCAGGGCTATGACCAGACCGGCGTGAGGGTGCCGTCGGCCTCTTGTCGGTAAGGGAGCCAGGCGAGGGTGACCGTCTTGATCGTGATGTTGGTCTTGGTGGGCCGGAGCGCGACGGTATCGAGCGGTTCCGTCGCCGGATCGACCGCACCCGCCGCGTCGGTCTCCCGCTTGAACTGCGCTTCGAGATCAGCGAGCTGCTCTTGAAGCGCCGCGACGTTCTCTTGGGCCATCCCGATGTCCTTGGCGTCCTTGATGGTGCGCCCGGCCCTGCCCAGTGCGGTCGCGGCCTTACCGATGTTCGTCGTCGAAATGGTTTTGCGCCCCATGAACGCCCCGAGAATGGTGGCCCCCACGGAAAGGGCGGCCTGAACGCCGCTCTGCCGAGCCTGCGCCTTCTCTCGCTCGACGGCCTGTTCGGCTCGTCGGATTCGATCCTGGAGCGCCGCGATCTTGGGGGCATACTTCTGCCGCAGCTTCTCCGCCAGCTCGTCCCGACGTTCGTGGGCGATCTGCCGAAGGCGCACGCGAAAGTCACGCTCCGACTCCCCCGGCTTGGACACCTCGCCCAGGCTCGGACTGCGCAAGAGTTCCAACGCGGCGGTCCGAAACAACCAGTTGGCATACCCTTTTCGCCAGTTGTCGTAGTTCCTCTCCATCCCCGCGACGCTGGTCGCCTCGGCAAACCGCGCACCCGCCTCAGGCTCGCGATCCAGGGCCGTGAACGCGAGGGGCGCCGCTGAGGATCGGTCCCAGTCGATCGCCGTGACATTCTTGGCCAAGGAGATCAGATGGGCCACGTCCTCCGTAACCTCGACCCCCTGCTTTTTGTCCGCAAATCGGATGTGGGCGATGCCGAGCAGCGCCGGTTGGTAGACCAACGGGGCCGAGACCGCGCCGCGAAGCGGGACGAAGGCTTGCGGCACGCCCGGCGGAAGCACCGGCCGAATCGCCGTCATTCCTGATCCGTGATTCGTCATGCGTGCAGAGACGGATTGAGTGTCTCCGCCCGCGTGACGCGTGACGATGGACGCATGACTCCGGATCGGATCCATCAGGGCCTTGATCTGCGCGCGGGTCAACGGGCCTCGCAGATACGACATGACCCAACGGGTTTCGAAGACGACCGGCTCGTCCTCATGGACGTTGTTCATCAGGAACACCCGGTTCCCCAGCCCCGCCAGCGTCCGTTCCATTGCCTGCCGATCGAACCGCTGCCCGGAACCGGACGAAGCCCCCTCCAGCCCTTCGAGGACTCGCGCCTTGTCACGTTCCGTTTGAAGCCGTCCGATGAACCAGGTCCCCGTATTGGACAGCCCCTTGTAGTCGAGGTCGACGGGATTCTGCGTGGCCAGCACGACGCCCACGCCGTATGCCCGCGCCTGTTTTAGGAGCGTGAGCAACGGCCCCTTCGAAGGAGGGTTGGCCACCGGCGGGAAATACCCGAAGATCTCGTCCATGTAGAGAAGCGCGCGCAGGGTCGTCGTCCCCGATTGGGCCCGCACCCATCCAAGAAACTGATTCAAGAGGAGGGAGACAAAAAACATGCGCTCGGCGTCGCTCAGGTGGGCGATGGAGAAAATCGCCATCCGCGGCTTGCCGGCCGGGGTATAGAGCAGCGATTGAATATCCAGCGGGGCGCCTTCCAACCAGGAGGCGAATCCCGGAGCGGCCAGCAGGTTGTTCAATCGCATGGCCAAGTCGAACCGCTCCTTCGAGGGGTAGAAGGATTCGAGGTCCATGACGCCGACCTTCGACATCGGCGGCGATTGAATCCCGTGGATCAGCGCCGCCAGATCCAGATCCAGCCCCTGTTTCCAGGCCACGTCGATGATAGTGGACAAGAGAATGTGTTCGCGACTCCGGATCGGATCGGCCGCAATGCCGAGCAAGCCGAGCAGCCCGGTGACCGTGGTGCCGATACGCTCGCGCAGCAACTCCGCGTCGTCGAGGATCTGCGGGTCCGGGACGGCGAATGACTCGAGGATCGACACGGGCAGGCCGGCCGTGCTCCCGGGCGTGTAGATGACAAAATCGGCGGCCTCCCGCAATCTGGCGATCCGCGACCCGTCCTGGCCCCACCGGGCGAGGCCCTGCCTCCACATCTCGGCTTGGGCGGCGGCATAGTCGGCGGGCAAGAGCCCCTTCTTCCGCGCGTCGTCCTCATTGACCCAGGCCTGAAAATCCTCCGCGCGAAGCTGCGGGAACGTCAGGAGAAGGTTGCCGAGATCGCCCTTCGGATCGATCAGGATCGCGGGAATCCCGTCGATGGCCGCTTCTTCGAGCAACGCGAGACACAGGCCCGTTTTCCCGCTGCCCGTCATGCCGACACAGACCGCGTGCGTGACGAGATCCTTGGAGTCGTACAACAGCCACCCCGGTTTGGGGGCCTTCGCCGCCGCGTCATAGGGACGGCCCAGATAGAAGACCCCGAGCTTCTCGAAGTCGTCGGTCGTGGACGGGATCGCGACAGCCCTGACCGAGCGTTTCTTGGGCACGGAGGTTTTCGCGGTCTTGACCGTGGATCTGGCCTTGGGCATCCCGTCCTCCGGGTCGATGTATGGGCACTCTGCCGTGCGGACGGGCTATTCTATGTGCCGTAAGATGGAGCTTCAAGTGTGGGGGGAGGGGTCCAGCAACCATTTCCTGCGTGCAGTTCGACGCCTCTTGCTATAGCATGGCCCCTAAGTATGATTTCCCGTTGTTCGATCGGTCCCAGCGCGCCCGTGGTTCACTCTCTGGTCATGATGGTTGCGTTGGGAGTCGCATCAACGGCCTTGGCGGAGGCTCCGGCTCCGAGCGTCCATTGGGGTGCGATCGCGTTTCCGGATCACGATCGCACGCTGGAGATGGGCCTCACCCTCAACCGATTCACCGAATTCGACGGAGCCGGCCTTCGATACAACAACATCGAGGAAACAGCCGGTCTCAATTTCGCCACCTTGAGCTGGACGGAACGGTGGTCGAAACTCCCCGGCTGGACGACCAACGTGACTGTTGGAGCCGGTCCCACTCGGGACGGATTGAGCCGGTTCCTTCAAAACGACGTGGTCCACAGATTTCGCGCACTGACCCCCGTGCCGGTGGACGGCAAGCGGACTGAAACCGATTTCATGATCACCGCCTCCATGACCCGGTGGATCAACCTCCTGGGGACGCGAGACCAAACGTTCATCGGATTCGGTGTCGCCACCGGGACCCTGTATCACGAACCCTATGCGCGGGTCGGATTTCGACGATTGGCGCTCTCGGACCTCATGCAGAGCCTGATCGGAACCGGGCGGGGGTACGAGACGTTCTCCAACTTCGTGCGCGTTTCCTTGATGGGGCGATACGGTCGCATTTTCCACAGCGGAGCGTGGGACGAGTTGTCGGTCGTCAACTATCTCGCGCAGGCGTCGATCAGCATCGCGGATTACCGCAACGAGGTCGCGGCTCCGCCTCGGTGGGAATTGGAAGTGGCTGTGACGGTCGACTCCGGCCTGTACGTCGACTACATTGGGAAGGGGATCGAAGAACGGTTCGTGACCCTGGCCGTGCGGGTGCCGTACGTGACCGTCGAGACCTGGAACGATCTGATCAATCAAAAAGACTATGGACCGACCTTCGGCGCGAGACTGATGCTCGATCTGCGGCAGGTCTATGACAGCCTGAAAAAGCCGTCAGGCGCGATCTGAGACGAGGTGCGGGACGGAAAACCTCGTGTCTCCCGTCCCGCGCTGTCCGCCCTCAGGATCCACACGTGATTCTCATCGATTCGATGTCGTTCCCCATCTTGAGATCCGAGAGATCCGGTACGCGCTGGTTGGGCGCAAACGCGATCTCGGTGCCCTTGAAGTCCTTATCCTCATAGGCGAGCACCCTGGCATTGGAGCCCACGATGACGCTTTCGATATCATTGCTCCAATCCTTCCCGTTCAGATTGGTGAGGGTCGATAATTCCCGAGGACCGTCGATCCGCACGTGAGGATCGTCGGCGTCGTATTTCGTGTCCTCGAAAATCTCGATCCAACAGGCCTTGTCCACCACCTGCACTTCCATATCCGCGGCCCGTCCGTCGGCCACGCCGAGGGCCGTCGTCAGCAGCAACCCCGCGCACCGTCTCATGTACCACATGGATCATCGACTCCTTTCTCGCTTATACGGGAAGCGGCTGGCCAAGCGGCAAGCCGGCTTACCGCTGCCATTTGACTACCCGTGCGTCGGCTCGCAGGGTCCGCTCCAGGTTCGCCATCGTCGTCAGATGAGCGGTGCGATCATGCGAGAAGTCCGACGTAAAAAGCGTCGCATAGTGGTCCTGCATGAACGAGGCGAACTCCGCATGATGCTCCGGCGAGATATTCAACAGATGCTCGAACGACATGAGATATTCGCCCCGTCCGCTTGCGATGTCCTGCTGCAGGTTCTCGAATCCCACCCCGACGAACAGATTGACCTTCTGGTCCTCCGCGACGAGCCCGTCCTCGGTGAACAGGTTTTGCGGCGTGGTGCTCGAGAAGAAATTCACCGTCGTGTCGATCGTGGCCTTGGTCGTATTGCACCCGGCAGCCACGAGACCAATCAGAACCAGCGCACAGGTCGTCGGCAAACGAAAACGTTGGAATGTCTCCATGGCACCTCCTCCTCAATCGCTGCCCGGACCAGCAGGTTCGGTGCGTTCCCAACGCGAGGACCATCCCCGCTTGTCACTGCGCCTATCCGGACGGCAGAAACGCGTGTGATCAGCTTGTCCTCGATTCTGCCTTCGCGGATCGAGAAAGGGTCCTAGGGAGACACCTAGACCGATCGCTCCGGGAGGCCTAGGTCAGGAATGAACTGCCCCCGAGCAAGCCGGCCGCGCGTGGGAATCCGGGGAGGGGGCTGGTCGGTGTCGCCGGCCGGAAGGAAGACGACCCTCGGCACACGGGCTACGACCAGTCTTTGAAGATGACGAAGACCGCCGCCACGATCAATGCGAAGCCCACCAGATAGTTCCACTTCAGCGCTTCTTTCAGATAGACCAGCGAGAAGACCGAGAAGACGATCAGGGTGATGACTTCCTGGATGGTCTTGAGTTGGGCCGCGCTGAACTGGGCGTGGCCGATCCGATTGGCCGGCACCTGGAAGCAGTACTCCACGAACGCGATGCCCCAACTCGCCAGGATCACGGTGAAGAGGGGATACTCCTTGAACTTCAGATGCCCATACCAGGCGAATGTCATGAACACATTCGAAATCGTCAGCAGTACGACGGTCTGCATACGGCAGGCTCCTTCCCTTCGGAATCGTGCGGGGCAATTCTCTCGCGAAAGTCTCTGGCCGGAAAGCGAATGGTGGAATTACAGAAAGGGCTGCACGCCTGTTTGATGAAACGCAAGCGGCTGAGGGCCATCGGCGCCCTCAGCCACCGCCTCCACTACTATCTTCACTTTTTAGCGGGGGTGGGAGGGTGACCTGGCACCGGCTGCCAGCACAGCGGTGTAACACAGCAGGGAGCGAGAAACGGTACCGCGTGCCGTTCTTTTGGTCCGAGGAGGCAGGCGGTCAACGGCGAGACACCCGAGTGGCAGTGCTGCGCCAACGCATTGTGCTGGGTACCAAGCCGGGTCGCCCTTCGTCACCCGGCGTTCCCAAATCGCCACCCCTTCCTTGCCCGGCTAAATGACCGCCGAGGGCCAGCGGCGCCCTCAGCCACCACTTCCCCTCCACTACCTCCCTCCGCCCGGGGGTGGACGGGAATGGGCGCGGAGGCATTGCCCTGGCGGGCGTGGCCTATGGATACCGATTATGGCGCCCGACGCCGTTCCCTTATCCGAGGAGGCGGCGGGCCAACAGATAGACATCAATGAGGTGCCCCTCATCATCGCATCAGGGCGGAGCCGAACGCGCTCACCCGTCGTCACCCTGATTGATCCAGGTCGCCCTTCGTCACCCGGCGTTCCCAATCACGTACTCTTCGTCACCCGCCTCTTCTCCCACGCCCGCCTTCTTCTAACCTCCCTTTCTTCCTACTCCGATTGATCGGGAGGCGGCTCGGTCTGCCTTCAATTGCGCGCATCGAACGAGCACCCTTCTGAGGTGTGCGGGTTCTGCGAGCACGGAAGGCAGGCCGAGCCGTTTCAGCCCACCCCCGCCTCTCTCAACACCTGCCCCGTATACGACCCCTTCACCCGCGCAATCTCCCGCGGCGGCCCTTCCGCCACGATCTCGCCGCCCCGGTCGCCGCCTTCGGGCCCCAGGTCGATGATCCAGTCCGCATTGCGAATCATGTCGAGATTGTGCTCGATGACGAGCACCGTGTTCCCCGCTTCCACCAGCCGATCCAGAACATCCAGCAATCGCTGCGTATCCGCGAAGTGCAAGCCGGTCGTCGGTTCGTCCAGAATGTACAGGGTCCGCCCCGTCGCCCGCTTCGACAGCTCCCGGGAGAGCTTCACCCGCTGCGCTTCTCCGCCGGAGAGCGTCGTAGCCGATTGGCCCAGCCGAATATAATGGAGGCCGACATCATGCAGAGTCTGCAGCTTGGTCTTGATAAACGGGACGGCGTCGAAAAATTCCAGCGCCTCGTCCACCGTCATGTTCAGGACGTCGGCGATGCTCTTGCCCCGGTATAGGACGTCCAGCGTCTCGCGGTTGTACCGTTGCCCCTTGCACACTTCGCAGGTCACGTACACATCGGGCAGAAAATGCATTTCGATCTTGATCAGCCCGTCGCCTTCGCAGGCCTCGCAGCGTCCCCCTTTCACGTTGAAGCTGTACCGGCCCGCCTTGTAGCCCCTCACGCGCGACTCGGGCAACTGTGAAAAGAGATCGCGGATGAAGGTGAAGAGGCCGGTGTAGGTCGCCGGATTGCTCCGCGGCGTCCGGCCGATGGGCGACTGATCGATGTCGATCACCTTGTCGAGCGCCGCCGCCCCCTTGAGTTCCCGACAGCCGTCGATCTTGGGCTTTTTTTCATAGAGGATCTGCGACAAGGAGTGGAACAGCACCTCGAGGACCAGCGTGCTCTTCCCCGATCCCGACACGCCCGTCACGCAGGTGAACAGCCCCAAGGGCACCCGCGCACTGATGTCCTTGAGGTTATGCTTGCGCGCGCCCACCACCGTCAGGAAGCCCTTCGGCGTTCGCGTTCGACGCGGCAAACTTACGGACTCGATGCCTTTCAGATACCGGCCGGTCAACGACTCGGGGTTTCCCATGATCTGGGTCGGCGTTCCCTGCGCCACGAGCCGACCGCCATGAGCCCCGGCGCCCGGCCCCAGGTCGAGAATGTAGTCGGCCGCCATCATGGTCTCCGCATCGTGCTCCACGACCACCACGGTGTTGCCCAGATCGCGCAAGCGGAGCAGAGTCTGCAGCAAACGTCGATTGTCCCGCTGGTGGAGGCCAATGGACGGCTCGTCGAGAATGTACAGGACGCCGACCAGGCCCGACCCGATCTGGGTCGCCAGTCTGATACGCTGGCCTTCGCCGCCGGAGAGCGTGGCGGCGGCCCGATCCAGTGTGAGGTAGTCCAAGCCCACGTTGACCAGGAAACCGAGTCGTTCGCGGATCTCCTTCAGAATGCGATGGGCGATCAATTCTTCCCGCTCCGCGAGCTTCAACGACTTGAAGAAGTCCGCCGCCGCCCGGACCGACAGGCTGGTTACCTCGGCAATCGAACGCCGGTTGAGCTTGACCGAGAGGCTTTCGGGTTTGAGACGCGCGCCCGCGCAGGCGGGACACACTTCCAAGAGCGTCAGGTCCTGCTCGTCCGGGCACCCCGCGGGCATGACGTACCCGATGCCGTCGCAGGACGGACAGGCCCCATGCGGACTATTGAAGGAAAAGATCCGCGGCGTGATTTCGGGGTAGCTGACGCCGCAGCGGATACAGGCGAGGTTTTCGCTGTAGAGTGTGACCGCGTCCTCGCCGGTCAACACGCCGACGAGCCCGCCCGCCAGCTTCAACGCGGTTTCGACCGAGTCGGCAAGCCGCCGCGCCAGCGCCTGATCCCGTTTCATGACGAGCCGATCGACGATGACCTCGATCGTGTGCTTCTTCTGTTTGTCGAGGCTCAGGTCGTCGCCCAGGTCCACCGGCCTTCCGTCCACGCGCGCCCGCACGTACCCTGCGCGGCGCATGTCGAGCAATTCCTTGCGGTACTCGCCCTTTCGGCCGCGCACGATCGGCGCCAGGACCTGCGCCTTGGTCCCTTCGGGCAACTGTTGGATTGCGTCGACGATCTGCTGCACGGTCTGCGCGGTGATTTCCTTGCCGCAGTTGTGGCAAAAGGGGTGGCCGACCCGCGCAAACAGCAACCGGAGATAATCGTAAATTTCCGTGACGGTCCCGACCGTGGAGCGCGGATTGTGGCTGGTGCTCTTCTGCTCGATGGAAATGGCCGGCGAGAGGCCCTCGATGGAATCCACGTCCGGCTTGCCCATCTGCTCGAGAAACTGACGGGCGTAGGCGCTGAGCGATTCCACATACCGCCGCTGGCCTTCCGCATAGATGGTGTCGAACGCCAGCGAGGACTTGCCGGATCCGCTCAGGCCGGTGATGACCACGAGCTGGTCGCGCGGAATCTCGACATCGAGATTCTTCAGATTGTGCTCGCGCGCGCCCTTGATGACGATGCTGTTGCCCATGAGAGTGCCGGATTATAGCACGCGGACCCGAGGCAACATCCGCCCTCCCGGCCGACCGAGGTCTCGAGTGAAAGGCTAGCGCTAGCAGGAGGCAGCCTCCCAGGAAGGCACATCAAAGCCCTGTCATGCGGTCACAGGAAACTTCGCGGGGAATGCCGTTCAGCGGTAAGGTGCGCTTGGTGCGGGCATAAAATTTGACTGCCGGCAAATACAGGCAGGATTTGATCTAGGGAACGTCTGATTAATTCACGTTTGCACGAAGAACTCTGTTTCTGGGTGGATCAACACGGGCAATCCGCTGGCAATCCGCTGGGAATCCGCTGGTCCGAGCGTGTCTTTGTCGGGGTTCGTCCGCCG
>JBDIVW010000005.1:0-163670 GCA_039794185.1 Candidatus Inralta sp. | reverse complement strand
ACGGCAAGCGGTTCGAGATGTACAACGACACCGTGCTGGGGTTCAACAAGTCGGGCAAGGAGGTGGCGCGCATTCAGGTCGAGGAGCCGATCTACATCCGGCCCGCCGAGCGCGTGACCTGGTTGTAGAACGGCGCGCGTGGGGTCTCGTCCGGGGCGCCGCCGCCAGTGGGGCGCCGCCGCCAGTGGGGCGCCCCGGCCTTCGGCCACCCGGCCAAGGGCTCCACACCGGTACTGAGGCACGGGCGCAGACGCTGACGAGCTGGGCACCGGGCGCAAGCACGCGCAGGGCTCAAGCCTCAGCACCGCGAGCCGCATAGGGGGGCCGGGCAACCGAGAGGTTCCCGGCCCTTCGCACATAGGGCCCGGTCCCGCCTCCACTGTCGCGGGCCGGGCCGTGGCCCACACCCTTGACGCCCTCCCAAGGCTTCAGTAGAGTGGACGGCAACCGCAGTTCCACTCGCATCCGAGGGCCTTACGTGACGTCCCCACATTCAACGGTCCCATTCGCCGCACAGTCGATTCCTTTCGATGAGTTTCTCAACAGCGGAAAGGTACCGGACGGTTACCTTCCGACGGAGTACATCGCACAGCAATTCGTCGAACGTTTGGTGCACTATGTGCTCAGCGTGCCGGCGGAGAGCTATTCAATGTCCCAACTCGCCAAGCTCCTGGAACAGCTCGATCCCCGCGCCCAAGTCTACTTCTTCAAGCGGCTGAAGGAGACCAGTCCGGAGAGTCTCAAGCACTTTGCTCCCCTGTATTACGGATTCATGAACGAATTCCATTCCCTCCTCTTCACCTAGCGCGCACGCGAGACCAACTTCAAAGCCCCGGACCGACCCCACCAGCACGGCGGTGACCGGGCTGCACCCTCCACAAGGGCCCAGCCGATCGTTCCATTCCCGCGTCCCGTTCGTGAGCCTGGATTCGAACTTCTCTCTTCGGGTGCTCCGCACATTCAGATCTCGAAGGTCACCGGAAGCGCAAGGATCGCCGTTCAGGGACGTCCTCGAGCCATTCATGGCGCTCCTTGAGGGATCCGGTGGGGCGAGATAGTGCTTGCCCGGTGGGGCGGCTCATGTATAATGGAGCGAATCTACTCTGATGAAGGGAAATCGCGACATGACACCAGCGTTACAACGTGCTGTGACCAGCTTTTACAACCTTATTTACGAAGCCCAAACGTTTGCGACCTCGATGGCACGCATCGATACCGCCGACCAAGAGCACTACAGTGGCCGCATCGAAGGGTTGAATTGGGTCCTGGACCGATGCCAATTGCTTGAGGACATGGACGCCAACCTGACGCCCTCCGGGCTCCAGCGGGTGCTCGCCGAAGTGAAATCCGACCTCGACCACGAGCTTTCGGTGCAACGCCGGGAGAAAGGGCGCCGAGCCGATGGGCGCGAAGAGGCGCTGAATTTCGTTGCCGACTATTTGACCAGCCTGATTACCGCCACCGAGATCGAGTGCGCGAAACAATCCGCTTGAACTGACCGGCGCCGACCGACATCGTGGCCCTCGACTCATTCTGGCCCTCCTCATTGACCGGCGTCCCTCTTGCCTTATTGATGTAACGGGCGCTACCCTGCAGGGTAGAGGAAGACGCAGATGCTTCGTGAGTGGATCATCTTCGCCTTGTGTCTGGGTGCCGGCGGCCACATCGCCATGGCCGTTGTCCTTCATGCCCCTGAGACCTGGCCGTGGACCCAGGCCGGGTTGGCAGGCCTATTGACCGGGCTGGGGCTTTATGGCGTCGTTCAATTGTCGCGCGTGCTGTGGCGGGTGCTCCGCCCGTCTCTAGGACACGAGTCGGAGAAGGATCATGAGGCCACCGGTTTTCTCTCGCCCTAACCCCTCCTCGCCCGGCTCCTCCATGTGAGTGATGCTGTCTTTCCCGGTCTTCGTCAAGGCTTGACCCCGTCCGTTCTCGCTTACTACAATCCGCGTATGCTGCCATTTCAGCCACCGGGAAACCCTCATCATCCTCGTCAATCATCGCCAGCCGATCCGATCCGCAGTCCGACACGGCGACAGGGGCAGGGGGGTTCGCCCGATCCCTATGGATCATTTCAGGCCTCGTTGCTCTTCTGCCCCACCTGCAGACAGGCCACTCCGACACGGGAGCGACTCCTCCTCGTGTTGCCCGCCGGCAATCTGTATGAGTACCTCTGCGCGCAGTGTGGAACGTCGACCGGCAGTAAGACCGAACACGAGCAATCCGACGTGACGTTGTTTCGGCCGTAGCGCGTCTGCCTATCCCGAGGGTGGGAGGCGCCAACCCGGTCTACGCCACACCGTGGTAATCCTCGATTACGTTCCGAGAGGGCGATGTTGCGCCCGACGCTCGAGTGCGGACCGAACGGGAACAGGGTTGAGAGGAACTCCGTAGTGGGCCGGGGGATTGGAACGGCGAGGCGGTCGCGCAATATGGCCGTCACGAGACGTACCCGTCGACCGGAATTCCCTCATCGATCAACATGACCGGGATATCTTCCCGCACTGGGTAGAGAATTTTCTTATCGGCGCGCAGCAATCCGCCGTCTAATTTTTCTTTCACGATATGCTGATTTCGGCTTCGCAACTGCCCTCGCTCGATATCCGCATTCAGTTTGTTCACCAACTCATCGGATGCCAGTGACACCTCCTGCTTGGTCTCGGGACAGCAGAGGATCGCGAGGAGCCCTTGATCGATCGTGACTTTCCCCATCGAAGCATCCCCTCCTTTCAAGAATACGATGGTCCAAGAATAGGCGATGGGTCCCTGGAACTTCAAGGTGGGGTACCGGACGCCTCGCCCCGATGTCCTCGTCGGCAAGCCCCGGTGGGATGTCGCGAGCCCAACGACCCGCAATGGATCATGTCGGATAGGCTCATCCGGCAAGAATCTGATAAAGTACCGGCATAGAGGGGAGAGGAGCACGCATCTGGTCATGGGGGGGATCATCAAGGCGGCCTGGCAAACGTGGTGGGCTGGTGTTCTTGTCTTGGTTCCCGCCACCACGACGCTGTACATACTCTGGCGGCTGTTCGACACACTGGATGGATTCGGACGCGATCTCTTGCCCCCCCTCGGACACGAGGGCTATCCGGGCGTGAGCTTCTTTCTCCTGATACTTCTGATTCTTGCCACGGGCGTCGCCGCCTCGCATTTCCTCGGACACGCGCTCGTAGCCTGGACCGAAGCCAAAGTGGAAAGCATCCCCCTTGTCAGAAGCATCTATCTCACGCTCAAGGGGATGGCCGATCTTTTCAATTATCGATCCCGGTTTGGGCACAGCACGGTGGTGGTTTTCCCGTTCCCTCACGACCGCACATGGGCGCTGGGTCTCGTGATGGGGCCCGCTCCGATTCCCGTCGAGCGAGCCGCCGGCGCCTCACTGCTGATGATCTTCGTTCCGACGGCCATTCACCCCTTTACCGGATACCTCGCCTTCATCCCCCCCAAGGTCGTCACGCGCCTGGCACTTCCGGTCGAGGAGGCCATGAAGGTGGAGTTTTCCGCCGGCCTCTACCGCCCGCACGAACGCTGGCTGGACGCATCGCCCCAGTCCGGAGAGGGGCATTAACTCCGCATGGCGCCGCGCGTACGCCTTCGGCCGGCAGAGGCCGGCGATCTCCCGACGCTGGTTCGCTTCAGCAGAGCCATGGCCATGGAGACGGAATCGCGAGTCCTCGACCCTCGGCGGCTCCGCGAAGGATTGAACTCCATCATGTCGTCTCCGGCACTCGGCTTTCTGCGGGTAGCCGAGGTCGACGAGGGCGGCGTGCGGCGCATCGTCGGGCAACTCATGGTCACCTACGAATGGAGCGACTGGCGAAACGCCGTGTTTTGGTGGATTCAAAGCGTCTACGTGGATCCTTCCTGGCGCCGTCAGGGAGTCTATCGGGCTATGCACCAAGCCATCCGCCGCGAGGCTCGCTCGACTCCCGGAGTCGGTGGCCTTCGGCTCTATGTGGAAGAGACCAATCGTCCGGCCCAGCGCACCTATCGACAACTGGGCATGACAACCAGCCCATACCGGGTCCTCGAAGATGATTTCATATGGCGATCCGTCCGACATCCACAACGACCTCGCGGACGAGACATTCACCGCAGATCAGGAGGTTGATATGAGAAACTCGCCAGTCGCGACAGTGTACCACCGGCAAGGCTTCCCCGGGGCGATGGGGTTCCTGCTGACCGGTGCGCTGATCTGGTCGTCCGGCTGCGCGGTGACACGAGGCAATATCGGAGACCGGGTCAATCCGGATGCCGTCGCTGCCCTCCAGAAAGGGGTGACCACGAGGCAGGAGGCGCTCCACGCTCTCGGGGCGCCGGATCGAATCCTTCAGATCAACGGACGCGAGGTGTTCCAGTACTATCATTACGATATCAAATCGAGCAGCCTGGTCCTCATTCTGCTCAACCTCTCCCGGACGCAGGTCAAGAGCGATGACCTGTATCTGTTTTTCGCCAAAGATGGCCCGCTCGACGAGGTGATGTTCGGCCGGCGCACGGAGTCGATGGCGTTTCGTTTCTGGCCATTCGGCGACTAGCGATGAGGGGGACGCCATGCACGCCTTGCGATATCTCGCCGCGATGAGCCTTATTGGAGTCCTCGGACTGGCTCAGGGATGCGGGATCGTCACCGTGGTTCGGGCGACGTTCAATGAAACCCTGACCCCCGACGACGTGGCTTTCATCATTCCGGGAGCGACACGGCTTCAAGAGGTCGTGGATCGGCTCGGCGTCCCCGACGAGATGGATCAACTCGACGAGGGAGGGATGGGCATCTATCACTTTCGCGATGTGAAGTTCTCGCGCACCAATTTCGGCTGGGTGTCGCGATTCTGGCTGCCCGTTTCCCCTGACGTCGTGCTGTCCGGCGGAGGCCTGGGCACCGATGAGTTCATCGTCGTTTTCGACTCGGCATGGATCGTCCGCCGCACCTCCTTCGGGCGTCACGCCGGCTCGGCGGGATTTATTCCCCGTCCGCTCTAGCCACCGGCCGAGATTGCCCCTGCGCGATCGACCCTCTATAATGCGCCTCCATGGCCGTTCCGCTTCCCGATTCCGCGGCATTGCTGCAGGCCATTCTCGAATCCTCCTCCTACCGCCGCATCGAACAGGACTCGGACTTCCTTTCTCGTGACGATCTTCGCGCCGTCCGGCTGCAGCTCGAGTATCTCAAGCCGGAACTGATTCAGCGGGAGGAGGGCATCCAATCATCGATCGTCGTGTTCGGCAGCGCCCGCTTGCCCGAACCGGGGACGGCCCGTCGGCGCGTCGCGGAAGCGGAGGCGGCGCTGGCGCAGGACCCCGACAACAAGGAACGGCAACGTGCGCTGCAGATCGCGAATCGACAACTCGCGCTCTCTCCCTACTATACCCATGCTCGCGAACTCGGCCGTTTGATCTCTTCGACCTGTCAAGTCAACGGCCGCTGCGACTACGTCATTGTCACGGGAGGGGGCCCTGGCATCATGGAGGCGGCCAACCGAGGCGCCGCCGACGTCGGAGCCAAATCGATCGGCTTCAACATCACGCTGCCTCGCGAGCAACAGCCCAATCCCTACATCACACCCGGCCTCTGCTTTCAATTTCGTTACTTCGCGCTCCGGAAGATGCATTTCATGCTGCGCGCCCGTGCACTGGTGGCGTTCCCCGGCGGATTCGGCACCCTCGACGAGCTCTTCGAGGTCTTGACACTCGTCCAGACTGGCAAAGCGCAAGGCCCCACGATCGTGCTGTTCGGGCGGGCCTTTTGGGAGGAACTCGTGAACTGGGACCTGCTGGTGGACTGCGGCCTCATCAGCTCGACCGACCTCGACCTCATCCACTTTGTCGAGAGCCCGGAGGAAGCCTGGGAGGTCATCCTGGCGGACCAACGCGACAAGAGGGCCACGGGATGAAGCTCTCCTTTCACGGGGCGGCCCGTTCGGTCACGGGCAGCCGGCATCTCCTCGAAGCCGGAGAGACGCGGATATTGCTGGACTGCGGTCTGTTCCAAGGACGCCGGGACGAGGCTGACCGCCGCAACCGTGATCTTGGCTTCGAACCCAAACGACTCGATGCCGTACTGCTCTCGCACGCCCACATCGACCATTCTGGAGCTCTTCCGGTCCTGGCTCGACGGGCGTTCAGGGGCCGGGTGTATGCCACCGATGCGACCTGCGATCTCGCCCGTCTGATGCTGGAGGACTCCGCCCGGGTGCAGGAGCAAGATTGTCGGTACGTGAACAAGCGCGAAGGGCGGCGCGGTCGCGCGTGCCGGGAACCCTACTACGACACCGACGACGTCCATGCCATCGTGCGCCGTTTCTCCAGTGAGCCCTACCGCCGCGATTTCAGAATCAGCCGACATCTGTCGGCGCGCTTTTACGACGCCGGCCACATTCTCGGCTCCACGACCGTCCATGTGACGGCGACGCAGCGGGGATCCCGCCGGTCCCTGCTGTTCACGGGCGATCTCGGACGATCCGGCATGCCCATCCTGCGAGATCCCGATCCACCGCCGCCCTGCGAGGTCCTCATCATCGAATCGACTTACGGGGATCGATTCCATGAGGCCGAGGCCGTGGAACGGACCGAAAAGGCCAAGGCGATGGTCGCGCACGCCATCGCCCACAAGAGCAAGATCATCGTGCCCGCCTTTGCCATCGGGCGCACTCAAGATCTGGTGATGCGCATCAAGGAACTCGTGCGGTCGGGCGAGGTGCCGGCGATCCCCATCTTCATCGATTCCCCACTGGCCAGGAAAGCGACGGACATCTTTCGCAAGCACCCGGACATGTTCGATGAAGAAACCCTGCGCACCTTCACCAAGGAAGGCGATCCGTTTGCGGCCCGCTACATTCACTTCGTCTCCACGCCCCAGGAGAGCAAAAAACTGAACGATCGGAAGGGTCCTTGCGTCATTATCTCCTCATCCGGCATGTGCGAAGGGGGTCGCGTGCTTCACCATCTAAAGCATGCACTCCCGGATCCCGATACTATCGTCGCGATTGTCGGGTTCCAAGCCGAGCACACGTTGGGCCGCAAACTCATCGAAGGCTGGGACACGGTTCCCATCTTTGGGGTACCCACGCCGCGGCGCGCGCATATCGAACGGTTCAACGGTTTCTCCGCGCACGCGGATCGCGGCGAGCTCCTCGCCTACATCCGCGCCATCACGCCGCGGCCCGAGAGAATATTCGTGGTGCACGGGGAGGAACGGCAATCGCTGTCCCTCGCCGCCGCGATCCAGGCGGAGCACCCCGGGATCGCCGTCGAAGTGCCGAAACCAGGTTCCAGTTATGAGGTCTGAGCTCCGAAATCGCGACCCTCGCCTTGGACTCTCCTGCCTCATCGCCCTGGCGCTGTTCAGCGGAGCCGAAAGCGAGGCCGCGGAGGAACCGCGGGCAAGGCTGCGAGACCTCGGGATCACCATCGGTCAGTATCCGACGGGTCCGCTCAATGCCATCACCGACGTGGCAGGGGTGAGGATCGGACACGTCACCCTCGTCAAGGGCGAGGGCGCCCTCAAACCGGGGGAAGGGCCGGTGCGCACCGGAGCCACGGTGATCGTCCCGCGGGATGATGTCTGGCACAAGAAAGTCCCGGCCGGGGCGTTCGTTCTGAATGGCACCGGGGAAATGACCGGACTGGCATGGGTGGCGGAATCGGGATTCCTCGAGTATCCGGTGGCGCTCACCAACACCCTGAACGTCCCACGGGTCGCCAACGGCGTGATCAGTTGGATGCTGAAACAGTATCCCCAGATCGGAATCTCCGACGACACGCTGACCCCGGTCGTGGCCGAGTGCGACGACAGCCGGCTGAACGATATCCAGGGACGCCACGTGTCGGAACAGGACATCGTGCAGGCCCTCGACCGCGCGCACGGCGGTCCCGTCCCGGAGGGGTCGGTGGGGGCGGGAACCGGGATGATTTCGTACGGATTTAAAGGCGGGATCGGCACCAGCTCCCGACGACTCTCCGAACGAGAGGGAGGCTACACGGTCGGGGTGCTGGTGAATGCCAACCACGGACGTCGTTCGGAGTTGATCGTCAACGGCATCCCGGTGGGGAGCGTGTACGACCGAGAGTCCACGTCCCTCGGTCGCCGTGACCAAGGCGCCGCGAGCCCCGGCCAAGGCGACGGGTCCATCATCGTCGTGATCGCCACCGACGCGCCGCTGGACAGCCGTCAATTGACGCGCATCGCCAAGAGGGCTGCCATCGGACTTGCGCGGACGGGTTCAACGATCCGTCACGGCAGCGGAGACTTCATGCTGGCCTTCTCGACTGCCAATGTCATCCCCCACTATCCGGACGCGCCGACCTTCACCCTCACTCAGTTAGCCGATCCTTATCTCAACCCTCTTTTCGCCGCGACGGCCGAGGCGACGGAAGAAGCGATCCTCAACGCGCTTACGACGGCCACGACGAGCGTGGGCCGAGACGGCAGACGGGTCGAGGCCCTGTCGCTCAGTCGCTTGCGCGAACTCATGGACAGCCCTGCGCCGGCGGCGCCGTAGCGACCACCGGGAAAAATCCCGTGCTTCGCTTGCAATTGTTCCCGGCCTGGGGCTAAGCTCTCAACCACCGGAGCGACCTCGACGACCATGGGGGACTATCAGATCGGAGGCGGGCTTCGTTTGGTGACCGCCCTGGAGAAAACGCAGGCCTTTTCGACCTTCCTCCAATCTCGCCTCCTCCGCGCCATCGAATCCCAGGACCCGACCGAATTGCACTATCTTCTGGCCCAGCTGGACGACTATCATTCCTACATGTGGCGCTACTACAAACAGCTCCGCGAAGAGCGGAAACAGCGCTTCGACCCCGAAGTCTAACCGAAACCGAATTCAACCACATTCCATTCGATGACCTCCACCGTACCGAAAACGTCCCTGCGGTTCGCGACCGCTGTCTCGCACGCCCTCTCCGCGAACGAGGCGGGCGAGCAGGTAGCCCGGACGGTGCTGGAAAGCCTCGGCGGGATCAATCCGGACCTGACCTGTCTCTTTTTCTCCGGTCATTACGCGGAGAAAGCCGAAGTCCTCTGCACGACTATTCGGGGGATGCTCCACTCGACCCTGCTCATCGGGTGCAGCGGCGAGGGGATCATCGTGGGAGGGCAGGAGTTTGAAGAAGCGCCAGCCGTGGCTCTGTGGGCGGCGGTGCTCCCGGGCACCACCCTGACCCCGGTGCGGATGCCCTTCGAGACGTTGGAATTCGACCTCAACGAAACGTATTGGCCCGACCATCCCGTCCAGGACTCAGCCTCCCCTCCGGTCCTCTTGATGTTCGCCGACCCGTTCACCACCCCGGTGAAGGGCGCCTTGGCGTCGCTGGCCGACGAGCGTCCGGATATGCGGGCCATAGGGGGTCTCGCCGGCGGCGGTCGGGAGCCGGGCGAACATCGACTCGTGCTGAACGAGGGAGTCTACGATCGAGGGTTGGTTGGGTGCGTCCTGTCGGGGGGGGTCCAGGTCGCCACCGTGATCTCGCAAGGGTGTCGTCCGATCGGCGAGCGATTTATCGTGACGAGGAGCGAACACAACCTGATTTTCGAACTGGGGGGGCAGCCGGCGCTCGAGCAGTTGCAACAGACCTTCGATCGCCTCACTCCGGAAGAGCAACGCAGCGCCCATCATGCCTTGCATCTCGGATTGGCCATGAACGAGCACCGCGACCGATTCGAGCGCGGCGACTTCCTGGTCCGAAATCTCATCGGAGCGGACCGCAACACTGGGTCGATCGCCGTGGGCGATACCGTGCAGGAAGGACAAACCGTCCAATTTCACCTGCGCGACGCCGAGGCGGCCAGCGAGGACCTGGCCGTACTCCTGGATCGCGCCCGCACCAGCCTCGCCAAACCGGTACGCGGCGCTTTGGTGTTCAGTTGCTGCGGACGCGGCCACCATATGTTCGGCCGGTTGCACCACGATGCGAGCAGCGTCCAGCATTGTTTTGCGGAGTCCACGGTGGCCGGATTCTTCTGCCAAGGCGAAATCGGTCCCGTGGGGGACCAGAATTTTCTGCACGGTTATACCGCCAGTGTCGCCGTGTTTGCCGAACCGGAATCGTAACGGTGTCTTCAAGTTCATATCCATGAACAGAGCCGCTCAGTTCCTCGTCCCGATCCGCATGGTGCAGGGGATGGGTGTCTGCGTGGGACTCCTGCTATGGTGGCCGATTCTCCTTTGGGGAGAAGATCAGAAAGGGACAGGGACGATGTCGCAAGGACAGGAAACGGTGACCGCCTCCGGTCTGAAGTACGTGGACCTCTCGATTGGAACAGGTGACACAGCCAACGCCGGAGACATGGTCACGGTCCATTACACCGGATGGCTTACGGACGGAAAGAAATTCGACAGCTCGATGGATCGACGGGATCCATTCAGCTTCCGCCTCGGGACGGGGCACGTCATCAAAGGTTGGGATGAGGGTGTGCAGGGCATGAAGGTCGGAGGCAAACGCAAACTCACCATTCTTCCCGGCTTGGGGTACGGAGCTCGAGGCGCCGGCGGCGTCATTCCCCCCAACGCGATTCTGGTCTTCGACGTTGAATTGCTGGAAGTGCGTTGACGAATCGCTCCATGGCGCGCACACCCCTCTATGAGGCACACGTGGCAGCCGGCGGTCGACTCGTCGATTTTGCAGGCTGGGACATGCCCATCCAGTACTCAGGGGTGATCGACGAATATCAGTCGGTTCGCACGCGCGCCGGTCTCTTCGACGTGAGCCATATGGGTCGCCTGCTGGTGGTAGGGCCGGGCGCGCGCGACTTCCTGAACCGTCTCACCACCAACGAGGTAGGCGGACTCGCCGTCGGACAGGCTCAGTACTCCATGGTGTGCAACGAGCAGGGCGGAATCAAGGACGACATTTTCATCTATCGGACCTCGGACGACGCGTATACCGTTTGCGTCAATGCCTCGAATCGCCAAAAGATTCTCGATTGGTTCCAGGCCCATCGCAAGGCCAGCGACGGCTGCGCGATCACGGATCGATCGGGCGAGCTGGCACAGTTGGCGGTGCAAGGACCCGCGTCACGGGCGTTGCTGGAGTCGACCGGACTCCGCGCCGCCGAGACGCTCAAACTTCGTCATTGCGCAGAGGAAACGGTAGCCGGCCAGCCTTGTCTTCTGGCCCGCACCGGCTATACGGGAGAACTCGGCTATGAGCTCTATTTTCCGGCCGACGTCGCTCGCGCCGTCTGGGACCTCCTGTTGAAGCAGGGATCCGCGCTCGGCGTGAAACCCGCCGGGCTCGGCGCGCGTGACCTGCTTCGGCTTGAGATGGCCTATCTCTTGTATGGAAACGATATCGAGGAAGATACCTCCCCGCTGGAGGCCAATGCGGGATGGGTGGTCGCCATGGACAAAACGGATTTTGTCGGCAAAGCGGCCTTGTCGGCGCAGCAGTCACACCTGTCGCGGCGCCTGATCGCATTCGAGTTGCTGGAACGGGGCGTCCCTCGGCATGGGTTCCCCATTCGGTCCCCGCAGGCCGGCGAGGCGCCCATCGGTCACGTCACCAGTGGGAACCTGTCTCCCTTGCTGCAAAAAGGCATCGGCCTGGGCTATGTACCGGTCGGGTATGCCGCTCCGGGAACCTCGCTCATCATCGACATCCGAGGGAAGGCCTTCCCGGCCGTCGTCGTGAAGCCTCCATTCTACAAACAGAAACGCTCCTCGTAGCGCCCCCTGGATCTTCCGGTGCCCGTTTCCTTCGGACCCTTCAACTCGGGTTCGGATCCCAACCTAGCCCTCGTGCCTCCGAAGAGGGCCTCTTGCCGACTCAGCCGGCTTGGATCGGTCCGCGGTCGAAATAGGACGCTCGATTTCTGATCGGCTGGCCCTCCGCCGGACGACACGTCGGAGAGACCTCCCGCGTTCGATTCTGCCGTTGCCTTCCGGAATCGGAATGAGTACCCTGCAGGAGCGAGCGGGGGCCTCGCGAGGTTCTCAGAGAGGCGAGAAAAAGCAATGACGAGACAAATCTATGCCGGACGAGTGGTCCATTTGCACGTCGACACCGTGCTACTCCCCAATGGGTTGACGGTCGACCTGGAGGTGATCCGCCACCCTGGCGCGGCCGCCGTCGTCCCGCTCAAAGACGATGGGACGGTGGTCTTGATCCGACAGTTTCGCCATGCGACTGGAGGGTTCATCTATGAGATTCCCGCTGGAAAGCTCAACCCGGGGGAAGATCCGTTGCAGTGCGCCGAGCGGGAGTTGGAAGAGGAGATCGGGTATCGGGCGAAGAAATTCGAGCTGCTTTCGAGTATCTTCACAGCGCCGGGCTTCACCGACGAAGTGATTCATATCTATCGAGGAACCGGCCTGACTCCGGGCCGACAACATCTGGATCGCGATGAAGTCCTGGAGGTCGTTGAGATGCCCCTCCAAAAAGCGGTGGCCATGGTGGAAGGAGGGGAGATCCGCGACGCGAAGACGATCGTCGGGCTCCAGTCCGCCTATTTGTCGACACAGACGCGGCCGATTTCATAATTCGATCCGCGGGCGGATTGGCGGAAGCGTTGCGGCCGGGCCAACCACCTTCGCCCAGCCGAACATTGAGCCGAGAATTTCCATCTTCCTCCAACCATTCCACGACGGTTGAGCACGGTCCGGCACACGTGAATTCCGTGCCCGATCTCGGAAGCCGGCCTCAGACCTGTATGCTCGACGCACGCTCGGGCTCGGCTTCCCGGAACGTCAGCCGCGGCGCTCCTTCAACAGGTCGCGAATCTGCATCAACAACTTCTCTTCGTTGCTCGGCTCGGGTGGCGCGGCCGGCGCCGGCGGCGGGGTGCGCTTCAGGCGATTGATCTGCTTGACGACCAGGAAGATGACCAGCGCCACGATGAGGAAATCCAAGACTGTCTGGAGAAAGACCCCGTAGTTCACCGTAGGAGCGCCGGCCGCTTTCGCCGCAACCAGGGAGGGGTAGTCCTGTTTTGAGAGATTGATGAACAGATTTGAGAAATCCACGTTATTCGTCAGCAGGCCGATCGGCGGCATTAACACGTCGCTCACCATGGACGAGACGATCTTGCCGAACGCACCTCCCATCACGACGCCGATCGCCATGTCGAGTACGTTCCCCCTCATGGCAAACTCTTTGAATTCTTTCAGCATCTCCGACCTCCCTCTGTGTGAGTTGGACGGCGACTGAACTCGATCTCTTGCCGTATCACGACGCCGACGCTGAGGACCTGTGTCCCCTCTGCCGGTGCGGTGCTGGCGAACACGGAACCTGCTGGTCGTTTACCGTGAGTATCCGAACGTAATCAGATCGATCGCGTCGTGCTTGGTTGTCCCCACGGGCAACTGGGGTGTCGAGACGGGCGGATTGTTATTGTCCCGATAGGTCACCTGAGGCTTGATGATGAAATTCTTGTAGATGTGGAACACGGCGCTGGTGTTGGCCATGATGTACAAGTCTTTGGAGTTCTCCAAGGACGGATACCCCTCATGATTGGGGAAAATCGTGATCCGGTCCTTGATAATCGGCCAGTTCAGATTGACCGTCCACCGCAAAATAGGACAAGCCAGCTTCCGCCGAAAGGGTGAGTTCGGAGAAGGCCGGCAATGCCGAGTGGGGCATTGCCGATAAACCGGACAGGCGGCACGTTGATCGCTTTTATGGAGATCATGGGAATGTCAACCGGGACCGACAGCGGTTCCCCCTTGAGAGTCACTTCCCCTCTTTGTTATCGGTCGCTTGGCCTTGAAAGAGACTCCCTTCCTGGGTCGTGAAGGAGCCGGGCTTCGCCAGCGCGATGGCAGTGACGCCCTGCCAGTCGACGGGTACGACCCCGTCTCCCGTCGCAAATCCCGTCTTGATCCGCAACTTGCCAGCATACAGATCGACGACCTCGCCATAGACGACGCTCCCGTCCTTCAGGGTGACCATATCCAGATCATCCCGCCCATGCGCGGGCGCCGCCCCAGAGCAGAACGACGAGCAGCATCATCGCCGGCATAACATTGTGTTATTCCCTTCGGTAGAGACCATCGCTCACGGTGGATCGAGTATTCGCCCGACACAACCCAGCAGGCTCCCTGCCATAGCGGGTCGTCGCCACCTCGATTGCAGGCCTTATCCCACACACCCAGTGGGAGGCCTACGGCGTTCCACGCAAGTACGGATCCTTATGCCACGTTTCAGGGGGTTGGGCAAGGGCTCCGGTGTTACCGCCGCGGCTGATCCAACCGGTGATCCTCTAGCACCAATTGGATGGCGGTTCCGTAGTCCTGAAGAGTGCGGAGAACCAATGTGCCAAGGACTTGGGGATGCACGTCCCCCAGTGAGACGGGAGCCGACCTGCCGTCGACCACACGAGTCAGGATGAATCGCACGCTTTCCCGATCCGCGTTACACTCAAGGCCAAGCCGGTACCCTTTCTCGTTCGCGTCCTCCTCCGCCAAGGCTATCGTCTCCCCACAGGGGCTTTTCACGGGACTCTCTGGACGACACACTTCGTCATGGTTGGGCCTCGGTCGTATGGTGCAGCACCTTTCGCACGGCGCGGAGGAGATCGGACGGGAGAAACGGTTTTTGGATGAACGGGGCGTCCAGGCCTTGTCGCCCGACTTTGTCGCTCATGTATCCGGACATGAAGAGAAACAGCGTGTTCGGGCGCCGCTGCCGCACGTGTTCCATGAGTTGCCGACCGTTCATGCGCGGCATCACGACGTCCGTGATCACCAGATGAATCGGCCCCTCATGACTCGAGAGTTGCTCCAACGCCTCCACGCCGTCCGACGCTTCGAGAATGGAATAGCCCGCCGAGCGGAGCACCTCGCGGAGCAATTGCCGAACTGTGGCGGCATCCTCGACCAGGAGAATCGTTTCGCTCCCCGTAGGCATGGGCTTGGGCGGCGCATCTTTGTCAGCAGGCATCTGCGCCTCGTAGCGCGGGAAATCGATGGTAAAGGCCGTTCCTTCGCCGGGGGTGCTCTCGACGGAGATTGTACCGTCGCTCTTGGTCACCACGCCATGCACCAGCGCGAGCCCGAGGCCGGTCCCCTTCCCGGGCTTTTTCGTCGTGAAGAAGGGTTCAAACAGATGGGCTTTGGTCCTTTCGTCCATCCCGCACCCCGTATCTCGAACGATGAGACGGACGACCGCCTCCCCCTGGCCCGCCGAGGGGTCGACGTTCTGCGTCTCGATAAACAGGTGGCCCCCCTCCGACATCGCATCGCGAGCATTGACGACGAGATTGACGATCACCTGCTCCAGTTGGCCGGGATCCAGGCGCACCGGCCACAACCCCGGCGCAAGAGACGGGTGGATGTGAATATCTTCCCCCACCACGCGTTGGAGCATCTCCAGCATCTTCAAAATGATGGTGTTGAGATCCACGACCTTTGGTTTGACCGCCTGCCCCCGGCTGAACAGGAGAAGTTGCTGGCTTAGGTCGGCGCCGCGGTCGGCCGCATGCTGAATTTCCTCCACCTGCTTTCGTTGCGTGCTCCCCTCGGGCGAGGACTGCAACAGAAAGCTGCAATACCCACGGATCACCGTCAGCAAATTGTTGAAGTCGTGCGCGACGCCGCCGGCCAGCCGGCCCAAGGCCTCCATCTTCGCCGCCTGGCGAACCTGCTGCTCCAACTGTTGATACTCCGTGATGTCCTCGGCCACCCCGACGATTCGTTCGACCGCCCCACTGGACCCGACAACCGGAAACGCCCGATCTCGAATCCATCGCAAGGATCCATCCGGACGCAGAATTCGATACTTTTCGTCGTACTCGCCGGTGACCTGCTTCGCACCGGCGGCCTTGCGCACCCGGGCACGATCCTCCGGGTGGACGGACTTGAACCATTCCTGAGGCGCCGCGTAGAGGCTTTCGCAGGTGCGTCCCCAGATACGCTCGTAAGCCGGACTCACATACAACACGTGTTGCTTGTCCACGTCCGTGAGCCAGAAGACGTCCTGCACGTACTGAGCCAACTGCCGGAACCGCTCTTCGCTGGATCGAGCGGCCTGCTCCGCACGCTCCGTGTCCTCAATGTGAGCCTGTAATTGCTGATTGGCCCGATCCAACTCCGCCGTGCGTTCCCGCACCCGCGCCTCCAGGGCCTCGTTCGCTTGGCGCAAGAGCGCTTCGGCGTGCCGCTGGCCCGTGATGTCTTGCGCAATGGTTAGGATGACCGGATGGCTCGATTCCGGGATGGTGATGCTGCGAGCCGTGACCCCCACCCACAGCTCCCTGCCGTCCCGGCGCACATACCGGACCTCGACCCTCTCCTGGGGACGCTCACCACGAGCGCCTTGGTCCAGCAACGCCGCATGAGCCTCCTGGTCGGCTGCGTGCACGAACCGTGATGAGTCCTGGCCGATGAGTTCCACGTCCTCGTAGCCCAACTGGGCCGCAAAGGCCCGGTTGACGCGCAGCACCTGCTGTCGCGCGCTGTACATACAGACGCCGACCGGGGCTTCATCCACCAGATGGCGGAATCGAGCTTCACTTTGACGCACCTGCCGCGCCTCCAGCGCCAGCGTCACGAGGGTCGCCAGAGAGCCGGCGAAGGTCTGCTCCTCGACGGTCCACTGTCGAGCTCCTCCGACATGCTCATGGGCCAACACCCCGACCAGATGCCCATTCAACCGGATGGGCGCATGCAGCACCGCCCCGATCTCCGAGGGCGTTTGCATGGAGGCCGTCAAGACCGTCGTGCGGGAATCGGCTTTCGCATCGGATATCTCCAGGGCCACTTCTTGCTGATCCAGGGATTGAAGCAGCGCGGGGTGTGCCTTGGCGTCAAGGCGCTGCCCGGACGTATGCCGGCCGGATTCCATTTCGTAGAGATCTCGTAACTCCAGCACCCCGCGCTCGTCGGCGAACATCCAGACGGCGACTCGGGCCACGTCGAGCGTCTGGGCCGCGCACTCGGTAATCGCGCGCAAGGCATCGCCGAGATACCCGTTTTGGACGGATTCGTCCTTCGCCAGCGCAAACAGCCCGGCCTGTTGCATGCGCAGTTGTTCGGCCCGGCGGTTATGGGCCTCGCCGGACAACTTCAGGGCCGTGGCATCCCGCACGATGATCGCCGCTCCCTCGATCACGCCGGCCACCGCCCGGAGCGGCGTATGCGTCGAGGTCAAGTACCGGCGTTCGGACCCCGGGAAATCAAACCATCCCTCGTGCGTGCTCTCCTCGCCGGCCAGGCATCGCTCAAGCGCCCGCTGGATGGGCTGGAGAAAGAAACCGAGATTGGGAACATCCCGAAGCGCGCGGCCGATGATGTCGCGGTCCAGGAGCCGGAACAAGGCATGGAAGGCGGGATTCACCCACCGGCAGCGATGATCAGGACCGACGACGAGGATCGGGGAGGGAGTGGCCTCGACGACCTGTCGGGAGATTCGAAGCGCTTCTTCGACGCGACGACTGGGCGTTACATCGCGACAAATCCACACCCACAGTCGATGCTGCGGGTCCGAAGCCCCGATGGCATACGCCGTCAGATCCAATGCCAGGGGCTTGCCGCCCTTGGTGGCCGCCACGACTTCCCCACGGTAGTGCCCGGCTCGTGCGAGTTCCTGCATGACCAGCCCAAAGTTTGCTTCCGCCAGTTGGAGAGCCGGCGTTCGTCCAAGCAGTTCCCGATCTGCATAGCCGAATAAGAGGACATGGGCCTGATTCTGCTCGACGTATCGGCCCTCGGCATCGAGAATGGCAATGGCCTCTTGGGCCCGGCGAAAGATTTCCTCGTAAACCGGAACCGGCGGAGTCCTGGAAAGGTTGGGAGGCTCGACGCGGGTCGGTTTCACAATCACCAACCTGATAGGGTGCAAGAGCCCGGGCGTGGGCGGACAGGATCACCCATGCACCGACCGCCGGGACGGACTTGTCGCGAATGCCGGACCCGCCCTCGCATGTCCATCACCGAGACGGGAACAGGAACGGGGCGGCTGGGGAGCCTGACGCACAACGAGGTTCGCTCCGTAGGCCGTGGTGCACCGTCGGACGTCTCAACCGTGATCCGTCGCCGCACGAAGAAATGAATGAGTCGGCCGGAATGCTGACGGTCCAACGCACCGCACACTCGCTCCTTCCCTGACACGACGCGGTCGGCTCTTCCGGGCCGACGGGCGGCCTCGACCGAGGCTGGGAACGGCATCGTACCACGACCTACGTACCGGAACAACCGGCCCAATGTTGCTGTACATCCGCAGCATGGGAACGGGGAGAGGACAGCCCGCGACGCACGACACGCCCTGCGCTCAAGCGGTTCCGGCCACCCATTCCTAAGTCCTAAGCGGAAACGCACATCGCTCCGCCTATCGACCGAACAAACGTTTCAGCGCGTCCGTTCCTTTCTGGACGGCCTCGCCGGATTTGCCTTTGAGCAATTTGTCGGCTTGCTGCTGAAGCTGTTCCTCAAGCTTTTCCTGGATCTTTTCTTGGACCTTGCCGCCTACGCCCTTCGCATCCAGGGCATAGGTGGGCGATTGGAGGGTTCCTCCGATCAGGATCGGGACCGACACTCGCCCGCCGCTCATGACCAGCTTCGCCACCGGAGACGAGGCCGCTTTCCAGCTGAGCGTCTGGGAGAGCGCGACATCGGCCTTGAGGTCGAGCGCCTGGTCGAACCCGATGGTTCCGCGCACCTGGGCCTGCACCTCCCGGCTGTCGAGGACCAATCTCTTCACGGTCGCCACCCCACACCTGACCGAGAAGTCTGCTTCCAGGGTGGAAAAAACCGTCGCGTTGACCGCGTCGGGAGAGACCCCGACCACCTGGAGCAATGCGACCACCTCGTGAGCCAGGTCGATTCCGTCGACGGTACCGTTGGTCACGCGCATATGGGCGGTCCCTTCCAGCGCCTGCGTGAGTTCCGGAATCGTCAGGCCACGGCCACGCACGGCCACGTCGGCCGCCGTCGTTCCTCTGACCTTCAGAATTTCATGACCCAACGCCTCCATCAGCGGTCCGATCTGGATTCCCTTCATCGCGAGCGTGCCTTCGAACGGCATCGGGGTCACATACAGGGTTCCTCCCGCCTCGCCCTTGACCTGACCATCGAAGACCCCGAGAGACAGCTCCGTCACCCTGGCGCGATTGCCTTTCACCTGCGCCGCCATGCGGAGATTTTTTAGCTCGATCGACCGTTTGAGCGCAGTGATCGTCACCGGAAGATCGGTGGTGTGCACGACCGGAGCCGTGACCTCGAGCCTCAGCTCGCCACCCACCGCGCGGCCATGGACGCTCACCGTGGAGCGACCGATGACCGCAGTCAGCTCCAGCGGTTGGACGACCATCTGATCCAAGGCCGATACGCCGTCCTTCAGCGGAACCGGCACCTCGGCCTCAATTTTCAGACCCTTGATCATCACGGGTTTGGTCAGGGGTAGGGCCAGAGGCACGTCCCCGGTGCCGACTGCGGACGCGGTCACCAGCACCTTAGCGCGCTTGTTTACCAGGCTCCCCTTCACGGCGATTGTGGAGTCTCCCATGACCATCTCCAACTCGACCGGCCGCACCGCGGCCACGTCGAGCGAGGACGCGCCCGCAGGAATGGGATACGGCACATCGACATGGGCACGGAGATTCTTCACCAACACTGGCTTGGTCAGTGGCAATGGGACCGGGACATCAACCGAGTTGATCGCGGGTGACGTCAGGTTCACGCTCGCGTGCCCACCCTGGACGCTTCCGTCCAGAGCCACGAGTGTCTGTCCAAGACCGAGCTTGATATTCAGGCGCTCCAGCTCGCCGGATGCCTTGAGCGGCCCCAGCAGACCATCCACAGTCACAGGAAGATTGAGAGGCTGCAACAATCCTCGCAGGGAGACAGTCGGCGTTCGGCCCAGTTGGACATCCGCAAGCCGTACCTCCAGGTTCTGCACCATGTATTCGGTGGGCTTCGGGGTCGTCGACAAATCCCGATACGTGAGCTGGCCATTGGTCAGCATGACGTGGTTGACGGCTAACAGTGCCAAGGCTCGGAGGGGGCCGCCTTCGGCCTCGGGCACGGTAGGCTGAACACCTGGCACCTCTGCTTCACCAGGCTCCCGGCCACCGATGGTCGAGACGTTGAGGACACCCTGCCGGTCCTTGATCACCGTAATCACCGGATCACGCAGGGAAATTTCCTCCACTTCCACATGCCCTCGCAACAACGGCCACAGTCTCACTCCCACGTCGAGGGAGGTGAACGAGGCAAACGGACTCGCCCCAAACTTCGGGTCGTCCAGAATCGCAAAGCCGTCCACCCGCGCGCCGAGCCTGGGCCATATCGTGAGACGAATGTCCTTGAGCTCAACCGTCCGGTGGAGGGCTTCTTCTATTTGGGGTTTGTATCGTGCAACGTACGGATTGAGATCCACGAGGAAGGGGAGTGCGAGCAACACGGCCGGCAGCGTGATCAGGAGGGCACCGAGTGCAAAGATGACCTTCATCTTGCGGTACCGTGTTGCCGGACAAAACAGGAAGGGACGGGTGATGGACCGGACGTGCCGCGCTCGAACCCCGCCTACATATCACAGCGGGCAGTCAGAGGGAACTGAGTGTAGCAGGGGGAGAGGGTTGGGAAAACGAACTGGCCCCCTGCGAAGGGGGCCAGCCGGCTCGGCACGAGCAAAAATAGCTTACTTGCCGCCCTTCTTGTCCTTCTTCTCCTCGAACAACTTGCCGCCCTTCTTGTCCTTCTTCTCCTCGAACAACTTGCCGCCCTCTTTCTTCTTCTCGCCGAACATCACGACGTGGCCGCCCTCTTTCTTCTTGTCCTTCTTCTCTTCCATCGCGAACGACGGGGCCGAGAAGGTCACGAGCACGGCAGCAGCCATGAATGCCATCAGGATGCGCTTCATAGTGAATTCACCCCCTTATGAATTGGTTATAGGCTCACCTCCGTCACCGGAGGCGGTGAGCACTCCGCTCTGGGGGCAAGGGTGGAGCAAGTGCAGTGCCATGGCCGGAGACTCACTATGGGCATGGACATTCAAGGGCTTAGGATTTGGCCTTGGCCCATCGCAGGCCGTCCCCTACAGGCCCCCTGGGGCGCAATGGTGGCGGACACCATGCTAGACTGCCCCAGTCGGCTGGTGCCGACCGGGGTAACAGTACACGGGATCCCTTACATCCAACGAACTCCACTCGACCAGGTCCATGCCCACGACCCCGAGACATCTCCCGGACCATCTCCGCCCGGATCTCGCCGTCCTTTTTGTCGGAATCAACCCCGGGTTGCGCTCAGCAGCCTTGGGGCACCACTACGCCGGCCACTCGAACCGGTTCTGGAAACTTCTGACGGAGAGCGGGCTTGTGCCATGTCCACTGACCTACAGGGACGATTGGCGCCTCCCGACCTGGGGACTAGGATTGACGAACTTGGTCGCTCGCCCGACCGCTGGAAGCGACGGCCTCGATCAGAAGGAACTGGCGCTCGGCCGCAGGCGCCTGCTGCACAAGATCCGCCGCTATAAACCAAGAGTAGTCGCCGTGCTCGGCATCGGCATGGCGCCTCTCATCCTGGCCTCGTCGGGGCAGCCCATGAGAGCCGACCCGAACGTCGCAGCTCCGATCAAACCGATCCGGATCGGATGGCAGCCGCAACGCCTTGAAGGGGCACGCATTTTCGTTCTCCCGAATCCCAGCGGCCGAAATGCCCATTATCCGTACTCGACCATGCTCGCCGGATTCCGCCGTCTTCGCCGAGCCGCGTTGCACCTGGGGTGACCAGGGCAGCTCGACCAACGAGGCAAGGGACTGGCTCTTCGTCATGGGCATCCACATCTGCACGGCTGGGACACACCTCCTGCAGACGAATCGCTGCGCTCTTTCCCGTCGTCACCCCGTTCCGGCTGGCACTGACGACGCCAAGGAGTGGGCCCTTGGTTTGGGTATGGCCGGCCAGAGCCACGTGCAGGTCGATCGCGTCCTCACTTTGAACGAGCGGACCCTCCCATCTTTCACACTGCGCTGCGCGCTCACCGAGTGGTGTGTGCTTCGATCGCTGAATCCGAGGTCCCGATTCGGTTATCGGCGGATGATGAGGGAACTTCATTGGACCACTTAAAGTGGCCACGGAGCAGTTCGATGACCGCTCCGCCGAGGCCACCTTCCTGATCCGACTCGCCGCGTTACTCAACGGCAAAGGACAAAGGAGAGGAGACCGGAAAAGCGCCGCTTCGACGGGTGATCGAGCGTGCGCCGAATTCGATCAACCTGCGAGTGGAGCTGGCTTTGCCTGACTGCGCCATCGGTCATCCCGCCTGCTTGCCCCACAACTCTTCGAGACGTTGAGCCCGACCGCAGTTGAATTTGTAGAATTTGTACCGGATCGGATTACGTTTGTAAAAGTCCTGGTGGTAGTCCTCGGCCGGATAGAAGGTCGAGGCCGCCACAATCTCCACGGCGAGGGGTTCCCGAAACGATTTCTCCCGCTCGATGCGCTGCCGTGACGCCTCGGCAAGCTGCTTCTGCGCCTCGTCCCGATAGAAGATCGCCGGCCGATATTGATTCCCGCGATCGCAAAACTGGCGGTCACGAGTCGTGGGATCAACGTTGCGCCAGAACACCTCGAGGAGCCGCTCGTAGGAGACCTTCGCGGGATCGAAGACGACCTCAATGGATTCGGCATGACCGGTCGTCCCCCCCGAAACCTGTTCATAGGTTGGGTTGGATTGAGCGCCTCCCGTGTAGCCCGACACGACCGACACGACGCCGGGAACCCCCTCGAAGACCTCTTCCATGCACCAAAAACAACCGCCGGCAAAGATCGCCCTCGCTTCGGCCGGCCCGCCTTCCGCCCCCACGCCGGGCCGGCCTGCCAGGAGGAGAAGAGTCACGGCACAGCAGAGTACGATAATAAGACGACGTTCGCTCATGGCACACCCCTCCTGAGCCCCCACGGCAGGGCTCGGCTTATTGTCGCACACACGGAGGGGATCTTACAGGTCCGGAATCCGGGAAGCCGAATCTTGCAACTCAGGTGGGCGCGTGACGATCCGGAGAGTAATGTCCTTGCCGATCTGCATATGAACCATCTTGGTTTCTAAACCCGCGAGCGTGTTCGACGCATCGTCGGTCGTGAAGTGCACCCGACCTCCGCACTGCTCGACGAGGTGATAGATCAGAAGGGTGGTGAGATGCTCGACTTCATCTTGGGTCAGGTCATCGCTGAAACTCAGAATTTTTTTCATGTATCACCAGGTCAAAGTCCGCCCGTGAGGCCTACTTATCGCCGACTTTCGCCGATCGTCACAATGCCTCAAAGGAGGGCCTCCCCCTCGAAAGAGCGAAGGCAAAGACGACCTCTGCAAAACCCCGGGGACCGATCCCGTTGAAATCCGGAAATGCGAGCATCGCGTTTCTCGCCTCAGAATCAGTCCGGTTTTCCTCCAGTAAGGCGATGTCTTTCCAGCAACGCCTCGATTTCCGAGCGAGAAGGCAGCGACGATTGCGCGCCTCGCTTCGTGGTTGCCAACGCCCCGGCGGCGCCGGCGAAGCGCAGCGCCTCGTCCACCGTCCGTCCCTCCGCCAACGCACAACTCAATGCCCCGTTGAAGGCGTCGCCCGCCGCGGTCGTATCGACCGGCTGCACCGGGAACGACGGAGACCGCCGTTCGCCGTCGGCACCGACCGACAGCGCGCCCCGCCCCCCGAGCGTCACAATCACCCTGCCGACGCCGCGCGCCACCAATGCCCGCGCGGCAGCCAGCGGCTCGGACACGCCGGTCAACGCCGCGGCCTCCGTTTCATTCGGCGTGAGCACGTCGACCAGGCGCAGCAGCGCATCGGGTAACGGCTGAGCGGGCGCGGGGTTGAGAATTGTCCTCGCGCCGCACCGTTTCGCGAGCGTCAGCGCCTGGGTGACCGCAGGAAGCGGGACTTCCAACTGCACCAAGACGACCCCGACCTCCTCAAAGACCGCGGCATATTGACGGATCTCATCGGCCGTGATCAGGCGATTGCTGCCTGGCGCGACCGCAATTTGGTTGCGCCCATGACTGTCCACCACGATCAGCGCGACACCGGTTGCCGCACGATGATCCCGACGGATGGCGTATCCGGGCAACCCTTCGTCCAAGAGATGTCGGACGAGGAGCTCCCCGTTCGCGTCGGTGCCGACCTTGGTGAGAAAAATGACCTCCGCCCCGGCTCGACGGGCAGCCACCGCCTGATTCGCGCCTTTGCCGCCGAACGATTGATAAAACTCGCCGCCGGAGACGGTCTCCCCTTCTCGAGGCAGACGATCGAGGCGGATCGTCAGATCGACATTGGACGAACCGATCACGAGGATCCGGGGCACAGACGCTCCTTCAACCGCGCTAACGACCGAACGACATCCACCCACATGGCCACGCTGACGTTCGGAGGCTGCCTGAGGGCTTCCGCGCGGGGTCGACGATCCGCCACGGTCGCCCCCCGGGTCACCCTCGCGCGGGTTTCCACCTCCACGTGCAGCGGCTTGCAGCGCACCAGCGACGGATCGACCACCGCCGCCACCGCGAGCGGATCGTGGAACGGGAAGACCGCCTTTCCTTCCACACGCTCGGCGAAATCCAACGCATGCCCGGTCGCATCGCCGAAGAACCGGCAGACGGGATCGCGCGAGCCTCTCGTCAGGCGGGCGATCTGCGTCCGCGTCATAGCCACGCGCCCGGTCACGTCGAGGGGAACGAGCGTGAGCGGAAGCCCGGCTTCCAGAACCTGTGCCGCCGCCTCCGGATCGGCGTACGCATTGTATTCCGCCGCCGGAGTCACGTTGCCGGGAACCGCGATCGCGCCCGCCATCGCCACGATCGAACGAAACCCTCGGGCGAGGGCAGGACGACGCGCAAGCGCCACGGCCAGATTCGTGAGGGGTCCGAGGGTGATCAAAGTGAGGTCGTGTGGGTACCGACGCAAGCATTGCGCCCACACATCGAGGCTATCGGGGTGCGTCGAGGGGACAACCGGCGGCGGATAGCGCGGTCGCCCATCCGTCTCGACAAAACGATCCAATTCGCCTACTCCGTCCGGACCGTGCACATGGGCGGCCGTTTCGAGCGGCCGGCTCAGCGGCGCGGCGGCGCCTCGGCCGATCGCGATAGTGGCGGTGGAGGCGGACCCGGCAACGTGGAGCACGCGATACAGGTTCCGGGTGGCTTGTTCCACCGGGACGTTGCCGCAGACGGTGGTCAGACCGACCAGGGCGAGTTCCGGTGATCGCAATGCAAGCAGAATCGCCAGCGCATCGTCCACACCGGGATCCGTATCGATCACTACCGGTCGCGCCCCGACAGTTGTCATGGGGGCACACTATACCCCCCGGCGGTTGTCTCGCCAAGAATCACCGCTTCGCCCGGGCATGGCCTCCCCAAGCGTCGATTCCCTGAGTCGAGGCTTCTATGCTATCTTCACGGGCCACTGTCCACCGGATTCGGAACAAGGAGAGATACCGATGGGGGTCCTGCACGGGAAGAAGGGGTTGATCGTCGGCGTCGCGAACAAGCACAGCATCGCCTGGGCCATCGCACAATCCGCGGCCAAGGAGGGGGCGCAGTTGCTCTTCAACTATCAGGGCGACCGCCTGAAGGAGAACGTGGAGGAGTTGGTCGCGACGCTCCAGGGTTCGAAGGCCTTCCCCTGCGACGTCGGGGACGACGCCCAAATCGACGCCCTGATGCAATCCGTGCAGAAAGAATTCGGCACGCTGGACTTTCTGGTCCACTCCGTCGCCTTCGCGCCGCGCGAGGAGCTCACGGGGCAGTTCGTCAACACCACCAGGAAAGGCTTCGCCACGGCGCTCGACGTCAGCGCCTATTCGTTGGTCGCGGTGACGCGGGCCGCCCTCTCGCTCATGACCAACGGAGGCTCGGTGGTCACGCTGACCTACCTGGGAGCGGAACGGGTGGTCCCGCACTACAACGTCATGGGAGTCGCCAAGGCCGCACTGGAAGCTACGGTCCGATACCTCGCCCACGACCTCGGGCCGAAACGCATCCGCGTCAACGCCATTTCGGCCGGCCCGATCAAGACACTGGCCGCCCGGGGCGTGTCCGGCATCAGCAAGATGGTCGATCATCACAAAGAATTCGCCCCGCTCCGGCATGCCACCGAACAGGAGGAAGTGGGCGACACGGGATTATTCCTGGTCAGTCCACTGAGCCGCGGCATTACCGGCGAAGTCATCTACGTGGACGGCGGGTATCACATTCTCGGATCGCTCGCCTCAATCGAGTAGCGTCGATCGTACATCGTCAAGCGCGTAGACGATGCCGGACAGGAACCTATCCTGAAATGACTCCAATCAATGTGGTCGCGAGTCGTTTCTCATCGAACAAATGTCAACTGACGAGGGGCGAGCAGCTCCAGCCTCGCCATGATGCAGTGATCCCCGACTACCTGCCCAAGTCGTCTGGCTGGCCGCTCGCCTCCGCCCGATCATCGAATCGGCGAGCGGCACCCGGTTTGCCCCGCGCCTGCCATGGCGAAGGCTTGCGTGCTTATCCTCTCCAGCCGCTTCAAAAGTAAGTGGGCGGGTACGCCCCGCTGAACAGTGTGTCCCCGCTCGGAGTCTGCGTTGACAGTCTACGCGGTCCTGGAATGATTCTGATGTGGGTTCTCGTCTCGATCCTTCGCACGATTGACGGTTGACGGCTGGCGAATGACCGCTTCTAGCAGGCTGCTAGTCGTCGATCCGGCCGCGCATCGCTTTCAGCCGCCCCCGTTTGACCTTTTCGTCCACCCGCCGTTGTTTGGCCCCCTTAGTCGGCTTGGTCGCCCTCCGCTTCTTGCGGGGGGTCGCCACGCTCTGAATCAATAGGCGAAGGCGCTCCAGCGCGTCCTGCCGGTTCTGCTCTTGGCTGCGCGATTCCTGCGCTTTGATGGTGATCACGCCGTCCTGGGAAATGCGGTGATCCCGCAGCTTGAGCAATTCTTGCTTGTAAAACGGCGGCAAAGACGATGTCTTGATGTCGAAGCGCAGATGAATCGCGGTCGAGACCTTGTTCACGTGCTGCCCGCCGGCTCCGCCCGAACGGACCGCGTGAATCTCGATTTCCGAGTCGGGGATGGACACGTGGGAAGAAATCTGGAGCATAAGATCTAGCATTCAGGTCACAGGCCTGAACTTTCCCCACTTCCTTACGGGAACTTTTTGATGATGGCGGCTATACAACCCTTCACGATTATTCGTTGGAGGTCTGTAATCGTCACCTTGACCTCTACCGGCGGGTCGCCACTGATCATTGATGTGACCCCATCATGGAAGGTGCGCCCCCAGGTCGCTCCCGCATGTATCACGTCGCACCTTGTGTCGTAGAGCAAGTTCACTACTTTCTCAAGGCGGTCCCTAAGCATCAGGGGTTCAGCGGGGCCCATCGCGACTTCCTCAAAACTATATGCGAGCCTCTCTTGGTCTTCTTTTACGACGAACTCTTCGAAAAATCGCTTCATATAATTCCTAGACTTACCTTGTCCGTCATAGCCATCGCCAGTTTGGAGATATGCTCGGCACAAATTAGGAAAAACACCAGTTGCAGACACTCTTCATGTGGCCGAATCCGAGGCAGATCATCTGCAAGCGATATGAGGCGTTGGGTCTGGTGCATCATGATCTTGGCTAGCCCGTGTCCTTCACACTTCAGAATCCAGCGCTCCGCGCCCTCGCGGTCCTCAAAATATGACGCGAAAAAGCTGACCCACGGTTCCATCCCACTATCTCCATTTCCAGCCCTCTACTCTGCTGATAACCTAAGCGCAGAACTAAATATACTCACCAGATACTCACCAGGGAGCAGGGCATCCGTAGTCAGCCGAGTGTGGGTGAAAGACTTGCACGATGATCAGCCCACTAAATCTTCATTTCGCGGATCACGCGGAGCACCTCGTCCACCTCCCCCGGCGTATTCAACAAGCTCGGCGCCAGTCGGGCATACTGGGTCGCATAGGGCGTGACGCTGGCGATGATCCGGCTCGCCTTCAACTCCTCGACAACCTTCTGCGGCGTCCGGCCCCTGACCTCGAAACAGACGATGCCGGCCGAGAGCTCCTGCGACATCGGGGTATGCAGGGTCACGTGCCGCATCTCGGCCAGACCTTGCTTCATCTGCTGGTTGAGCGCGTAGATGCGCTCCGTTACCCGCGCCTTGCCCATGGCCTGATGGAACTTGAACGCTTCGTTCAGCGCCCACCGATGCTCGAAGGAATGAAAGCCGCCGGGCGTCATCTGCGCCGCCTTTCGGATGGGCGCCGGCGGCACCACCTTCATCCACATCCGATAGGCCTCGGCATCGAACGTGGGAATCGTCGCCCGCGCCCGCTTCCAGGCCTCATCCGTTCCCCAGACGAGACCGGTCCCCCGCGGGCCGAACATCCATTTGTGGGTCCCCGCGACAAAAAAGTCACAGCCCAGCTCTCGGAGCGATACGTTTTCAACCCCCAACCCGTGAACGCCGTCGACGCACAGCAATACCCGCTCGTGCGCTTCTCGCGACGCATTGACCGTCGCCAATGCGTCGGCCATCTGCCGAATGGGCAGTTTCAGCCCGGTGCTGGAATGGACCCAGGTCACCGCCACGTAGCGGGTCTCGGGTCTGATCTCCTTGGCAAGAGACTCGACAAGCTCCTCTCGCGTGACGGTCCGGAGGTCCCGATAGAGCGCGACCTGCCGGAACGAGGCGCCGGTCCGCTCGGCGCGGTGGCGCAACGACGTTTCGGTGGAATAATGATCGTGGATCGTCGAGAGGATCTCTTCGCCCTCGTGCAAGATCAGTCCGCCGTAGAGCAGTCCCAGCCCCATCGTCGTGCTGTCGGTCAGGGCGATGTCCGTTCGGCTGACGCCGAGATAGTCCGCCGCTTCTCCCAACACGGCGGCCTCGGCGCGTTCCTCATTGTCCGTCCAATAGGTGGCCGGATCGTCGTCCAAGGCCCGCCGATGCTGCTCGATGGCCTCCCGCACGGGCGTCGGGTGTGAGGCCAGCAGGAACCCCGCCATGTGGATCTTACGACGGTCCAGGAGGAACGCGTTCCGGACGCCGGTCCATTCCTGATAGGGATAGGCTCGACGACGGACTTCTTCCTGGGTCTGACATCCCATGCCCTGTGCCGCTAACACGCCGGCCCCGAGCAGCAGTCCCGTTCGAACGAGAAAATTGCGTCGATCCACTTCCATGAAAGCCTCCACGTGGTTCGTGTGCGCTCGTGGTGTCGGTCGAGTCGATCGATGGATATTCTACGCGCTCGCCACGGTCAAGGGGAGAGGGCCGTCTATCGGCATGCGTGGAAGTCAGAGCGTCGAAACCGCCTCAAAGGTCGTGGAGACGGCTAGTTCGGACAGCACCTGCTCGTAGGCCTGAACTTCCGCCTGGGGGCCGGCAAAAAAGTACACCACGGCATGTTCGTCCGGCCCGAGAATGGCGAGTGCGCGACCAATGACGGAGCCGCTCAGATAGGACGCCCGCCATTGCAGCCCGCTCTGCTCCAGCGACCGGGAAAGTTGAAGGATGACGGAGCCGCCGAAGTCCTGCGGCTCGCTCAGGCGTTCCACCAGCAATTCGGGTGTCATGCCGTCGAGGACGGCCACGATGCCGATTCCTTCCCGATCGGCCGAACTGAGCAGCAACGCCTCGGAATCCAGCGGAATGCGCCCGGCCCAGGTGTCGGGGATTCGGAAGGAGAGGCTGTGAGCCGCATCGCGCACGCGTACGCCGCTCTCGTACTGTTGGCCGGGAGAAAGGTCACGCGCCGGCTCCTGCCCCCAGACAGCGGCGGCCGCCGCCAACCCGAGCACAAAGGCGAAGATGCGCGATAGGAGGGTCAGGGGGAAGGGCTCCTTACGAAGTGTAGGACTCCATCGGCGGACACGTGCACATCAGATTGCGATCGCCGTACGCTTCGTCGATTCGGCCCACCGCCGGCCAGAACTTGTGCTCGCGCAACCATGGAGCGGGAAATGCCGCCTGCTCTCGGGAATAGGGACGATTCCACTCGACAGCCGTCACCACGGAAGCCGTGTGCGGCGCATTCTTGAGCAGGTTGTTGGTCTTGGGCATGCGCCCGTCGGCGATCTCCTGGATCTCGGCCCGAATCGCGATCAGCGCGGAACAGAATCGATCCAACTCCGCCTTCGACTCGCTTTCGGTGGGCTCGATCATCAGCGTGCCCGCCACGGGGAACGATACCGTCGGCGCATGGAAGCCATAATCCATCAACCGCTTGGCCACGTCCATCGCCTCCACTCCCGCCGCCTCCTTGAACGGACGAAGGTCGAGAATGAACTCGTGGGCCACGCAGCCCTTCCCGCCCGTATAAAGGACGCGATAGTGCTTGTCCAACCGCTTGGCCATGTAATTGGCATTCAGAATGGCCACCTGTGTCGCACGGGTGAGGCCGGGGCCGCCCATCATGGCAATGTACGCATACGAGATCGGGAGGATGCTCGGGCTGCCGTACGGCGCGGCGGAAACGGCCCCCATCGCGTCCTGACCGCCCACGGCCGCCACCGGATGCCCGGGGAGAAACGGCACGAGATGCCGGGCGGCGGCAATCGGCCCCATCCCGGGGCCGCCGCCGCCGTGGGGAATGCAGAAGGTCTTATGCAAATTCAGGTGACAGACATCGGCGCCAATGTCTCCGGGCCGGCTGAGCCCGACCATTGCGTTCATGTTGGCGCCGTCCATATAGACCTGCCCGCCGTGCGTATGCACGATTTGGCATATCCGTCGCACTTCGGTCTCGAATACGCCGTGCGTGGAGGGATACGTGATCATCAAGGCGGCCAGCTTGTCCCGATGTTGAATGGCTTTGTCTTCCAGATCTTTGAGATCCACATTTCCCTGCGCGTCACAGGCGACGGGCACGACGGTCATGCCGACCATGGCGGCGCTGGCGGGGTTCGTGCCGTGCGCGGACACCGGAATCAGGCAGACCGTGCGATGGCCCTCGCCTTGATGCGCATGATAGGCCCGAATGACCATCAAGCCGGAATATTCGCCCTGCGACCCCGCATTCGGCTGGAGAGACACGCCGTCGAACCCCGTGATCTCGGCCAACCAGGTTTCGAGATCGCGGCAGAGCTCGCGGTATCCTTCCGTCTGATCGGCCGGGGCAAAGGGATGGAGCCGGGCGAACTCCGGCCAGGTCACCGGAAGCATCTCCGTCGTGGCGTTCAGCTTCATCGTGCAGGACCCCAGCGGGATCATCGACGTCGTCAGCGACAGGTCCTTCGCCTGAAGTCGATGCAGATAGCGCAGCATCTCATGCTCGGCGTGGTAGCGATGAAACACTTCATGGGTAAGATACGGGTTCGTGCGCGCGAAGGTGGCTGGAAGGGTGCGATCCACCGAGTTCATCAGCTCGTCCATCGCCGCCGCCGACACCTCGTTTCCGGACACGATCGCCAGCACGTCACGCACCTCGGCCACCGTGCTGAGTTCGTCGAGCGCAATGCAGATCGTATCCGCGTCCAGCCGGCGCAGATTGATCCCCCGCCCCTGTGCCCGGTAGAGGATGCCGTCGGCCAACTCCACGCCGCACCGAAGTGCAACGGTGTCGAAAAACCATTCCGATTGCACGGTCAGCCCCAGGCGTCGAATGCCATGGGCCAACAGGGCCGCCAGCCCATGGACGCGCTCGCCGATCCGCCGCAGGCCGTCCGGACCATGATAGACCGCGTACATGCTCGCCATCACCGCCAACAGGACCTGGGCCGTACAAATGTTGCTGGTTGCCTTCTCCCGGCGAATATGTTGTTCGCGCGTTTGCAGCGCCAGGCGGTAGGCGGCCCTACCCGAGACGTCTTTCGACACTCCCACGATGCGGCCGGGCATCTGACGGCGATAGTCATCCCGCGTCGCCATGAAGGCCGCATGGGGGCCCCCGAATCCCATGGGCACGCCGAACCGCTGGCTGGATCCCAGGGCAATATCCGCTCCGAGTTCGCCGGGCGACTTGAGGACGGTCAGGGCCAGCAGGTCGGTCGCGACGACGACCAGGCCGCCGGCCTCGTGCACACGCTGGACGACATCACGGTAATCGAGCAGCGATCCATCCGTGGCCGGGTACTGGAGCAGGACGCCGATGAGCTGGTCGAGATGCCGATCCAGATCCTGCATGGACCCGACATGCACCGCGAGGCCGAGCGGCGTCGCGCGCGTCTGGACCACCGCGATGGTCTGCGGGTGACAGTGGGCGGACACAAAAAAGGTGCGCCGCCCGTCCCCTTTAATCCTGGCGCACATGGCCATCGCCTCCGCGGCGGCCGTGGCCTCGTCCAACAGCGAGGCATTGGCCAAGGGGAGCCCGGTTAAGTCCGAGACCATCGTCTGGAAGTTCACCAACGCCTCCAGGCGACCCTGGGCGATTTCGGCCTGGTACGGTGTATATTGGGTGTACCAGCCGGGATTTTCGAGTACATTGCGCAACACCACGGAAGGGGTGATGCAGTCGGCATAGCCCATGCCGATCAGGGAGCGGGCTACGCGATTTCTGTCGGCCAGGTGGCGCAGATGCGCCAGGATTTCATGCTCGCTTTTCGCGTCCGGAAGACACAGCGGGCGCCCGAGCCGGATGTTCTCCGGCATGGCGGCCTCCACCAGCTCCTGGAGAGACTGCATGCCGAGCGTGGCCAGCATTTCCTGAACGTCCGCTTCGCTGGGACCGATGTGACGATGCGCAAACCGATCGGATGGCTCCAGCCAGGCCGCGGCGGGGCGGGCTGATTGTGGCGTCTGTGACATGCAGCGCTCCTCAGGATGTGTGGTGGCTCGTCCCGTTCATTTATCACACTCGCCGGTGCCAGGAAAGGCACTCTCTCGTCGTGGGCGGGACAGCCAAACGGCAGCGGAACCGCATGTCCAAATTATAGCCTGGCCAGCTCGTCGAATGCCGCCGCGTCTTGCCTTGCCTGCAGGGATGCGCGATAAAGGAGGGCGCATGACCATCCCGACCCCACACTCCGCCGCCGCGTCCCCGACCATTCGATCTGGTCCTCCCTTCCGATGAAGACCCACGATATCCTCATCGTCGGCGCCGGATTGGCCGGCATGCGGGCCGCACTCGCCACTTCCCCGGAGCTGGACGTGGCGCTCCTTTCCAAGGTGCATCCGATCCGCAGCCATTCGGTCGCCGCCCAGGGCGGAATCAACGCGGCGCTCGGATCGGACGACTCGTGGGAAGCCCACGCCCACGACACCGCGAAGGGCGGCTTGTTTTTAGGGGACCAGGACGCCATCGAGACCATGTGCCGAGAGGCACCTGAAGATCTTCTCGAGCTGGAGCGGATGGGGGTCATTTTCAGCCGGAACGAGGACGGCCACATCGCGCAGCGCCCCTTCGGAGGGGCTGGCTTCCCGCGCACCTGCTACGCCGCGGACCGGACGGGCCACGCCATTCTGCACACCATGTACGAGCAGCTGCTGCGTCGCCATCTCTTCGTCTACGAGGAATGGTACGTCACCTCGTTGATCGTCGAAGAGGGGCAATGCCGGGGCGTCGTCGCCTGGGATTTGGTCCATGGAGGCCTCCACGCCATCGGCGCCAAGGCCGTCATCCTCGCCACGGGGGGCAGCGGGCGCCTCTTCTTTACCAGCACCAACGCCGTCATCAACACGGGAGACGGCATGGCGCTGGCCTACCGGGCTGGAGCCCCGCTGATGGATATGGAGTTCGTGCAGTTTCATCCCACCACGCTCAAGGATACCGGCATCCTGATCACCGAAGGAGCGCGCGGGGAGGGCGGCTATCTGATCAACACGCTCGGCGAACGCTTCATGCAACGCTACGCCCCGGAACAGATGGAGCTCGCCACACGATCGACCGTTTCGCTGGCCATCGGGCGGGAAATCCTTGAAGGTCGCGGCGTGGACGGCTGCGTGCTGCTGGACCTACGGCACTTGGGCCGCCAGCGCATCATGGAACGACTGCCGCAGATCCGACAGTTGTCCCTTGAGTTTGCGGGGATCGACCCGATTGAAAGCCCCATTCCCGTGCAGCCCGGCGCGCACTATCAGATGGGCGGGGTCCGCGCCACCATGTGGGGCGAGACCTCGATTCCGGGACTGTTCGCCGCCGGCGAATGTGCTTGCGTCAGCGTGCACGGCGCCAACCGCCTCGGCGGGAACTCGCTTCTCGAGACGATCGTCTTCGGCCGACGCGCGGGGATCCGCGCGAGCGAATACAGTCGCCCCCTTGCCCCCCGCACGCCGCTCGAACGTGCGCTCGAGGCCGATCGGCGACGCATCGCCGCCCTCATGGAGCACCGTGGGTCCCTGCGGGCGTGGCAGCTTCGCGACGAGCTGGGACGCACGATGAGCACCAATTTGGGCATCTTTCGCACGCGCGAATCGATGACGGCCGCCCTCGCCGGGGTGCGGCGGATTCGAGGTCTGGCCGACCAAGTCGCGCTCCATGATCATGGAGCGATCTTCAACACCGATCTCGTTCAAGCCCTCGAACTGGGGTCCTTGGCCGATATTGCCGACACCATCGTGGCGGGCGCCCTGGCGCGGGAAGAGAGTCGTGGGGCGCACTATCGCGCCGACTATCCCGCGCGCGACGATCTTCGCTGGCTGAAACATACGGTCGCCCACTGCACCCCGGACGGCCCGGCCCTGAGCTATGCCCCCGTCACCATCACCAAGTTCGCCCCGAAATAGTGGTGCTCCCAACGTCTTGCGTGCCGGCGGCCTGGGCCGGCCACATTCGCGCACGGTGACGCTGCTTGCGGCTCCCTGAGTTTCCGCTATCCTTGTTCGAGGAGGTGCCTCTCTGAAAGACCCGTGTGGCATCCGAGCCTCCTGACTGCCTACGGCCTCATGCTTCGAGGTTCATCTCGGTCGCCTTCGCCGGCAGGTGCGCCCTGGCTCCCGCCGCTCACGGGACCGCATACAGATGGGATTGATCCGATGCCGCCACTGACTTGGACCGGACACTACGTGGACGGACGCTGCGCGGCCGCCCGGCGCGTCACGGTCGAGGCAACCGCCGATGCTCTGGTGATGACCCGAGGCGACGGCGTCAGCATCCGCTGGGCCTACGATCGGATTCGGCGCACGCAGGGAACGTACGACCACGAGCACGTCCGCCTGGAGCATGGTACGGACCCGGCGGCCGCCCTGGTCATGGACGATCAGCGATTTCTGACGGTATTGCGCGAGCGGGCTCCCCACCTCGTCCCCGTCCTCCACGATCCGGCCAGGCGCGCGCTCCGCGCCGTCCTGACGATCCTGGCCGGCGTCATCGCGCTCGTGGCCGCGGGCCTGCTGTACCGTTGGGGAATTCCAGGCTTGGCCAGGTTCGCCCTCCCATACGTTCCGATTGCGTGGGAGCGGCAGATAGGAGAACAGGTGGTGGAGCACCTCGCCCCCGAGACCGGCCGATGTACGGAGGCGTATCGGACCCACCTGATCCAGTCCCTCTTGACCCGATTGACGATGACGGTCCCTGAGAACCCCTACGGAGCGATCCGGCTCCTCATCGTCGACGAGCCGATGATCAACGCCTTCGCGGCTCCGGGGGGCTCCATCGTCGTGTTTCGGGGGCTGTTGGAGAAGACCGAGTCGCCCGAGCAGTTGGCCGGGGTCCTCGCGCACGAACTCCAACACATCTACCAGCGGCATACGACGCGGGCGATCCTCGAACAGGGCTCGACCAGCCTGCTGCTCGCCGCAGTTTCAGGCGATCTCACGGGCGCGGCGACCTTGGCCCTCAACAGCGCGCGCACCTTGGGCGCACTGCAGTACAGCCGGACGCACGAGGCGGAGGCCGACGCGGCAGGCATGAAGATGCTGATCGCCGCCGGGATCGATCCTCAAGGCATGGTGGAGTTCTTTACGATCATGAGCAAGGACGGCAATGACGATCAGGGGATGTTGGGCTATCTCTCGACTCATCCCAGCCATGCGGATCGCATCCGCACGCTCGCCCGCCTCGTGGGCAACGCGGTCGGGAGGGGCCGCCCGCTGCTTCCCGGGTTGGACTGGGCGTACGTCCGGAGCATCTGTCAGGTCCCACACCGACCCGCATCCGATCAGCCCACGGCCGACATCCGTCCGCGCCTCTCATCCTAAGCCCGCATTATTCACGATGACTTCTCCTGCACCCGCCGAGACGCCGCTGCGACAAGCCTGGATGCGGCCTGGTGGCATCCAGGCGGACAGGCTCGCCGCTCGGTCCCTCGACAGACTGTTTCAAGTCTGCCTCGGGCTCTCGCGACTCCGCATGCCCGTCTCGCCTGGCGTCTCCGCGATTTCGTCCCTCGACTGGGCTCGGGACCCGGAGTAGGTCGAAGGGTCACGAATTCTCGTGAATACTGCGGGCTAGACGGAATCGAGCCGTTTGAGGGGTGGCGCCGGCCCGAGTCACGGCGGGACGTGGTCCCCGCAAACCATTTCAAAACATGGCGTTTCGTCGCAGGCGCCTTGCGCTCTCTCCGCGATGAGCTATCTTTGAATGGAGATGAGCACCATCGCTGCCGCGGCGACCGTGGTGTGTCCCGGGTGTCGGACGCCCCAGTCTGCCCCCTCGGACGCCGATCTCTCGGTGACCGCCTGTCCTCAGTGTCAAGCCAACTTGATTGTGGTCACATCGCAGGGGCGTCCCTCCGAATCAGGCCGCCCGGCCGCCCCACAGCCCCGAGCATCGTCGCCCCGTCCCGTCGCACCGAGCGTGGCGCGGTCTTCCGTGATCGCCGTCGCCATCTTCTGCCTGCTGTCCTATGCGGGATTCGGCTCGCTCCTCTATGCCGCCAGCTACGGCATCAGGCAACTGCCGCCGTATCAGATATCGGAGTCATTCGTGCGTCAGCATCCTGTCATCGTTCAGGCACTGGGCCAGCCGCTGGATTTCGGCTGGTTCCCCACCGCTCAGCTCCGCGGTCGCGGGCGACATGGTGCCGCGTATGTCGAGCTGTCCGTCAATGGGCCACGAGGGACCGGTCGCGTCGCCGTCTTCCTGGACGGCGATCGAAGCGACTGGCACGTACGTGAGGCCCGCTATCAGATCGAGGGGGGAGACGTGAAACCCCTCTGGGTGCGGTTCCCGGCCGACCACGAACTCCTGGATCGCTTGGAAGCCACGATGGCGGCACTCGATCAGGCCACCAACGAGCGCGACGTCGACGCCATGATGCGGCACCTCGCGCCAGATGCGACCGTCCGTTTCATTCTGGAACTGCCGGCGGGACGGGAGGTGCGCACCTTCCGCAATCGGGACGAGTATCGACGCGAAACGCTGGCGAGCATCCTCATGGTGCCGCAGTTGCGGTGGGTCCGCCAGCACACGGACTTTCGGTTGGCGCCGGACGGTCGGACCGCCACCGGCATCATTGAGGCGACCCAGGAGATCGTGGCCGACGGCCGCGCCGAGACCTACGTGGTCCAGGAGTCCATCACCTACTCCTTTCAAGGTGGAACCCCGTTGATCACGTCCATCGACGGCGTCCAACAGATCCGGCGTGTCTCGCCATGAGCACCGCGCCCCTCGACGACTCCGTCTCGCTCACGTGCGCTCGGTGCCAGGGCCGGTTCCGGGTCCGCTCGCGGTCGGCCTTGCGGCCCGGCGCCACGAGCACCTGTGGGACCTGCGGCGCTCGATTTCACGTCCTCGCGCATCCCCGGCCCCTCGATCCCGTCGCCGCCCTGAGCCCCCATGACGCGCCGCCTCCGGCGATCGAGCCGGCCGTCGGCACACAGCCTTCCCGCGGGCCGTCCCCACAGGTCCACAAGCCGCGGTTCCTCGGCGCGGGCGGCTCGCTGTTCGGCATGCACGTCGTCAACGTGTGCCTCACGATCGTGACCCTCTCCATTTATTCGTTTTGGGCCAAGGTCCGGGTCCGTCGCTACTTATACAGCCAGACCCAGTTTGCCGGCGATCGCTTTGCCTACCATGGGACCGGCCAGGAATTGCTGAACGGCGCGAGCAAGGCCACCCTCGTCTTCGGATTGCCGTATATGGTGCTGTCCAACGCCCCGCTGGTCCTCGGGGGAGGCGGACCGGTTTTCTGGGTCACGCAAGTGCTTTCGACCTTGGTGGTGTTGGTGTTCCTACCGGTGGCCATCATCGGGGCACGGCGCTATCGGCTCAGTCGAAGCTCCTGGCGCGGCATCCGATTCTCGTTCCGCGGGAAGGCGGTTCCATTCATCACGCTCTTTGTCAAAGGCGCTCTCCTGACCGGCCTGACGCTCGGCGCGTATTACCCCGTGTTCGATCTCAAACGGCAGGCCCATCTGGTCAACCACTCCTACATCGGCAACCAGTCCTTCTCGTTCGACGGCGAGGACTGGGGGCTGGCCACGACCTTCGTTTGCTCCACGATCCTCATACCCCTCACGCTGGGGCTCTCGTGGTTCTGGTATCTCGCTGCGCGGCAACGCTACGTCTGGAATCATACGTCGCTGGGCAATGCGCGGTTTGCCTGTACGATGCAGGGATGGCCCCTCGCGAAACTCCGGATAGGAAATGTCCTCCTGCTGGCCGGGTCCTTGGGACTGGCGTGGCCCTGGACCACGGTTCGCAACGCTCGTTTCACGATGAGCACCCTGAGCCTCAAGGGCCTCGTCGATGTCGACGGGATCCTACAGGACACGCAGTCCGCCTCGACAACCGGGGAGGGTCTGTCGGGCTTCCTCGACGGCGGGTTCGACCTCGGTTAACCTCCGTCCCCCACCCCGCGCCGCACATTGCACCCTCGTTCTCTCCCCCGGCTTTGGTATAATCCGGCACACGATGCGCGTGCTGGTGATCGAAGACGAAGCCAAGGTCGGGTCGTTCATCAAACGGGCCCTGGAGGAGGAGAATTACGCCGTCGACCTCTGCCCCGACGGAGCCCGAGGGCTGGAGCTGGCGGGAAGCACCAGCTACGACCTGATCATCGTCGACTTGATGATCCCGGAGGTGCCGGGAATCGACGTGATTCGTCGGTTGCGTGCGGACAAGGTCCCAGCCCCCATCCTGATCCTGACGGCGCTGTCGCAGACCGATCAGAAGGTGAAGGGCCTGGACGCGGGGGCCGACGATTACCTTACGAAGCCCTTTGCCATCGACGAGTTGCTGGCCCGCGTGCGCGCCTTGCTGAGACGCGGCTCCACCGACGCCGCCAGCGTGCTGCAGGTCGACGATCTCATCCTCAACCCCGCCACTCGGGAAGTGACCCGGGGAGGGCAGCGACTCGATCTCACGGCGAAAGAGTACGCGCTCCTCGAGTATTTCATGCGGAACGCCGGCCGTGTCCTCACCCGGCCCATGATTGCCGAGCACGTCTGGAATCTCGATTTCGACACCTTCACCAACGTCATCGACGTCTACGTGAACTATCTCCGTAACAAGGTCGACAAAGGGCGCCCCCGCAAGCTGATTCAGACGGTTCGAGGCAGCGGCTACGTCCTCAAGGCCGACTGATGCCCCTTCGAGTCAAACTCACCCTCTGGTACGGCTGCGCGCTGGCCTTGATCCTCATTTCCTTCGCCACCGGGCTGTACGCCATCGTGGCGCGCGATCTCAAGGCGCAAGTCGATCAATCACTGCAGGAAGCGGCCACCACGGCGATCCGCTCCTTGGAACAGCACGGATTCGGCCCGTTCATCCAATTCGAGGATCTGTCGGCGCATTTTCCCGAACTTGCGGTCCTCGACAAATTCTTTCAGATCTTCAGCCCCACCGGCCGGATCACCATTCAATCCCCGAACGTGAAGAGCCATGACGTGCCGCTGAGCCAGACCGCGCTCAAGACGGCGTTCGAGGGCGGCACGACCTACGAGTCGGCGCAGTTCCCAGGGGAGAATCTCCGGCTGATCTCCGTGCCGATCCTCTATCAGGGCAATCTGCTGAACATCGTCCAGGTGGGCACCTCGCTGAAACCCGTCGAGCACACCCTCAAGCGCCTGATGGGCGTGCTGCTGGTCTCCATCCCCGTGGCCCTGCTGGTGTCGTTGGCGGGGGGATGGTTTCTGGCCGGACGCGTGCTCCGCCCTGTGGCCATCATGACGGAGGCCGCCAAGAAGATCGCGGCCGGCGATCTCTCGCAGCGATTGACCGTCGAAGCCACCGGAGACGAAATCGGCCGCTTGGCGGAAACCTTCAATGACATGATCGCCAGGCTGGACGCCTCGTTCCGGCAAATTCGCCGGTTCAGCAGCGACGCGTCTCATGAACTCCGCACCCCGCTCACCGTGATGAAGGGCGAAACGGAGTTGGTGCTGCGTCGACCTCGCGACTGCGAGGACTACAAGAGCGTGCTGGAGAGCAGCCTCGAAGAGATCGACCGTATGACCCGCATCGTCGATGAGCTGCTGTTTCTCTCCCGAGCCGACATGGGCGAAGTCAAAATGGCCTCCGATCCGGTGTCGCTGGGCGACCTCTTGGAAGACATCCAGCAGCAGGCGTGGTTACTGGGACAGGAGTTCGGCATCCGAGTGACGCTGGGACCCATGCAACCCGCGACGGTCCTTGGCGACGAACTCCGCCTGCGCGAATTGTTCTTGAATCTTGTCGACAACGCCGTGAAGTACTCGCGGCCGGGGGGCACGGTCACCCTCTCCTTGCGAGCCGACCACGGAACGGCCGTGGTGGCGGTTCAAGATGAAGGGATCGGCATTCGCCCTGAGGCCCTCGCGCGCATCTTCGATCGATTTTATCGCACGGAGGAGGCCCGCGCCCACACCAAGCAAGGCACCGGGCTCGGCCTCTCGATCTGCGCATGGATCGCCGAGGTCCATCACGGTCGGATCGAGGTGCAGAGCACACCCGGCAAAGGATCGACCTTCTTGGTCACGCTTCCTCTCGCCCAGCCCAAGACTTAACGGCTTTTAATTTCAGCCTAATCGGCTTCTTATCCGTCACTGCTATCGTCCAAGCACGCGGAGGCGTCGGCATGGACACACGACAGAACCCATCCGCGCATTCACGAAGGAGGGACCTATGAAGCGTGCTCAAGGATGGCGTTTCGGAGGATTGGCGGTCGCTGTCGCGCTGGCGGGCCTGATGGCATGGGGGACCTGGTCGTCCCCGCACTTCCATGCGTCGACGGCCTCAGCCGGACAGGCGGCGGCGAGCGCCCAGCTCCCACAGGCCAACGGCAACGGATTCGCGGAAGTGGCGAAAGCGGTTACGCCCGCCGTCGTCAACATAACCGCATCGGCGCGCGCCGAACGTTCGGCGCGACGTGGCGAGCCGCAGGAAGAAGGGCGCGACCGCGCGGAGGAATTTTTCGGCAGCCCGTTCGGGCCCAATGGACCGAGGGGTCGGGGCGGGCCCGGCGCACCGCGGGAAGGGATGGGATCTGGGGTGATCGTGACCCCTAACGGGTACATCCTGACCAATAATCACGTCGTGGCGGGGGCCACGGAGTTGACGGTGTCTCTTCCCGACAAGCGCGAGTTCAAGGCCAAATTGATCGGCGCCGATCCGAAGACAGACCTCGCGGTGATCAAAGTCGAGGCCAGGGACCTCCCGACGGTCGACTGGGGTGACTCCGGCACCCTGCAGGTCGGCGAGTATGTCCTGGCCGTGGGGAATCCGTTCGGGCTCAACTCGACCGTCACGCTCGGGATCGTGAGCGCACTCGGTCGCGGGAGAATGGGCATCACTCAATACGAAGAGTTCATCCAGACCGATGCGGCGATCAATCCCGGCAACTCCGGAGGCGCGCTGGTCAACGCCAACGGCCAGCTCGTCGGCATCAACACGGCGATCTTTTCGCAATCGGGCGGCAGCGAAGGGGTGGGCTTTGCCGTCCCGACCAGCTTGGCCAAACCCATCTACGAGAGCATCGTCAAGACCGGGAGGGTGGTGCGAGGGTACCTCGGCATCGGGATCCAAGACCTGAACAAGGACCTGGCCAAGTCGTTCGGCTTGGAGGACCTCAAGGGGGCACTCGTCAGCGAGGTCAAGGACGAGAGCCCCGCGGATAAAGGCGGGCTCAAGTCTGGCGACGTGATCGTGCGCTACCAGAACCTGCCCATCGACGACGCCGTGGCGCTGCAGCGCCAGGTCACCAAGACGCCGGTGGGGACGGCGGCGGCCGTCAGAGTCATCCGCGATGGGCGTGAGCACGACCTCACCGTGACGATCGGCGAGCAGCCCGACGCCGTCAAGACGGCCAGGGCGGAAACGGATCTAGGCGAGCATGCCCTGGCGGGCCTGGCCGTGCAGGAGTTGGACCAGGCCAGCGCGCGGCAACTGGGTGTGAAGACGGGAACCAAGGGCGTGGTGATCGCCGACGTGGATCCTGACAGCCCGGCCGCGCAGGCCGGACTCGCTCGCGGCGACGTCATTCGTGAGATCAACAAGCAGCCGGTGCGTTCGGTGAAGGAGTTCGAACGCATCGCCGCGGGGTTGAAGAAAGAAGATCGCGCGCTCTTGTTGATCAACCGGCGGGGGGCCTCGCTGTTCGTGTCCGTAAAGGTGTAGGAGGCCGGTCGGGGAGGGCGGGGCCGGGCGACCCCGCTCCCTCGCCTGCATTCCGCGGCATGGCGCGCGAGGGAGGCATCCGCCCCCTCAACGGACGTTCCTCGGAGATCGCCCGCATACCGTGCGCACGACAGTCATAGACCCCGGGCAGCGAGGACGCCCGGAGGGAAATCTCCGACGGACGCTGGTGCGCCGCGCGCAGGCGCGTTCCGCATCCTCTCAGTCGAAAATGACGGTTCTCCGCCCATAGACCAACACGCGCCGTTCGAGATGCAGGCGGACGGCGCGCGCCAAGACCAACTCCTCCAGATCACGCCCCTTCCGAGCCAGATCGTCGACCGTGTCCCGATGCCCGACCCGAATCACATCCTGTTCGATGATGGGGCCTTCGTCGAGTTCCTCGGTCGCGTAATGGGCCGTGGCGCCGATCAGCTTTACGCCCCGCTCGTACGCCTGCCGGTAGGGATTGGCTCCGACGAACGCCGGCAGGAACGAGTGGTGGATGTTGATGACGGGACAGCCCACCGCTCGGAGAAACGCTCCGCTCAGAATCTGCATATACCGGGCTAACACCACGAGCTCGACCTCATGTTGGGCCAGCAGCGCACACATCTGTCGCTCCTGGGCCGGCTTGGTCTCTTTGGTGACCGGGAGCACGTGAAACGGAATGCGGTACAACTCCGCCCAGACGGCGCAGGCGTCGTGATTCGAGACAATCACCGGGACGTCACACGACAACTCCCCGCGCCGCTGCCGCTGCAACAGGTCGGCCAGGCAATGGTCCTGCTTGGAGACCAACAGGGCGACCTTCGGACGGGCCGGGACGAAATGGACATCGTACCGCATCTCGAAGACCTTGGCGATGGGGGCGAACGCCGAGCCGATCTCGGCGGGCGGGAGCTGGAATCCCTCGAGGGCGAACACCGTCCGCATGAGAAACGCGCCGGTTTCGCGATCGGTGTGATGATCGGAATCGAGGATGTTGCCGCCGAATTCGTGGATAAACCCGGCGACCCGGGCGACGATGCCCTTGCGGTCTTTGCAGTGAATCAACAGGACGACGGAAGCTGGAGCGGGAAGCATGGGGCTACTGTGCCAGGTCGGAACGCGCTTCGCAACCAAACGAGTCGTCCGTGCGAGCCCTGGAACCGGAGGGGCCGCAGCTAGCGATACTCACGCCCCTGCCTGGCGGAGCCGATCGAAAGGAGGCCCTGCGGAGGGCCGGTCGGAAGATCACCGACACCGCGACCGACCAGATCGTATCCGACCGCATCGGTAATCGTCACCGTCGCCATCCGTCCGGGCGCCGCCTCCGTTTCACTCAGGTAGACGACCCCGTCGATCTCAGGGGCCTGGCCTTCGTGCCGCCCTTCCAGCACCAGCTCATGGTCTTCTGAGGGACCGTCCACCAGCACCGTCAAAGCATGCCCGATCTGCTCCCGCCCCTTCGCCGCCGCGATCCCCTCTTGGAGGAGGAGCAATTCGTTGCGCCGTTCGTCGATGACCACGCGGTCGACCTTGTCCTCGAACCCGACGGCGGGGGTGTCCTCCTCGTCCGAGTACCCGAACACCGCGACGCGATCGAACGCCTGTTCGGTGACGAACCGCTTCAACTCCTGGTACATGCCCTCGGTTTCGCCCGGAAAGCCGACGATGAACGCGGTTCGAAACGTCACGTTCGGGATCCGGGCCCGGATACGCTCGACCAGCCGAGTCAGCGCAGCCTGGTCCCCCGCCCGGTGCATCCGCTGGAGCATTGCATCATGGATGTGTTGCAACGGCATGTCGATGTATTTGGTGATGGCGGGTTCACCGGCGTACAGGTCCAGCAGTTCGCTCGTGACCTGTTGCGGATAAAGATAGAACGGCCGAATCCATTGCAGACCCTTCACCTTGACCAAGGCCCGTAACAGCGCCACCAGGCCCTGGCGCAGCCCCAGATCCACGCCGTAATTGATCGTGTCCTGGGAGATCAGATTCAGCTCCTGGACGCCTTCGTCGACCAGACGCCTCGCTTCGTCCACGATGGAGTCAATCGGGCGGCTGCGTTGCTTGCCGCGCATGATGGGGATGGCGCAAAAGGCGCAATTGCGGTTGCAGCCTTCGGCGATTTTGACATAGGCGGAATGGGGACGACCCAGGCGTACGCGCGGCGCCAACGCGTCGTAGAGAAAGGGCGGCGGGCTGATCCAGCTGCGTTGTGACGGCTTCTTCGGCGCGAGCAGGGATCTCGTGATCCCCGCGATCTTTCCCAGTTCACCGGTCCCGACGACGCCGTCCAGTTCGGGCAATGCCTTCAGCAAGTCCCCCTGGTACCGCTGCGCCAGGCACCCGGCGGCGATCAGCACCCTGCAGGAGCCGGTCTTCTTGAGTTCTGCATGTTCGAGAATCGTGTTGATCGATTCCTGTTTGGCTTCCTCGATGAAACCGCAGGTGTTGATGATGACGACCTCGGCGTCCCCCGGGACCGCCGTCAGCTCAAACCCGTTCGCCGCCAGCGACCCGAGCATGATCTCGGAATCGACCTGGTTTTTGGAGCAACCAAGATTGACGAAACCGATCCTGGTGGCCCGATCAGGGCTCTGGGAGGAACGACGAGCGCGTGTCGGCATAGTTCAGGGAGTCTACGGAACCGTTGAAAAGTCTGTCAATACGGTTCGGCTTGATTCTCCTGGACGAGTCCCCTAGAGTGCCCTCATGATTCGGATCTTCCAAGGCATCAAACCCACGATTCCCAAGTCCTGCTTCGTCGAGGACACGGCGGTGGTGATCGGCGACGTGGTCATGGGAGAAGACTCGAGCGCCTGGTTCCACGCCGTGATCCGCGGCGACGTGAACTATATTCGCATCGGCCACCGGTCCAATGTCCAGGATTTATGCGTGCTTCACGTCACGCACGACACCCATCCGCTCCTCGTCGGCGACGACGTCACCATCGGCCACCACGTGGTGTTGCACGGCTGCACGGTCAAAGATCGCGTGCTCATCGGCATGGGAGCAATCGTCATGGACGGGGCGGTCATCGGCGAGGATTCAGTGGTCGGCGCAGGCGCCTTGCTGACGGAACGGACGATCATCCCGCCCAAGAGTTTGGTCCTCGGCTCGCCGGCCAAGGTGAAGCGGCCGGTCACCGATCAGGAACTGGCCTGGATCAAGGAATCCGCACAGAACTACGTGCGCTACGCTCGCCAGTACCTGGAAGACCCGGAGAAGCCCCTCGGCTTCTGGGTCTAACTGGGGGAGTGCTGGACGTTCGGTCCTCGCCGCTCGTCTTCGATTATTTTCCTATTCGCATCATGCAGATCGGATCGCCGACAGTCGGCGACGGAAACCGGCGGCGCTCCAGATGCCACGGAATCTCACGCCCGGCACACCAATCGGCAATCCAGTGAGCCTCCTCCGTGGTGGTGGTGACCAGGCCCGGACGCGTGAGATGCCGGAGGCACCGATCCAACAAGCGGAGGACCTGCCGCCGCTCCCGCGCGAACCGGCGCGGGTCGAAGGTAGCCGGATTGGCGCGGCCGTACGACAGCTCGGACAGCTCCGGGTAGCATTCGGGATCGTTGAGCACGCTGACCAGCCAGAGATGGTCGAAGCTCCCCCGCACGGTGACCGCATTCCGAATCTCGAATCGGAAGGGTTGTCCGGCACAAGCGCGATTGAGAATCCGGACCTCGGCGCTCCGAAGGTTACAGGCGACCACCGTTCGACCGCGCTCGCGCGTCTCCATCGCCAGCAGAGGGATCTCCGCTACTCCGGCCCCCACATACAAACTTCGACCACCGGCCTTGAGCCGCCGTCGCAGCACCGTCGCCATCGCCATGCCCAAGCGCTGGCAGAGGCCGCGCTTCGCCTTCCAGAATTCGTTGCCGCCCTCGTGACAATAGATCGCGCCGAGCGTGGCGTAGTCGAGGCGGGCGAAGATGTCGTCGATCACTCGCCGGGTCGCCGCACTCAGTCGCCTTCTTCCCAATATTGATTTCATATCCGGATACCCGACATGCTTGATCTTGCCTCGATCACGACCCTTCCAAATCAGCGGCTTGACCCAATTGGAGGCCAGGGACTACGACGTAGTTGCCCACCGCGTAAAAGGAGTCTCAGCCTTGAAGGGAAGAGATGTTCGAGAGACGCCTTTCTACGGAGTGCAGGAGGCAGCCCGCTACCTCCGCGTTCCGCGCACGACCACCCGGGATTGGATTTCGGGTCGTCACTATCCCGGGGAGACTGGCGTTCGGTTTTCGCGATCCATCATTCACGTCCCCGAGCGCAAGACGCGACTTCTCTCGTTCATGAATCTCGTGGAGATCCACGTCCTGGACGCAATTCGACGCAAACCTAACATCCTTCTAGAGAAGGTTCGCACAGCCGTTCAGTATCTTGCCAAGCAGTTTCCATCACCGCATCCGGTTGCAGATCAAGATTTCGTGAACGATGGCCTGAATCTGTTCGTAAGCAAGTTCAGCCAGTCGATCAATATCTCGCAAGAGGGCCGGTTGACTATGCAGGAGATTCCTTCACGCGCGCCTCCATCGCATCGAGCGTGACCTGCAAGGTTTGCCCATTCGATTCTGCCCGTTTACGTGGAAACGTGACTTGATGCACATCAAGGAAGAGCCTCGGACGGTTGTTATCGACCCACGGGTATCCTTCGGCCGGTCTGTTTTGGCTGGCACCGGAATTCCAACAGCCATTATTGCAGAGCGGTACAAGGCGGGTGAATCCGTGGATGCGCTCGCAGACGACTATGGACGCAAGCGAGTCGAAATCGAAGAAGCCATCCGGTGCGAACTCGCCCTCGACGCCGCCTGAGCCTCCTGCTTTTTTCTCGACCGGTCTCTCGACAAGAAACGGATTGCGACTGCACTCCGTCAGGCAAGAACCGTGGTTCACATCCACGACGACTATTTCCGCCCGACGCCAAAGACGAGGGCTGGCTGTCACAGGCCGGACAAAACGGCTGGGTTGTCCTCACCAAAGACCACCGGATCAGATACCGGAATCTCGAACGAACGGCATTGATGAACGCAGGAGTGGCAGCTTTTATCTTAACCGCGGGTGATCTTCAAGGCGAGGAAATGGCCAGCATCTTTATGAAAGCCCTCCCGGGCTGTTTCAATAGAACCGGCTATACCGCGAGCCGCTCACAGGTCGTCTTGGAATGCCCGGTGCAACATTGATCGAAAGAGGTCGTCTAGCCGGCGGCGGGAAGTGGCTTGCTGCGTTCCCATCGCTCGAACTTCGGCGACGCGGGCGGCAAACACCTGTCGGCGGAGGTCGATCATGTCATTTCCGGTGATCCTTCAAAGCTTCAACAGTGAACCGCGATCCTCAACAGTGTTTCCTGGACGGCGGTGTGCATGACCGGATGACGCGATCACGGTCGGTCTTTGACAGCGGTCCCTTGGGGCCGCTCCAACTGGGGCAACGACTCCGGCGGAACGATCACGGTGATGCTGCGCGCCTGGCCGGGAACGCATCGAATGAGGCCGCGGCGTTCCAGCGTGAGGACCATCTGATGCACGCTCGGTGGTGTCACCTGAAAGAACCGTTGTATGTCCGCCTCGGACGGCGCGCAGCCGTTCACGATGCGGTAATGGTGGAGGTAGGCCAGAAACTGGCCCTGTCGCGCGGTGTAGGATGGTTTCATTCGCCTGCCAGCTCCGCTTCGAGCAAACGGACGTGGTCCCGAAGCGCATCGCCGTAGCCCCAACCGATGTGGTCGGCGTGAGCTTCCAGTTGTTGAATCCGTTCTCGGAACTGCGGATACAACGCCGGCTCTTCCTTCCGCAATAGCTGCGTCATCTCGCGCAAGACGGATTCGAGACTGTCGTAGTAGGCCTCGTTGATATCGCCGTAGTCTCGCGTGAACTCCGTGCCGGTCTCCACGTAAGTCAGCATCAGTTCGATTGTGCCTGCCAGGTTGCCTGTGGCCCTGCGGTACTCGCGGATGGCCTTGCGCGCCTCGGCCAGTTTGAGCTTGCCGAATCCTCGTGATGGGTAGAATTGCTCGATGATCGTGCGCCGATGCCGTTCCACGGCCGTTCCGTCGCCGGCCGCGGCCTGAACGCGGGTGTGCAGGAAATTGCGATTGCCGGATGAGGCGTCGTAGAGGTCTTTGACCAGCGCCAGCAGAGCCGGTTTCGGCTGCTCGTTCAGATAGCGGCGAATGGCCGACCAGCCGGTGGGTTTCTTCTCGCTCGTCATAGTTCTCCCTCGGAACGCGTGGTGGAGGCGGGGCTGAAAGAGAGCGTCCAGCCAGCGGCGAGAGGCGGTCCCCAAGTTTCTGTGGAGCATGAGTCAACGGCCTTGATCGCCGTTGCCCTGCTCTTTCTGTCCCAAGACTACGTCCAACTCAGACCGAAACCCCTGTGCCTCACCCTTTCGTAACTTGATGAAGAACCTATTGATGTCTTTGGGCGTCAGAAAATTGAGTTGGTAGGTTGTACCAATGCCTTCCTTCTTCAGCCATTCATTCAACCGCTCGAAGTGGGCGCGGGCATATTCGCATTTTTTCTGATTCTCCGACGAAGGATCGCCAATCTCAGCGTCGTCTTTAATCTCCACGACGTAAACGATGTTGCCCTGCTTGATAAAGAAGTCAGGGCTGAACTCACCCTGCTTTGGGTGTTCGCCCTTCTTCCAAGCGTATTCGATCGCATAGAACCGCTGTGGCGAGTTCTTGAGCCAGCCATCAATGGCTTGGGTGTTGTCACGTTCGCAGAGCTGCCTGATGAATTTACTCTCCGGCTTCGAGTCGGCGATAGCCATGTTGCACGGGGTCTTGAAGTCATGGGAGTTCTCGACCAGTGCACTTCCTGCCCGATAGTCGCCGTCTGGATCTTGGACCGTATTGAAGAAATCCTGTTGCTCATCGGGAATCGTCTTCCCGGTCTCCGGCGTGAAGAAGACGGTCTTGTCACCACGTCGGAGTTCGGCAGCACTCACGCTGATGCCAGGACGTTCCTTCGTGCTGAAAGTTTGCAGGGTGTTCGGAGTGAGCTTGTACACAACACGCTTAGCCAGTTTGCGACGCAACGGTCCGAGAGCCTGTAAGATTTTCTGCCGGTTCTCCTCTGTGATTCTACTGGTTCTGATCCTGGCCCTTTTCGCCGAAGCCCTCACGATCTCAAGGCAACGTTCAAGGGGAAATTTCTTGGCATACTGTGTGCGGTCTTTTGGATCGGGCGAGTCCTTGGACTCCTCGTCAATGTTCTGTAATCGGCGATACAGCTCTTCAGCCACGTCCTCGAAGGAATAGGTCTTATGTTCCAACTTAGTCTTGAACTTCGCATGATCGCCGGTGACAGCCCGCTCAAAGTCAATCGCCACGTCTTCGATTTCCACTTGGGACGGCAAGTCGACATAGCCATCTGCAAGCAATCGATATTCGCCCTTCTTTGTGAAGTGGCTTGTGTCGGTCTCGCGGGTGTAATCGAGGTTGTGCAGGTCGAAATGATACGGCGAGTGCTCAAGCGGCGCAGAGGACGGTCGGTTCTCCATCTCAAGGATTTCGTCAACCAGATGGCGAATCCGGCCGGCCCAGGCGTCATGATTGAAGACGGTGACAATGGGATCAGCACCCTGCCAGCCGTCGGGACGGCGCAAACCACGCCCCAGGACCTGAGCAATGAGGAGTTTGCTGTTGAACGCTCTTCTTCATGGGGAACGATCTGAAAGACGTTCTTCACGTCCCACCCTTCGCTGAGCATCGAAACCGAGACGATCCATTCCACTTTACTTGCGGGCCCGTCAACAGTCTTGAGCTTCGCCACATTCGGCTGGTGTTCCACCGCGGAGCTGACAGGAAGCACCTTCTTATCCGCATCCTCCGGCGAAATGTCCTCCCAATCCTGTAAGAACACCTGCAATTCCTCGGCAACCAGCTTACAGGTCTTAATATCTTTCGTGACGATGATCGTCAGTGGATGAATACTTTGTGGTCTCAGTCGCCTCTTCCAGTCCTGATGTCGGTTATAGATCAACTGCCACTTCTCGTTTGGGTTATCCGTCTGCGGCATTTCGGCAACATATTCAACCCTCTTGACGAACCGCTCCTCAATCGCCTGTCGCAGCGAATATCGGCTCACCACGTCCGAAAAATACTCGTCCTTGATGTAACAAGTCCCGGAGACTCCGACCACATACCGGAACCCGTACTCGGGATTCAATAGAAACTCTTTCCACTTTCTGGGAGTGTGCCCCGTCTCATTTGCTACGTGGTGAGTCTCATCGTTGAAGACAGCCACGCGACCACCACGGCCGATCAAGCTATCTCGGATCGATGATCTCACGTGTTGTAAGATCGCGTGGTAGTTCTCCACGCAGATTGAACCCTCAACAATGCTCTCCGAAGCGTTGCTAACCTTTGGCGCACGCACTTTTGAGCGTTCCGGCAGCAACTCACGCAAGTCGGCGTTGGCTGCTAAGTCACGAAACTTCCCCATTAAGCCCGACTCGATGGTGTTGGACGGGCACAAGACCAGAACCCGATCAACGATTCCCTCCGCCAAGAGGATCGCGGCCATTCCGTACAGCACATAACTCTTGCCGGTGGCGGTGGCCATATCGATCGAGCAAGCCAACTGTTCCGGCAACTGCAGATGCCGTTCCATCCCTGGCCAGGACCCGTAGCGCCGGTGCAATTCGTCATTAGCGTCGAAGTTCTCCTTTGCCAGGTCGCGCAGGCTCTGATATTTCCCCCCAGCCAGATACCGCATCACCGTGCGGATCGCTTCCTTCTGGTATTCGCGCATCCCACACAGCTCATCAATGAACGCCTCATACGTGGATTCGTCCCAGACCGCCGGGTTGGTGCTTGTCGAGACCTTTAAGAGGAGGTCTTCATTCTTAAACTTCTGGCGATCGCCTCGCGTCGGGCTCATTGAATCTTGCCTCGTGATTCCCAGTAACCCGGCTTCCGTTTAAGGTGCATCACCGCCGTCACATAGATGGTCCGCCCTTCAATGGAATAGATCACGCCATACGGAAATTGGTGGACCAGATACCGTCGAAACCGCCCTTTCAAGATGCGCCAGAGTGTGGGGTGTCGGCGAATCTGATCAAGCGCCGATTCGACGGCCTCAAGAAACTCAAGGCCAAGTCCATCACGGCAGTCCTCGTAGAACAACGCAGTCTGCCGCAGTTCCGCCTTGGCTTCAGGATCGAGGATCAGCTTCACCGATGGAGTTCCTTGCGGATATCGGCAAGCGCCTTGGCGGCGGGAATGGCTCTCGTTCGCTTTCTTTTCCATGCAGAGAAGCGCCGCTCTGCCTCCGCCACCCAGGCTTCATCCACGGCCGTCAACCGCTCATCCCCCACCTGTGCCAGCAGACGCTCGGCCAGCCGTTCCCGCTCAGCCGCGGGAAGCTTACGCGCCTGCTTTTCTATGGCCAACGCCAGTGTCGTCATTGTCTTCGCTCCTTCTTGTTGTGAGTCACTCCGCGCGACTCGAACTCCTTTGCGTCAATCAGGACCCGCGCTTCATTGCCGTAGATGTCGAGGAACACGGCCATCATTTTCTTGCCCAACTGATCTGTGCGGAATCGGACCTTCCAGCCATCTTTCTGGATGGCCTCCGCATAGTGGACCTCATCGAGGTCAAAAATCTTGTCACGCTCGTTATAGTCGAAATCCAGCATGACCGTCGAAAGCGTTTCCAGGTTGCCTTTCTTCCTGAACGGCTCACGGACAACCGCATCGCTTTTGAATGTCTCAATCTTGATGAAACCGTACTCCAATGACTCGCCTTTAGGCTCTTCGGTTCCAGTCTTGTATTTTAGGCCCGGCGTGCGAATGAAATCGAAGCCGACCGCCTCTACGGTGTCGTTGACAGCCATCTCGTCGGAAGGCTGCTTCAGCGCCGTGAACTCGCGTCGGTGGAGTTCATGAATAATCGAGTACGGAATCCGGAGGGCGTAGTATCGCACCTTGTTGCAGTCAATGTAGTCCTGCTGAAAATCGAACGTCAGCGCCGGGGCGACGATGAACACTTGGCTGCCAACCCGTGATCCCACCGCCTCGTGAATCTCCTGGATCGTCTCTTCGGTTATGCGGGCACCTGTGTGTTTCCCCTCCATGTGATTGAAGACCATCACGCTTGCACCCCGCCGATAGCCGTCGAAGTCAATCCCGTTGATTCGGTGCCGCTCATCCCGGCACTGGAACAACTGCAACGCGAAGAACCGCCAATCGTGCCAGGACAATTCCCTCAGCTTGGAGAAGTCATAGAGTCCGGCGTTGTAGAGCGTGAAGGGCTTCGGTCCCAGTGCTTCACCTTTGTTGCCGATTCCCTTGCGGAGATTCAGCATCCGCTTCTGCATGGTGTAAATCGCCAGCTTGCCGCAGTCGATGCCGATCCAGCGACGCCCAAGCTTTTCGGCAACGGCACACGTTGTGCCAGAGCCCGCAAAAGCATCAAGGACGATGTCACCGGGTTTCGAGGATGCGGAAAGAACTCTGTCAAGAAGTGCTTCGGGCTTCTGGGTGGGATAATTCTGCTTCTCGCTGGATTGAGCCTGCAGGGGATTAATGCCAACCCAAACGTCGGGGACGGCCTTGTTACCTACTGTGTCCTTCAAGTATTGCTTTGGCTGTATCCTTCCGCTCTTCGACTTCGGGAAGTGCAGAAGGCTCTGTTTTTCCATATCCCGCATTCTGTCGACGTTGACCTTCCAGCCGTTTTTTGGCGGCTGATAGCCCTTGTATACATACGTCAAGTTCGGCCTTGGATGTGGGCTGGCGAAATTGCCGAGGCGATAACGCTCCCAGCCATCTGGAGGTTGCTCACCTTTCTTGAGTTTGATCCAGCGGCGCTTATCGGGCGACTCAGCATAAACAATGAACTTATCAATGTATTCAGATGACTGTTCCATCTTTGGTTCGTTCCAAACGTACTCCTGACCGTTCTTGTAAAACAGCAGTGAGTCGCGAACGTTCCCGTAGCGCCCAGGGTCGTTGTGCGAAGCCATCCTCTGCCAGATGATATCGTTGACGAAGGACTGCTCTCCAAAAATCTCGTCCATGAGGATCTTAAGGTAGTGTCCCTTCTTTATGTCCAGATGAAGATAGATACTGCCATCGTCGCTGAGCACTTCCCGAATAAGTATGAGGCGCTTTCGCAAGAATTCCAGGAAATCGCGACCAGCAATCTTGTCTTGATACGCTTTCTGGTCCTCTGTTCCGCGAAACTCCTGCCTAGTGGCGAATGGCGGATCAATGTAGACGAGTCGCACACCAGGCGTTCCATCCGCGTTGCACAGTTTACCCGTCTTCTTCATCTCCAAGAGCGTCTTCATCACCTGGAGGTTGTCGCCGAAGATCAGCATATTCTGCCACGTCTGCCCTGAGCCTGCCGAAGAGCCGTGCCGCCCGTTCCTGCCGAAGGTACGGACCGGCTGGAGCGGCACCGCCAGGGTATCAGCAATGATGTCTTCCTCTCGCTCTTTCCCGTGATACACCAACTCGTATTCCCGCTTCTCCGGCGGGAATAGTACACGCGCCCATTCTGGGGAAATCTCCTCTCCCGCTTGGAGCATCCGCATGAGCTCCTGTCTTTGCTCCGGTATCATCAGAATCCTCTATTGCCTTACACCGTTAGTGCAATCTCATCCATCATGCCGCTGTTGGCAAAGCTGAACACCGCCTCTTCGCCGATTACGACGTGGTCCAACAGCTTGACTCCAATGGGCTGCAAAGCGCTGAACAGGTCTTTCGTGAGGAGTCGGTCAGAGTCGGTCAGACTCGCTCGCCTCCGCCTCGCCGGAAGGATGGTTGTGCGCCACAATCACCGCGCTGGCATTTGCCTGCAATGCTCTCGCCACAATCAACCGGATCGGCGGGCTTGCTTGGTGAACCGATCCGACCGCGAGCAACGCCTCTTCGAGCAACGCGCCACGCCGGTTCAGGAACAGCGCGCGAAAATGTTCCTCGGAAAGTCCTCGCAACCGCGAGCGCATGTATTTCGCCGCCTCTTGCGTGCTCTTCAGTGTTACGCGCTCTCGCGCATCCGGCAGCGACACGCGCCGGGAAAACTCCGTTGCCGCTGCCAATTGTGCCGCTTTCGCGCCTTTTAATCCTTTAACTGCGAGAAGCGCGGACAGCGGAGCCTCGGCCAGGGCACGAAGCGAACCGAACTTCTTGAGAAGTTGCCGGGCTAGTTCAACCGCGCTGGCACCCCGCACACCCACGCGGAGCAGGATCGCCACGATTTCAGCATCCGTTAGGGACTGGGCCCCTTGCCGGAGCAATCGCTCCCGTGGCCGGTCGCCATCCGGCCAAGCCACGATACCGTTCGAACTTGTCCTGCCGGCACGTCACATGGTCTGGATCCTCAGCTTCAGAGGACTGGCTGGTTCCCACCTGATATCTTCAGCGCACAGCCAATGAGCACGCGGGAGAAGGCCCCTCGTTGGTTTGATATCTTGCTGACCCGATCACATGGCTTTTCGGCCGGAAGTCTAGCCAACTCGGTGCTGGAAAGCTATGCGGAAGGGCGGCCAGCCGATTTGACTATCGCCGTTGTCACAACACCGGCGACAGACGCCAGGAAGTCCAGATTCAGTGTCTCGATTGTATCAGTCGGCTGGTGATAATGCGGATTACGGAAATTCGCCGTGTCTGTGAGCATGACCGCCGGATAGCCATAATCCCAGAACGCGGCGTGATCGCTTCGTCGCGTATCGGGAAATGCGTCGCCTTTACCGGGTACGATCATCGACAGAGTCTTGAGCGAGGTTGCTCCGGCGGTCGCCGCCCCTTCCAACACTGCCACCAGCTCCTTGGCCGGTTCGTTCCCGAGAATGCCGAGAAAATCGCCCACCGTGGGGAGCGTGACCGGAATCGGCGGCTGTCGCTGCGACCCTTCGACGGAACTGGCAAATCCGACGCACTCCAAGATGATCGCCCCGTGTAACGCGCGTCCTTGCTTGCGGAGCGCCGCGACGTAGGCCCGGCTCCCAAGGAGGTTGAATTCCTCTAAACAAAATGCGACGCAAACGACCGGCCTTGCCGGCGGGTTCGAGCCCAACGCCCTGGCCACTTCGAGCAGCACGGCGAGCGCGCTCGCATTGTCGTCGGCCCCCGGCGACTGTTCGAACGTATCGTAGTGCGCCCCGATCACCAACGGCGGCGCGGCGGCGGCCCCGGGCATCGAGGGGGCGAGGGTGGCCAGCACGTTGTGGTAGGTCCCTCCCAGAGCTCGAAACGATTGTGCCTTCACGGCACAGCCGGCTTCATGGAAGGCCTTCGCCAGGTACTGCTCCGCATATTTCAGCGCCGCCGGGGTACGGTGCGGATGACGCTCCCCGGCCAGGTGACGCAGATGCTTCAGGAGTCGAGCCGTGAGGGACGTCGTCGCAGTCACGGAGCTAGCCCGCATAATTCATGAGGGTTCGTGACGAAGGGCACGCGGCGCCTTGCGAGGCGGGCGTGTGGTACCGCGAAACTCCGAAGCATGCTTGCCGGAGGGATGGAGAGTCGAGCGGCGAACCCGCGCGCATGGCCGGACACAGTTGCGGCAGACTTCGTCGCAGCGGCGTATGGGCGGGGAGGGTCGAGGCCGTCAAGGGTCATGCGGGCTAATTGACGATCTCCGTGCCGATGCCCTTGTGGGTGAAGATTTCCAGGAGGACGGCGTGCGGCACTCGTCCATCGATGATATGCGCCTTGCTGACGCCGCCCTCGAGAGCATCGAGACACGCATGCACCTTGGGAAGCATGCCTTCGCCGATGACGCCGCGCTTCACCATGCGCTGGACGTCTTTCCGCGAGACCGTCGACAGATGGCGGCCGTTGGCATCCCGGATGCCTTTGACGTCGGTGAGCATCAAAAGCTTCTCCGCCTGCAACGCGCCGGCGATGGCACCGGCCACGAGATCGGCATTGATGTTGTAGGTGCTGCCTTCGTAATCCGTCCCGATTGGGGCGATCACAGGAATGTAGTGGTCTTCTTGGAGATTCCGCAACAGGCTGGGATCGATCGACTCGATGTCGCCGACCAGACCAAAATCGCCGTCCTCGCCCTCGAAATCCTTTTCCAAACTCTCCGCCCACGCTTTGGCCGTCAAGGGCTTACTGCGGATCAACCCGCCGTCCTTCCCGCTCAGCCCCACGGCTTTGCCCCCGTGCCGGTTGATGAGATCGGTAATCTCCATGTTGATCTTGCCCGCGAGCACCATCTCCACGATTTCCATCGTGGCCTCGTCGGTGATGCGGACTCCGTGCCGAAACTTGGCCTCGATTCCCAACCGATCGAGCATCTTGTCGATCTGGGGACCGCCCCCGTGGATGATGACGGGATTGATGCCGACGTACTTGAGCAGCACGATGTCCTGGGCGAAGCGATCTTTCAGCGAAGTCTCGGTCATCGCGTTCCCGCCGTATTTAATGACGACCGTCTTACCGCGGAAGGTCCGAATGTACGGCAATGCCTCGATCAGGACGTTGGCTTTCTTGATCAGCCTATTCATGATGTCGCTCCTGGGGCACGGCGGGGCTCCCGATCAGAGAATGAACCGGCTCAGGTCCTGATCCTTGACGACCCCCTGCAAACGCTCCGAGACGTAGTCTGCGTCGATTACGATCCGCCGCTCCGCGCACTCGGGACCGTCGAACGACACCCGCTCGAGCAGTCGCTCCATGATCGTGAACAATCGCCGGGCGCCGATATTCTCGGTCCGCTCGTTGACCTGGACCGCGGTCGCGGCGATCTCCTCGACCCCTTCCCGCTCGAACTCCAGCGTGATGCCCTCGGTCTCCAACAACGCCTGGTACTGCCGCACGAGCGATCCATGAGGCTCGGTGAGAATCCGCACGAAATCGTCCTTGGTCAGGGCGCTCAGCTCGACCCGGATCGGAAAGCGTCCCTGGAGTTCGGGAATCAAATCCGATGGCTTGGCGACGTGGAAGGCTCCGGCCGCGATGAACAGCACGTGATCGGTGTGGACGGGCCCATACTTGGTGTTCACGGTCGACCCCTCCACGATGGGCAACAGATCGCGCTGCACGCCTTCGCGCGAGACATCCGGACCGGCGCTGCGCTCGCGGACCGCGATCTTGTCGATTTCATCGATGAACACGATCCCCATCTGCTCGACCTTCGCGATCGCCTCCCGCGTGACCTCATCCATGTCGATGATTCGCTGCGCCTCTTCCTGGGTGAGATACTTCAGCGCCTCCGGCACTTTCATCGAACGCCGTTTCTTCTTCCCGGGAAGCAGGCCGCCCAACATGTCGCGGAGGCTGCTTTCCAGGTCCTCCATGCCGCCGGCGGTGGAAATCATGCCGATCGGGAGCCCGCGCTCTTTGACCTCGACCTCGACCGTCCGGTGATCAAGCTTGCCGTCGCGGAGCTGCAGGCGCAGTTTGGATCGGGTGGCCTCCGCCGAGTCCCCGGCCGGCGGCGCCGCCGCCGTTCCCTCGGCCTCCGCCATGAATCCGGTCGCCGGCCTCGGCGGGGGCAACAGCAGATCCAGCAACCGTTCCTCGCCGAGTTGCTCGGCTTTCTGGCGCACCTCTTCCAGATGCTTGGCCTTGACCATTCCGACGGCGGCTTCCGTCAAGTCGCGAATGATGGACTCGACATCCCGGCCCACGTACCCCACTTCCGTGAACTTGGAGGCTTCCACCTTGATGAAGGGCGCTTCCGCCAACTTCGCCAACCGCCGTGCGATCTCCGTCTTGCCGACTCCCGTCGGGCCGATCATGATGATGTTTTTGGGCATGACCTCGTCACGCAGATCGGCCGGCAGCTGCTGGCGGCGCCACCGGTTGCGCAGCGCGATGGCCACCATGCGCTTGGCCTCTCGCTGGCCGATCACGTAGCGATCCAATTCTTCGACGATCTGTCGCGGGGTGAGGCTGTTGACCCCCCCCGGGCGCTGGGACCCCGGCGTCGTCATAAGGTCCTGGTTAGCGTGAGAGTTCTTCAAGGACGATCTGTTGGTTGGTGTAAATGTCGATCCCGCCCGCGATCCGCATCGACTCTTCGACCAGGCGCCGAGCATTCAACGTCGAGTGGAGCAGCAACCCGCGGGCCGCCGCGAGCGCATAGGGCCCGCCCGATCCGATCGCCAGAATGCCGTCCTCCGGTTCGATGACGTCCCCCGTTCCGGAGATGATCAGCGAATGCTCCAGGTCCGCAACGGCAAGCAGCGCCTCCAGACGGCGAAGCACCCGGTCCGTCCGCCAGTCTTTGGCCAGTTCCACTGCGGCGCGGGTCATGTTACCACGATACTCTTCGAGCTTGGCCTCGAATTTTTCGAAGAGGGTGAACGCATCGGCCGTGGCGCCGGCAAAGCCGGCCAGCACCTGATCGTGGTGCATTCGGCGCAGCTTGCGTGCGTTCTGCTTCATGACCGTGGTCCCCATGGTCACCTGCCCGTCAGATCCCATGGCCACACGGCCATCGCGCCGCACCGATAGAATCGTCGTTGAACGAATGATCATCGTCGGTCCTTTGGCCCGGGCTTGCCGGACGGCCCCGCGCCGCCGGGCGGACGGCCGGCTCTCGGATGCGCACGATCGTAAACCGCCATCAGGTGATCCGTGGCGACGTGCGTATAACGTTGGGTGGTGGCCAGCGAGGCGTGTCCCAGTAACTCTTGTATCGCCCTCAAATCCGCGCCTTCGTCGAGCAGATGCGTCGCGAAGGAATGCCGCAACGCATGGGGACTGATCCGACCTCCCGCGAGCGGCGACGAATGCCGCGCCACGATACGCGCCACGGAGCGGGCGGTCAATCGGGTTCCACGTCGATTGCGAAAGACCGGAACCGCACGCGCACGGCGGGTGACGGGCGCATCCGGGCTCACCGGCAGCGACGCCAGATACTCCCGCAAGGCCTCCAACGCCACCTCGCCGACCGGAACGATGCGTTCACGCCGGCCCTTGCCCGATACACGGACCAACCCGTTCCGCCAATCGATATCGTCCACGTTTAATTGGACGAGTTCGCTGACGCGCGTGCCGGTCGAATAGAGCGTCTCCAGAATCGCCCGAGCGCGCGCGTCAGCCGGGTCGTTCCCCCGCGGGCTTTCCATCAAGGCCGCGGCGTCGTCCTTGCTCAGAACCCGCGGCAACGCACGCGGCAGCTTGGGCGACCGCACCTGGGCGGCTGGGTTGTCCGCGACACGGCCGCTTTGCACGAGGTACCGGAAGAAACTCCGCAGTGTCGCCAGCTTTCTGGCGAGCGACGAAGCCTTTTCACCTTGCCGGTCCAACCACGCCAGGTAGTCGCGAATGCGATCGAGCGTCAGCGCGGCCAGAGGCGGAGGAGGGAAGCCGGGAGACTCCTGGAGAAACAAGCGAATTTGCTGCAGGTCGGAGCCGTAATTGCGAATCGTCTCCCGCGAGGCGCCGCGCTGAACTTCCAAATACGTCAAGAAAGCTCGAATCGCGTCTTCCATGCCTCCCAATCCTTGAGGGCGCGCTCGCCGATCGACCGCCGCTTCTGCTCCTTGTCCCGAATCCTGGTGGGGAGAGGGGGGAACAATCCGAAATTGGTATTGATCGGCTGAAAATGCGAAGGCGGACACGTCGTAACGTATTGGATGAGGCACCCATGCGCGGAGGTCGGCGGGGGAGCGATCAACGGCTGGCCCGACAGTTGTCTGACCGCATTGATGCCCGCCAATCCGCCCATCGCCGCCGATTCCGTATATCCCTCGACCCCGATGATCTGCCCCGCAAAAAAGACGTGGTCGCGTGTCCGCAGCTGCAGCGTCTCTCGCAGCAGCGCGGGAGCGTTGAGGAAGGTATTGCGATGCAAGCTCCCGTACCGGAGAAATTCCGCCTGCTCCAACCCGGGAATCATCCGAAAGACTCGACGCTGCTCGGGATAGGTCAGCTTGGTTTGAAACCCCACCATGTTGTAACAGGTGCGATGGACGTTCTCCGCCCGCAGTTGGACGACGGCGGCGGGTCTGGCCCCGGTGCGCGGGTCCTCGAGGCCGACCGGCTTGAGGGGGCCGAATTGCATGGTCTGCTTCCCTCGCTCGGCCATGACCTCGATGGGAATGCAGCCCTCGAAATACGGTGTCTTCTCGAAATCCTTGGGCTGGACCTTCTCCGCGGCCATCAGCGCTTCATAAAACGCCGTGTAGGCCGCCTCGTCCATCGGGCAGTTCAAATAGTCGTCCCCGCCTTTGTCGTAGCGGGATGCGCGGAAGACCTTGTTCATGTCGATGGAATCCGCGTCGATAATCGGCGAGATGGCGTCGTAGAAGAACAGGTGCTTACTGTGGGTCAACGCCACGATGGCGCCGGAGAGGCGTTCGGAGGTCAACGGCCCGGTCGCCACAATGCAGACCGCGTCGTCGGGGATCGCCGTTACCTCTTCGCGGAGAATCCGGACATTGGGATGCCCTTCCAACGTCTGCGTGATGGTGTGGGCAAACACGTGCCGATCCACCGCCAGCGCCGCGCCGGCGGGAACCCGCGCATGCTCGGCCGCACGAATGACGAGGGAATTCAGCCGTCGCATTTCCTCTTTCAGAATCCCCGGCGCACTCGTCGGATCGGCGGAGCCGAGCGAGTTCGAGCAGACGAGCTCGGCGAGATCCCCCGTCTTATGCGCCTGGGTCCCTTCCTTGGGGCGCATTTCGTGGAGCGTCACCCGCGCGCCTCGGCTCGCCGCCTGCCACGCGGCCTCGGAGCCGGCAAGTCCCCCTCCGATAATGACGATGTCGTCGCGCATGTAGTGGAAACGTCGAGGGATCGGTGAGTAAATCGCGAGTGCTGCATTCTACGAATCGATTTTTCCCCCTGTCAAGGCGACATTGCCGAGCAAAGAGGCTGAACCTTCCTCCACCTCGCCACGATGCCCCTGCCGGTGGAGATCATCGCCGCCGAATCCCCACCCCGGTCGCGTGATAAGACGGCCGTACCGTCATCAAAGTGGGGCGGGGTCACCTCGCTGGCCTCGCGTTGACTGCCTCCTGGGCCCATGCTACAGTCCGCGCGCGGGTGGGCGATTAGCTCAGTGGTAGAGCGCTTCCTTCACACGGAAGAGGCCACAGGTTCGATACCTGTATCGCCCACCATTTCGCCTACTTAGCGATGATGCCCCGTCCGAGCCCCTCCGCACGATCGTGCACTTTCCTGGACAGAATCCGGACCCTGCGCTAGACTTTTTGCTGTTAGACCGAGAACGACTTCAGTTCGCTGTCGGCCATTTCACAAGAGGTGACGTATGCGGATCCAGGCGGGGGTATGGAGCATGGCGCTGGTTGTCGGAGGACTCTTGACGACGGGCTGTGCCGGCACCAACCAGAGCGTGGACATGGGGCAGGCACAGACCAACACGCGAACGAGCGTCTACTCGACGCTCGACAGCACGGCGCTCGTCTACACCGCCCCGGCTGCGGGTTCGCCGGCGGAGGACAATCCCTGGCGTTGGGCCGGGTTTCTGCTTCACCCCGTCGGAGTCGGCCTCGACTATGTCGTCAATCGTCCGATCTATACCCTCGGGTCGCATTTCCCAAGAGCGATGGGGTACACATCAGAAGACGCCATGCTGGACTCATATCGCCAGCCGTAAGTGAGCCGGTCCAGCGACCCGGACGCTTCCCTTCCTCCCCTCTACCACGGCATAATCTTTCTGGCACAGACGGTATTCGCGCCAGAGGGATCCGTGAGTCGTCGCTCCCACCCCAATCAATCTCGCCGCCGTCCCTGGAGACGATACGAACCACCATGGACCAGAGCCGGAGCCGCAAGTCTCGGTGTCCTGCTCAGTCTGCTCGCCGCCTGTAGCGAACCGCCCCTCCGCCCCCCGTTGCCACCCTCGGCATCCGATCTCTCGCTCATGACACACGGCCGCCTGTGCGATTCGGAGGCAACGATGTTGTCCAGCATTCGGCGCGATGCCGTGACGACCGTGACTTGGGGGGGCGGTCATGAACACCACATTCCCGCCCAGCAGAGCGACGTCCATGCCGACGAGTCCTGGTATGTCGACCAGGAGGGTCTGCTTGTCGGAGCCGTCTTTACGTTTCCTGCGGGACTCCCGTTGGACCCCTACCCCGTCCTGCGAGAAACCTTGTCGTTACTCCGGTCGGCCAGGGATTTCTACTTGAACGTCGCCCTGCTCCCATCCAAAGCCCGTATGGACATCACCCGCCTCTACCAGACCGGTGACGAGAAAACGACGACCCAGTACCTCGTGACCGGCACGAAGGACAGACCCGTCCTGCTGATGGCCACCTTTGCCATCGACCCATACGTGCCATTGTTCTCCCCCTACCGCAAAGAGTTCCTGGATCGGCTCCGTGGGCCCGAGAGCGCAAAGACGAGCCAGGGCACGGTCGATCAACTTCCCTACGCCGCTCTCCAGGAATTTGCCCGCGGGGAAGCGGCGCTGCTCGGCTACTGCGGGGCGCGCAGGCCGGACGTGGCGATCGACGGCTATGAAAAAAGCATCGCCAGCGGACTCACCGACAAGACTCGCTTGGCCGAAGCGCAGCACAAACTCGGGCTGGCCTGGCAGGCCAAGGGGGACTTCGAAAAGGCGAAAGCCGCAATGGAAGCGTCCTTGTCCGTGCGTCCCAATATTCCCGAGGTCATGAACAACCTCGGCACCACCTATCTTCAACTAGGCAATCGCGCCCAAGCAATCGCGCTGTTCGAACGGGCAGTATCGCTCCGTCCGAACTATCCGTTGGCGCGTTTCAACTTGGCGGAGGCGATCGAACCGACCAACCGCAAACTCGCCTTATCCGAATACGAGACCTACCTGGCCTTGGTCGAAGGTCTCCCCGAGGAGGCCGGGCGTGCGGCGCTGGCCAAACAGCGAGTGAAAGAGCTGAAGCGATAGCGGCCAGGGCCCCGATCCGCTGCCCACGCCGCTCCCTGCCGCCCTGCGCCGATTTCTTCCCCGTTCCACTCGATTAGTTCGCCATCCTTTCCACCCCGATTCCTTGACGTCCTCCGACTTTGCGCTAGGCTTGCCGGTAGCGGCGCGCCGAGCGCCGGGACTTGCCGAAAGGATGAGGGATGTCGACACAGGGACGCTTCGCGGGCGCCGTGCTCTCAGGTCTGCTGGTTCTGTTTCCATCGCTGTCGCAGGGGGGAGACCGGAACTGGAGTTTCTCGATTTCGGGCTTCGGAGGACGGTCCTTTACGGAGGACGCCGGGGTCGACGTACGTTGCAACGCCACCTGCTTCGGGACGGGTCAGCCCATTTGGGGAACGGTGCACGGCGTCAAGCAAACCAATGAACCGGTCTGGGGCGCGAAAGCCACCGCCTGGTATCTGCCGAGGAACTACGCCTGGCAACCGCAAATCGGCCTGGAGCTGGACTGGACCCGATTTACCACGTCGATACAACCCCAGACCGCCGGAGCCTCCGGCACTGCGCCGGGAACCGGCATGAGTCTGGTCCAGTATGAATTCCTCGGTCGAAGGGACTTCGGCAGCAACATCGTGGCGATCAATCTGCTGTTTCGATACCCGATCGGGGTGAGCGAGTCCCTGCCGGAAGGACGCTGGTACCCATACGTGGGGGTCGGCGGGGGCATGCAGCGAACTCGGATGACGTGGTGGAACGGATATGGCGTCAGTGAGGCCGATTACTCGCCCGAATGGCAGGTGCTGGCAGGAGCGAAGCTGTTCCTCTTTCGCAATCTTGCGATCTTTGGGGAATGGAAGCGAACGGCGACCACGCACACCTTTCACTTCGGCCCCGAATACACGGAATCGCCGTCCATCGTGTCGAATCATGTGACCGGCGGTGTGGCACTCCACTTTTAGGGAAACCCGCCGCGCCCGGATGGTCGCGGGAGATACGGAGATTGAAGAAGGCGACGGGGTTAGCGACGACCGTTTTCCGAGGCTTCCTGTTGAGTCTTACAGGCAATGCAGAGGGTCGTGACAGGGCGGGCTTTCAGCCGGGGGATGGGGATTTCCTCTCCGCAACTTTCACAGATTCCATACGACCGCGTGGCCATCCGATTCAAGGCCTCGTCGATCTTCTTGATCAGCTTTCGCTCGCGCTCTCGAATCCGTAACGCAAAATGCTGATCCGCCTCGGCAGAGGCTTGATCGCTGACGTCGGGAAAAGACGGGGTCTTGGATTCTTGGATGAACCCGACCCCGGCTTCGTCCAACAATGCCTGACGCTGGCGCTCAAGCTCGCGACGGATTTCCTGGAGCTGGAACTCCCGCGAGCCCTCGATACCTGAGCCTTCGCTTGGCGACGCGGACGCGACCGCCACTCGTCCTCGACCGGCGGTCTTCTCGCTCTGCGCTGTGGTGCGTCGTCCGTTCACGTACCGCGCTCCGTCGCTGGACGTCCTCGGGAGGTCCAAACTATAACAATCCCTCACCGCGCAGATCAATGCCGTAGCTACCCCGAGGCCTCCCCGCCTTCCGAGTCATAGATCCCGCCGCCCTTCCAAGGATTTAATGAGCGTCACCTCGTCGGCATACTCAATATCCATGCCCACCGGGATGCCGTAGGCAATCCGGGAGACCCGGGCGCCGTACGGTTTAAGCTGCTTGGTCAAGTACAAGGCCGTGGCCTCGCCTTCGATGGTGGGATTCGTCGCAATGATCACTTCCTGAACGCCCCCCCGCTTGACCCGGTCAATCAAGTCCTGGGCCTTAATCTCGTCCGGCCCGATGCCGTCGATCGGGGACAGCGCCCCGAGGAGGACATGATAGAGCCCCCGGTAGCTCCGGGTGCGCTCGATGGCGTACAGCGTGCTGGGCTCCTCGACCACCAGAATCTTGGTTCGATCGCGCTTGGGGTCGCGGCACAACTCACACAGATCGCCCTCGGCGATATTCCGGCATTCCCGGCAGAAACTGAGTCCGTCTTTCACGGCCCGAATCGCGTCCGCCAGCCTTAGGGCATCCTCCCGCTCCGCCTTCAGCAAATGAAACGCCAGCCGCTGCGCGGTCTTCTGGCCGATGCCCGGCAGCCGCACCAACTCGCGGATCAGGCCGCCCAGCAATCCCTGCTGCTCGCCCGTCTTGACGCCGAGCATCATCATCCACCTATATGAGACCCGGCAGATTCAACCCGCCGGTCAGCGATTTGAGTTCTTCCGCCATCATCTCCCGCGCTTTGCGAATCGCCTCGTTCGTCGCGGCCATCGTGAGGTCCTGCAGCATGTCGACATCGCCGGACTTCACCACCTCGGAATCGATTTTCACCGACACCACCTGCATGCCGCCGGTAATGGTCACCGTCACGATGCCCCCTCCAGCCGAACCGCTGACCTGTTTCCCGGACGCTTCCTCCTGGATCTTCGTCATGCGCTCTTGCATCGCTTGGGCCTGCTTCATCAGACCCGCCATGTTGGCGAACGGATTCTTGCTCATGTGCTCTGGGCCTCCTGTTCGGGAACCAATCGGCGAACCTCCACGACCTCTCCGCCGAAGGCTTCCAGGGTTTGCTTGATCAGGGGATGGGCGCGAGTTTGTTCGAACAACACCATTTTTTCTTCTCGCTCCCGAGCCGCTCGTTGCTGGGCCATCGTCGGACCTGTCGCCTCCGTCTCGCTCAATTCCACCACCCGGATTCGAACGGGCCGGCCGGCCAGGGCTTCGCAGACGGTTCGAACGGCGCCCAGATTGTCTTCTTTTTCCATCCTGGCCCGGGCGACGCTGGCGGTGGCCGTATACCCGATTGTAATCTCGTTCCCGTCGACGCCCGCGTATTGCCCCATTTCAAGAAACGGCGCGACGTTGGGATGCGCCTCGGCCACCCTTGCCAGGCACTCCTCCCAGTTGAGCCGTAGGGGGGAACCCGCCTCATTCTCGCTGTCGGTGGCCGCAGCCGCCGGCTTCGGCGGTTGAACAGGGGAGCGCGGCGCAATCGGCGCCGGACGGACCGGCTCCGATGGTGGACGCGCCGTAGCGGCGGACGGTCCGCCTGCCTGGGCGGGGGGCCGTCTGGTCGACGCAAGCGGGCGCCCACCCCCGGAGGCACCCGCCGTCTCACCGATGCGTGGAGGCCGCGCGGGAGGGAGCGTGAATGGAGCGGACGGGGAGGGCGTCGCAGCCGGAGGCGAGGGCCCGTCGCGACGTCCCGCTATTCCCGTGGGAGCGAGTTGAGGTCGGGACTGTGGCCGAGCGGAAACCGGTTGGATCGGTAGCGCCGGATCCGTGGTGGGCAATCGCGTGGCTCGGATCGCCGCCACCTCCAGCGTAAATCGCGGGTGGAGGCTGTGCCGGAGCCCGTCCTCGGCCTGGGAGAAGAGGCGAAACAGTTCGTGAAGCTGGTCGGGAGTGAACGTCTTCGCCGTGGCCAGCAGATGCTCGACATCCTCGGCGGAGGCCTCGATCAGGCCGCGCACATCGTGAGGGTCCGTCACCACCGCAGCCACCAGCAGGTTCCGAAGATATTCCACGACCTCCCCGCAGTAGGCCCGCAGGTCTTGACCGTGATCCAACAGTCTGGCGATGACTTGCACAGCCTGATGGCTGTCCTGCCGCCGAATCGCTTCGATCATCGCATGCACGTGCTCCTGCGGCACCGCACCGAGCAAGGACTCCAGGTCGTCATGCGAAATCGAAGTCCCGCAGAGGGCCACGGCTTGGTCGAAGAGACTCAACCCATCCCGCATGCTGCCTTCACTGGCCCGAGCCAGCAAGGCCAGGCTCCGGCCTTCGACGTGAATCCCGTCCTGCGCCGCTACCTGCTCGAGGCGGGAGATGATTTCCCTGCGCGAAAGCCGCCGGAAGGTGTAATGCTGGCAGCGGGACAGAATCGTCGCGGGAATTTTGTGCAATTCGGTCGTGGCGAAGATGAACACCACATGGGCCGGCGGCTCTTCCAAAATCTTGAGCAGCGCATTGAACGCCGAATTCGACAGCATGTGGACTTCGTCGATGATGTAGACACGATAGCCGCCGCGAAACGGTGTAAACTTGGCGTTTTCCCTGATTTCCCGCACATCGTCCACGCTCGTATTCGACGCCCCGTCGATCTCGATCACATCGACCGACGTGCCCTGCGCGATTTCGGCGCAACTCAGGCAGACGCCGCAGGGGTGCCCGGATGGTCCCTGTTCGCAATTCAGCGCCTTCGCAAGAATGCGCGCCACGGTGGTCTTCCCGACCCCCCTGGTGCCCGAGAACAGAAACGCGTGCGCAATCCGTTGCGACGACACGGCGTTCGTGAGCGCCTGCACCACCTGCGGCTGACCGATGACGTCGTCAAAGGTCCCGGGCCGGTACTTTCGTGCTGAGACTTGGTAATCCATCCTCGCGTCACACTCGCGATCCAGGCGCTGAACTGAAGAGCCGAAGGCGGGCGCTACGCTCCGTGCCCTCCACCATGCCGGAACCACTATGTCTTCGAAGGAAGTGGGGCCAGGTGATCCTGCGGCACACAGACTCGCCCGCTTACCGTTGCTTCCTTCCGGACCTGGCGGGGTTCACAGGATTCTGTTGCACAGGGCCCAGCCCCGTAAGAGAGCCTTCTCACACCATCAGCACGTCCGAACTGATTCCCCCGCGGCAAGCACGGCGGCGCAAGCGAAGCGTGGTATGGCGGAGAGGGTGGGATTCGAACCCACGGTCCCGTTACCAGGACTCGTGCTCTCCAGGCACGCCGATTCGTCCACTCTCGCACCTCTCCACCCTCAATGTTTCGGAGGAGCGGCATCTTAGCACGCGTCCCGTGGAGCGGCAAGCGACCGGCGCACCGGGCACCCGCTGTGGGACGCGTCACGCCTTCCACTGTGTGTGCGGCGAGAGGGGGATCGCCCCGGAGCCCATGAAGGCGAGCAAGGGATCAAGACGGAGATCACCGCCCGAACTGGCACGAACGCCTTGGTCCTCCCGGCGATCCTCTCTCAGAAGCTGGCAAGGTGCCGGGGCCGACTCAGCTATACTGGTCCCAGGTATCACATTGCTTGATGGCCCAGAACACGGCTTCCTTCAATTTCTTGAATTTTGGATCCTCGCTCCGAATGCTCTGGAGCTTTCGGTCCAGGGCATACAGCGGCTCGATCGAGCGCTTGTCGGGGATCTTCCCCAAGGACCACGCGATCTCGGTCTGCACCTCCATCTCAATGCCTGGCGCGTCCAACATCTCCAACAAGGGGGGCACGACCGAGGCATCGCCGTGAAGCCCGCCAACCGCGCCCAGGCCTTTGGCCGCCGCGGCACGCAGATCCGTCTGTTTGGAGCTCTTCAGGATCTCGATCAAAACCGGGATGCCTTCGCGACCGAGGTTCCCCAACGCGATCGCGGCCTGCTTGGACAGGTCTTTGTCCTTCAGCGCCTCCTTCAGTCTGGGAAGCGCCTCGTCCGACAACATTTCCCCGAGCAGAGAGATGACCAGAGCCTTGCGGGGTTGCGGGGTGTCCGGCGCATCGAGCAGCTTCAAGAGCCGATCGTCATGCCCCCACTCCGCTGCCAGCAACACGGGGAAATCATACCGCTCCAAGAGGCTCTTGAGTTCGGCCAGCGCGTACTGCCCTGCATTCTCCGCTTTCGCCTGCTGCGCGGCATCGCCGGACTCGGCGAATGCCGTTCGGATTTCCTTTTGCCACTTGATCTTCATGCCCCCGAGTAAATAGGTCAACTGGCAGGCCGGGCCTTTCCAGAGACGCGACGGTGCATCGGGCAGATCGTTGTCACCTCCTGCCGCTGTCGTTCCCTCCCACGTCTTCCGTTGCTCGCACTTGACCTTGACTACGACGTCATGAGGCTGGGAGGAATCCTTTGCGGATTCGTATCCGAGTTCACCGAGCCGCCGGCTCACCAATTCGCGAAAGGCCGAGGCGTCCTGCGCTCCCTGATCCGTGAGCGCCACGGCCTCGACCAAGACCGTCCTGATCTTCGACAGCTGCTCCTTTTGTTCCTTGGTGAAGTAGTCCCGATAGGCGGAGGCGGTCTGCGTCCCCAGTGTCATGGAAACCACGATGGCGACCGTTATCAAAGTCCGTATCATGATGCTCCTCCTTCAGTACGATGCCGGCGGCATATGAAAGAGACTCGGGCGTGAAAGAGACTCAGGCGCGCGCCCGAATGGCACCTGTCACCCGGTGGACTGGGCCCCAACCTCCCCAGAACCACCCCGCGAACAACGCCACGCCCGGCTGATAGGGACAAGTGAATTATACCCCTCCGAGGGGGCTCATGCTACTCGTCGGCAGGATATCCGTGAGCCCTGTGCGCGGATCACGGCCCCGGCCTCCCTGGCTCCAGGACGGCCACTCTTGTGGTTGACACACCTGCATAACCAGGGGTAGAACAATCATTCGAAAGCCTCTCACATACGCAGGCCTCGCTGCGAGAGTGGCGGAACTGGCAGACGCGCGAGACTTAGGATCTCGTGGGCAACCGTGGGGGTTCAAGTCCCCCCTCTCGCACCACCTGAGTTCTCTCTGCGCCGAGTCATGCGAACCCGAACATCCGTGCACGAGAGAGGGACCCTGCGGGGACAACCATGAAAGTTGAAATGACCGAGTTAGGCCCGATGAAGCGGGCGCTGAAGATCGAGGTGCCCGAGGACGAGGTCAATGAGCGGTTTCGACGCGCGTACGCGCATCTGAATCGCCAGGTTCAAGTTCCCGGCTTCCGTCCGGGGAAGGCGCCCATGGCCCTGCTGGAAAAGCGGTATGCCAAGAGCATTGAGGAAGACGTGGTGCGAGCGATCGTCCCGGAATTCTATGATCGCGCCGTGAAAGAGGCCGGCATCGTTCCCCTGGTGGTCGATATCCCGGCCATCGATCGCGTGAAAATCAAGAAAGACGCTCCATTCAGCTTCACGGCCACCGTCGAAATCAGACCGAAGATAGAATTGCGCGATTATCGGCCGCCCAACCCGATCTCACTCAAGCCGGACTCGCGAAGCGTGACCGACGAGCAGATCGACAAGGCCTTGGACGTGCTGCGTGAACAGCACGCCCAACTCCATGCCGCCCCGCCCGGATCTGCGCTCGCCGATGGCGATTTCGCGGTGGTCGATATCGAGGGCTACCTGGAGCACACTCCTCTCGACGGCACGAAAAAGCAGGGCCACCTCCACCGGATCGGGTCCAAGACGGCCGTGCTCGGTCTCGACCTCGACCAGGCTCTGCTCGGGAAGACCGAAGGCGCCACGGTGGAGATTCCACAGGACTATCCCCCGACCCACCCCGACGAACGGGTAGCTGGGAAAACGGTCTGCTTCCGTGTGACTATCCAATCGGCCAAGCGAAAGCAGCTCCCGGCGCTCGACGACGAATTCGCAAAAGATTGCGGGCCGTACGAATCCCTCTCAGCCCTGCGCGAGAAGCTCAGGGGGGAGATGGAACGGGCGCTCAAGCGGGATATCGAGCAGGGATACAAGGACCAGGTGATCAAGCGACTGCTCGAAACCCACCACTTCGACCTCCCAGAGACTCTCGTCGAGCGGGAAGTGTCCGCCATGGTTCGCCACCAGTTGCGTGCCCGGCAAAGGCCCGGGGCAGACGGCGGGGAGGCCCCGAGTGTTCGTCCCGAGGAACTCAAGAAACTGCAGGAAGAAGCGCTCCCCGAGGCATCCCGCCGGGTGAAGCTGGGCCTGATCCTCGATACCATCGCCGAAAAAGAGCACATCCAGGTCGAGGAGGGGGACATCCAAACGGAGCTCCAGCGGATGGCGACGGAATTGAAGTTAGACCCTAAAGAACTGCTTCGACTCATTCAGGCGGGCGGGCAGGACTCCTTGAACGAGCTGCGGGGCCGGATCTTGGCGGACAAGGCCCTCGACTTCGTATACCGCCATGCGGTAATTCAGGGTTAGGCGGTTTTTCGACGCGAGCGGACTCGCATCCCCGGCATCCATGCCGAAGGGGGCTCAGATCATGACCAGAACGAAAGGACCACGTGCATGCTTGTACCGATCGTGATCGAGCAGACCAACCGCGGAGAGCGTGCGTACGACATCTACTCCCGGCTGCTGAAAGACCGCATCATCTTCTTGGGTGCTCCCATAGACGACGTGTTTGCCAATCTGGTGATCGCGCAGTTGCTGTTCCTCGAAGCGGAAGATCCCGAAAAGGACATCAACCTCTATATCAATTCCCCGGGGGGCAGCGTGACGGCCGGCCTGGGCATCTATGACACGATGCAATATGTGAAGCCGCCGATCAATACGATCTGCCTGGGCCAGGCGGCCAGCATGGGGGCTCTGCTGCTGACGGCGGGCACGAAAGGGAAGCGCTTCGCCCTCCCCAACGCCAGGGTGATGATTCACCAGCCGATGGGCGGCTTCCAAGGGCAGGCGACCGAAATCGACATTCACGCGCGGGAAATCCTTAAAATTCGCGAGCGGCTCAACGAAATCATGGCCAAGCACACGGGCCAACCGCTCGATAAGATCGCCCAGGATACGGAGCGGGACTATTTCATGTCCGGCGAAGAGGCCAAGACCTATGGCCTGATCGACGAAGTCATCACGCGCCCGCCCAAGATGGCCAAAGAAGCGGGGAGTCTCAGCGCGACGAAGGACGGCGGCAACCGATAACCTATCGGACGTAGGACCAGGAGGCGGTATGGCGAAGCAAGAGAAGATCGATCGTCACCTTCGATGTTCCTTCTGCGGCAAGAGCCGGGACGAGGTCCGCAAGTTGATCGCTGGCCCGACCGTCTATATCTGCGACGAGTGCGTCAATCTTTGCAACGACATCATCGCAGAGGACTGGGAAGAGGCCAAGGAAGAGATCTCCTCAAAACTTCGGAAACCCGCCGAGATCAAACACCACCTCGATCAGTACGTCGTCGGCCAGGATCGAGCCAAACGCATTCTCTCCGTCGCCGTGCACAACCATTACAAGCGCATTTCGAGCAAGGATGTCGACGAAGTGGAGTTGCAGAAGGGCAACATCCTCATGATCGGCCCCACGGGAACCGGCAAGACCCTGTTGGCCCAGACCTTGGCGAAATACCTGGATGTCCCGTTCACGCTGGCAGACGCCACCACCTTGACGGAGGCCGGGTACGTCGGAGAGGACGTCGAGAACATCATCCTGAAGCTGCTTCAGTCGGCGGATTACGACGTCGAACGGGCGGAGCGCGGGATTGTTTACATCGACGAAATCGACAAGATCAGCCGAAAAAGCGACAGCCCGTCCATCACACGCGATGTGTCCGGCGAGGGTGTCCAGCAAGCTCTCTTGAAGCTGATCGAGGGAACGGTCGCCAACGTCCCGCCCCAGGGAGGACGGAAGCATCCCCACCAGGAATTCATTCAGGTCAATACGAGCAATATTCTGTTTATCTGCGGCGGGGCCTTCGTAGGGCTCGAGAATCTCATCGAGCAGCGGCTGAATCGGAAACAAATGGGTTTTGGAGCGGATATCCGAAGCCGGAAGGACGTGCGGTTGGGGGAGGTTCTGGCCCAGGTGCAACCGGAGGATCTCCTCAAGTACGGGTTGATCCCCGAATTCATTGGACGGTTGCCGGTGATCGCCACCCTCGAAGAGCTGGATGAACGGGCCTTGATCCGCATCCTGACGGAACCGCGTAACGCCTTGACCAAGCAGTACGAAAAGTTGTTGTCCTTCGAGAAGGTCAAACTGAAGTTTACGGACGGCGCGCTCAATGCCATCGCCCGTCGGGCCTACGCTCAAAAGACGGGGGCCAGGGGGCTGCGGGCGATCCTTGAGGAAACCATGTTGGACGTCATGTATGACATCCCATCGCAAAAACAGATCAAGGAGGTCATCGTGACGGAAGACGTCATCGAGGGGAAAAGCGTCCCCATCAGGCTGTACGAACAGGATAAGGACGTCAAGACCGCCTGATCAGGCGCGAACATCCCCATCATCTCGCCCTCCCATCCCTCACCCCTGCCCGGCACGACCAGGGCCCGGAGGAGGATGGAGAGGGCCTGACAGCGGACAGCCTCTCGACCCGCAGCTCTCCGTTCGTCGCTCTGTCTCCATTGCAAAACAGTGGTTTTCCATCGACAAATCATGACCGCGCGCTATACTAGCCACCGAGGATATGACCACCCCGCGCGAGAACACCAGGCTGGCCGTGCCGGCCAGTCGGCGACATGCCGGAAAGACCCTGGAACTGGACCAAGCCCATGAGGTGCTCATCCTTCGCGGCCTGAACGGCGAGTTGATCGGCAGCCTGTCGTGGGACGCGATCATTGAGCAAATTCTGGCTTACCACGAAGCCCGTCCGCCGCAGGAATCTCGCCGTGAGCCGCGCGTGTCCCTCGCGTTGCACGTGCGTTATCGCACGCCGGACGGACAAACATTCGAGAGTCGCGCCGGCGGCATCGGCGGCGGGGGCATTTTCATTGAAAGCGCCGAACCGCCCCCGGCGGGCACACACCTGTCCCTCGAATTCACATTGCCCGACCGACCGACAGAGTGGCTGAACGCGCGGGGAGTGGTGGCCTGGGTCTGCCCCAAAGCCGATCAGTACACCTGTTCGCCGGGTATGGGCGTCAAGTTCAATGACATTGCGACCGATGCCCGCAACAAGGTGGTGGATCTCGTTCGATCCATCAAATCAGCCGGACGCTAGCATCGCACCGTGAGCCCCGTCGCACGATGAAATTCCCCGTCCTCTCGACCGAGGCCCACCAGGGGAAAACCTTGGAAATCGACTGCGACCGAGAAACCCTCACCCTGCTGGGACAACAGGGGGAACGCCTCGGAACGCTTACCTGGGCCTGGGTCATCGACCGCATCCTCTCCAATACCGAAGACGATGCCTTTGCGCACTGTCGCGCCTATCCGCGCGCTCCCTTGGCTGTCAAAGTGGTCTGTGAAACCGAAGACGGGCATCGCTTCGAAAGCCTGACCGGCGGCATCGGAGGGGGAGGACTCTTTATCGAGAGTAGCAGCCCGCTGGCGCCCGGCAGTGAAATCAACCTTGCCTTCTCGCTTCCGGACCACCCGTCACGGACGATCGAAGCCAAGGCCAAGGTCGTCTGGCGCCGTCACAAGGTCGAGCGACTGTTGATGTTTCCGGGGATGGGCCTCCAGTTCACCGAAATCGGAGAAGAGGCGCGAAGTCAAATCATCAAATTGGTGGAGGCCCTGAACCGCGGGCGTCAGCCGGCCTCATCGCAGACACAGCCCACTCCGCCCACCGCCTGACCTGATCGTCCGAATCGTGTCGCGACGCGTGCTCCAACGCGGGCCGTGCCGCCTCGTCGGCGAGCATCCCCAACCGGTACGCGGCCTCGCCTCGGACGCCCGCATCACCATCCTCACGAAGGCGTCCCTGCAACAGGGGAACCACCCGCTTGTCACCCATTTCCCCCAGCGCGGCCACGAGACTTTGCCGCGCGGAAGGCCCGACTCGCCGGAGAGCCTCCCTGAGTTTCGGCAGGTCGTCGACCCGGCCCCGCCCGACCATCGCGTGCGCGGCAGCACTCTGAATGCCGGGCTCCTCGGCCTGGAGCTGTTCTACCACCCTGTCCGTCACGCGCGGGTCATCCTCGAGCTCTCCGAGCGCCTGGGCCGCGGCCATCCTGACAGCCGGAGCCGAGTCACGAAGCACATCCGCCAACGCGAATCCGACTTCACGTGATCGGTCCTCGCCCACCACCCCAAGAGCCCAGGCCGCCCATTGCCTGACTCCGGGATCCGGATCTCGGAGGATCGGTAGCAGAGCGTCGACGGCCCCGTGACTCCCTAGACGACCCAATGCGATGGCGGCGGTACGACGAACGTCCGGATGGGGGTCGGTCAATAATCCGATCAAGTCGGGTGTGACCTGTCGCGGATCACCACTCGTGCCAGGACCGTAACACCCCTCGACCACAAGCAGGAAGACGACGGCCCAGGCGAGCCACAGGCGCCATAGGAACCTGAAAACGGGTTGGTCTCCCAACACGGAGTAGGCACGTTCGTCGATGCTCACGCGATCAGACCGACTTTGCGGGAGGCTCCTCGTGCATGGCGGGCAACTCTTTCGCGGCCTCGATGGACTGTTCGATTTCCTTGCTGGCGGCGTCCACCTCGGCGCGCAGCGTGCGCACCTGCGGATCGATCGCGCCGCGAACCTCGGCGCTGACATCCCGGACCATCCGAAAGGCCTCGCCCAAACCTTGGCCGAAACTTCCCATGTCGTCGGGGGACAATCCACCGCCCCCGGAACCTTGAGCGGCCTTGGCCCGCATCGCCGCCTGTTGGGCTTGCACGCGCGCGACCGCGTCCTTGTTCACGATCGCGGAGGGACGCTTGGCGGCCGGTTTGGACTGAGCGGAAGGCGGCAGTGGGGGATACGAGGCCGTTCGCGCTGGGGCCGGCTGCGCCACGCGCTCTTCCATGGTCGGCACGTGTTGGGCCGGCGCCCCGGCCTGCTGGCCCGACTGAATGGGAGCGGAAATCGTCACCGCCGCCGGCTTCGGGGGAGGCTGATAGGCCTGCGGTGCGGCCGTTGCCATCAAGGCCGCGGTCGTTCCAGGTGTCAACTCCGGCCCCGGTGTGTAGGGTGCCGTGGGTTTGGGCGGCGTCGCCGGGCCCGGTGCGGCACCGGGATCCGGCGGAGCAGCCTGCGCAGGTTGGGCCGACGCGGTTGCCTCGGCCGGTTGTGCGGCAGGATCAGTGGCCGGAAGCGGCTCGTCCTGCACCTCTTTCTTGAATCCGCGCAAGGCCTTTCCGACCCCCTCGCCGATTTGGGGAAGCCGGCCCGCGCCGAAAATAATCAGGATGATGACCAGGATGATGATGAGCTCGGAAAATCCCATCGTGCCGAACATCGGTACTCTCCCTCAGGGTCGCCTCGTCCGAAAACAGGCGCTAGAGCCCACTCTAACTGCCGGTTCTTTTGGGTGTCAAGGCAGGCGGTGAGAGCGGCGGCAGCGCTGCCCTTGCCCAGGCCGGAGACTCACGCCAGAATCGGCACGATTTGGGTCTGGACCGGCTGGCCGAACACCAGTGCGTCCCGCTCGGCCACGTACACGTCCACCTCGCTGCGGATCCCGAACTCACCGGTCAGGTAGATCCCAGGCTCGATCGAAAAGCAGGTGTTCGGGAGCAGGCGACGCCCATCCTGGGTTTCGAGATTGTCGATATTGGCCCCATTCCCGTGCACCTCTTCCCCGATGGAATGCCCCGTACGGTGGACAAACTGATCTCCGAATCCGGCGGTACGGATCACCTGCCGGCACACGTCGTCGACCTCCCATCCACAGGGGAGGCTGCCGGTCTGGGCTCGCCCGCGGACGAAGTCTACCGCCGCATCCCGGGCCCGGCGGACGACTTGGAAGACCTCCTCATGTCGCGCCGGCACCGTCGCGCCCACATAGCCGGTCCAAGTGATGTCGGCGTAGACCGCGTCGGCCTGATGCGGCTGTTTGGCCCACAGGTCGATCAAGATCAAATCGCCCTGTTGAATCGGCAGCGACTGCTCCGGAGTGGGTTCGTAATGGGGATCCGCGCTGTGCGCGTTGACCGCCACGATGGGAGGACTCGCGGTGACGACCCCATGGACCTGGAATCGCCCCAACATGAATTGTTGAAGGGCGCGCTCGGTCAGCGCACGCCCGCTGCTCATGGCCTCCGCCACCTCGCGAAAGGTTTCATCGACGACCCGCCGGAGGATATCGGCCGCGACACGATGGGAAATCAATTGTTCCTCGGTCCAGACCGCCTCGAAGGTCTGCACGAGGTCGGCCGAGGTGATGACGGTCGTCCCGAAGCTTCGGATCAGATCGATCGTCCCGGCGTCCACTCTCGAGACGTAGGGGATCGCATTCATTGGAGAGTACTGCATGGCAACCAGGCGGGAGCCCTTCAACAGGCGCCGAAGCTCCTCCTGTTGGGACTCCCACGACACGTACTGCCGGACGTCTCCCGGGAGCGGATCGAGCGCCCGGGGCTCGATCCGATGCACCAGCTTGACGGGAGCCCCAGTGGTCGGCACCCAGTAATACCAGCGGCGCGTGACATGCCGCGCGGGATCCAACAACAGGACACGGTAGGCGAGGGGGTCGCTATGGCGAAAGTCGTAAAACAGCCAGCCGTCGACGTCGGCCATGGTCTGCAGGGTCCGCTGAAGTCGCGCAACACGCTCCTCGTGGGTTTCCGCGGCTGCCATGAGTTCGATCTTATCGGCCGCGAGTGATCCCGTCAAATCCGCGGTCCCGTTCCGCGAGGCGCGGAGGCTGGCGCATATTTCCGGCATCCTGCTAGAATCCCCCTTGCCATGTCCGACCTTGTTCCTCCACTGCTCCCGCTGTTTCGCGTCACTCTCTTTTTCGGGCCCGAGGCAATGGAGGAGAATCCCGAGACTGTCCAGTGCGTGTTCAACGTCAAGAAACGAAGCTGGAAAGCCGGCATTCAAGTCGCCGTGCACCTGACTACGTCGCTGGTGAACGATCTGCGCACGCGTTGCAACTTCGAGCCATGGCTGACGTCCGTCCTGGCGAACCTCGCGGAAGTGGAGCGACCCGACGCTCGGGTGCGCGCCGAAGAGTTGCTCGTCGTCGAACTCGCCCGCCACAAATTGGAGGCTGCGCTTGACCGGGGTGTGCCGCAAGAGAATCACGCACTCCCGGTCGGCTCCTGCGAAGACCACCTTCCCACCCTGGTTGGCCGAGACGCGCGCGCCATAACCGCACGAATCGGCACCGAACTCGATTTGCCGGTCCATTGAACCGTCCGAACGGCCGTACCTTTGGGGTTTGTTTTTGGGTATGGATTTGCTATACCTGCGGGAGCCGTCCGTCGATCCATCGAGTACCGACGATGCACAATCATCTGAACCAGGAGGAGCACTCGTGAAAGTGTTTCTGCTCGGCGAGCGCAGCGTGTCGAGAAGGCATGCCTCAGGGCTGCACACTCTCGTCGTCCTGATCATGATCGCCACGATGATTCATGTCGCACTGATTCCTGCTACGGCTTGGGCCCAATCCAAGGAGGAAGGCGCGGCGGAAAGCACCGGGGCCCAAGCCGGAATGGGAGCAGCGGTCTTCTTTACGAATCTGTTGTATATGCCCGCTAAATTCGTCTATGCGATCCTCGGCGGGGTGGTGGGAGGGTTGGCATATCCGCTGAGCGGGATGGACGACAAGGTTGCCAAGCGGATCTGGGACGCCAGCTTGCGGGGCACCTATGTGATCACGCCGGATCACTTACGCGGCGATAAGCCGGTCCGATTCTTGGGCGTGCCCCAGGAAGAAGAGGAACTGTCGTCCTTCTCACCGTCGCCGCCGGTTCCGGCACCTCTGCCCCCCAATTGAATGAAGCCGGTCATCGGCGTCACCTCAGACTTCAATCAGGGCGACCGTGAGGACATGGGTGGAAAGGAGCCCACCTATTTCCTGCGCGCGCGGTATGTGCGCGCCATTGAGGATCTTGGAGGGCTACCCGTTATCCTGCCATTGACGGAAGGTGCGGCCGATCGTCGCCGCCTCTTGGACCGTCTCGACGGGCTGCTCCTCACTGGCAGCGGTCCCGATCTTCCCCCACGGCTCTATGATGAACGCCAGCGGTATCCCTTCAAATTGGTCAGCGACCGCCGGTCGTCGTTCGAGCTCCAGATGGCCAAACTGGCGTTGGCGCGCGGACTCCCGACCCTCGGAATCTGCGGGGGCATGCAGGCCGTGAACGTCGCCCTCGGGGGCAGCCTTTACCAGGACATCCCTGCTCAGCTCGACTCCCCGTTGGCCCACCGCCAGCGGCCACCGGCGACGGAACCCTCGCATACCGTCACGATCACCGACGGGAGCCTGCTTCACAGAATCGCGAAGCGCACCGAGATCCGGGTCAACAGCTCCCACCATCAATCGGTGAAGCGGGTCGCCCCTGGTCTCCGGGTGACCGGGCGAGCGCCGGACGGCGTGATCGAGGCGATCGAGGCTCCACGCCGGCCGTTCTTCCTCGCCGTCCAATGGCACCCCGAATTCCTTTACGAGCGTTTTGAAGTCCATCGCCGGCTGTTCCAGGCCTTTTTGGATGCGGCGAAACCCTCGAGCCGACGTGGTTAAGGCTTCCGGCCGGTCGAGTCATGGCGGTTGGTCCGTTCGCGACGAATCTCCTTTTCGATTGGGACGAGGGACCGGGCTGCTATACTGGCCACACGCGCTTTGCCGAGTGCGCGGGGGTCGGCCTCTGGAACACGTCCGGGTCCGTTGGGAGCGAAGCCGCCCGTGAAGTGGATTTTCCGCACCAAGTCCATCGAGCAGATCCTGGCCGAAGCGGACCGTCCCGAGTACCGCCTGAAGCGGACTCTGTCCGCCTGGGATCTCACCGGGCTGGGGATCGGCGCGATCATCGGGACCGGCATCTTCGTTCTGATCGGGACGGCCATCGTCGGCGATGCCAACCGGCCCGGATCGGGGCCGGGGATTATTATTTCGTTCATCCTGTCGGGGATCACCTGCGCGCTCGCCGCCCTGTGTTACGCCGAGTTCGCGGCGATGATCCCGGTCGCCGGCAGCGCCTACACATACTCGTATGCCACCTTGGGCGAATTCCTGGCATGGATCACCGGCTGGAACTTGATTCTGGAATACGGAGTGGCGTGTGTCGCCGTCGCCATCGGCTGGTCCGGCTATTTCAATAATCTGCTCAAAATATTCGGACTCGAATTGCCGTACTGGGCGACTCACGCGCCGCCGGACGGCGGGGTGGCCAATCTCCCCGCGGCGATCATTGTGCTGTTGGTGACGTGGATCTTGGTCGTCGGGATCAAGGAAAGCGCGCGCGCGACCGGTCTGATCGTGCTGGTCAAGCTTGCCGTCATCCTCTTCTTTCTCGCCACTGGTGCGCCGTCGATCGAACCGGCCAATTGGACCCCGTTTGCCCCGGGCGGATTTCAGGGCATCGGGGCCGCGGCCGCGCTGGTCTTCTTTGCCTATATTGGGTTCGATGCGGTCTCGACCACGGCGGAGGAGTCGCGCAATCCGCAACGAGACCTGCCGATCGGCATCTTCGCCTCGCTGGGGATCTGCACGCTGCTCTATGTGGCCGTCGCGGCCGTCCTGACCGGGCTGATCCCCAGTCCGGAGATCGACGTCCATGCCCCGGTCGCCGAAGCGCTCCGGAAAGTCGGGTTTACGTGGGGGGCGGCGCTGGTCGCAGTCGGCGCCGTGGCGGGAATCACGAGCGTGCTGGTCGTCATGATGCTCGGACAGATTCGCGTGTTCTTTGCCATGTCCCGCGATCGCTTGTTGGGCCCCTGGCTGGCGACGGTACACCCGCGGTATACGACCCCCCACCGGGCGACGATTTTGACGGGGATCTGCGTGTCGGTCCTGGCGGCCTTCATCGGCATCGGCGAAGCGGCCGACATGACCAATATCGGCACCCTGTTCGCCTTCGTCCTCGTTTGTGTCGGGGTGATCGTGCTCCGGAAGCTGCGCCCCGATCACCCGCGCCCGTTTCGCATTCCGTTCATGCCGCTCATCCCCGTCCTCGGCGCCCTGGCCTGCATGGGATTGATGGCGTTCCTCCCATGGATCACTTGGGTGCGATTCTTCGTCTGGACACTCATCGGCGTTGCGGTGTACTTCGGCTATAGCGCCAAGCGGAGCAAGCTCAACGCGCCACCGTTGACCGTCCACTCGGCGGCGCTGCCTCCGACGATTGAACGACCCTGACGACCAGACGAACTAGGAAGAAGACGGTTTCGATGCGGGTTCGCCGGGCACGGCGACCGACGTCGCGGTCGGAGTCTCAGAAGACCCCGGCAGAGGCGCTGCCGGCTTATCTGGCGATGGAGCAGGGCCGGCGCTGGGTGATGGAGCTGAGGCTGCGACCTTTGTCGTGCCGGTGGATGGCTGAGCCGGAACCGGTTGCGCCGTGGGAGCCACCGTTGTGCCGGCGGGAGCGGTGGCGGGTTTCGGGGCGATGGGGGGAACCTCACCGGCAGGCTTGCCCGCCGGCGCGGCAGGTGCCACCGCTGCGCCGGTTCCTGGTGGCTTCGGGGGAGCGGGGCGTTCCGGCTTAATGCCGCCTTCCCAACTCGGACCATTGTACATGTCCGCTGCCACGAGCCCTTTGGCCTTCCACTTCTCCTCGAAATCCGCCGCGGCCTTATTGGGCGTTTCGGCCTCCCCCACCACGCTGTTGAACGGGTACACCTTGGGCGAGATGGCCACTCGCTCTCCGTTCCGACGCAGGTAGAGCGCAACCGGGTTCCCCCGATAAGGGCCCAGAAAAATGTGAATCGACCCAACGTATTCGAGCGGTGCGGCCGACACAAGCTACCTCGTGAAAAAATGAGATGATGCCACAGGATGAGGGGGAGTGACAAGTGCGAGCGAGGTGGAGAAAACGGGTGGCCATGGCGGACTCGGCGGTTGCTGCGTGGTGCATGGATGAGAACCGGGGCCGGCGCGATGCCGTCGGCCGGCCTAGAAAGAGACACCCAGGCCGACAGCGACGATATGGGTTCGAAAGGAGAACGACACCTCGGAGTTGCCGATTCCCTCGGCCTCCCATTGATACTTGGCGCCGAAGTACTTGTATTCCCCGAACAGGTACACGCGCTCGGAGACATAGGCGCGGAGCCCCCCGATGAGTTGGAATGCCAGCGTCGCCTCGGCTGACTCTCCGGTCACGCCGACGAACCCGCTTTGAATGCTCGTCACGTCGATGAACCCAACCGACACGCCTCCGCCAACGCCGAGGTAGGGTTGGAAGACGGACCCAGGATAGCGCACCAGCACATTCGCCATGGAGTTGACCGCGACCAGTGACGCATCGGCCATTGAGAATCCCGTAGTGGGGGCTCTGAGCCTTCCCCCAAACCCAAACAACTCGCCCTCGACCCCGAAGAACCCCTTGCCGATGGTCGGAAACGCCCCGACCTTGACGCCGCCACCGAACGAGGGCCTCAATTCTGGATGGGAGACGCCGGCGCCGCCGACCTTGAGCGATTCGTCCATCGGGCTAGTGCCGAGAAGGAAGACCGCCACATGGGTCTGAGTCTTGGCCGGCGCTCCTTGGCTTTCCGGCTCGAAGACCGTTTGGGGCACGGCAGGCTCGGCAGAAGCCGGCACTCCCGGTTCCTGAGCCTGGACCAGACAGAGTCCCACGGCCAGTACCAGGAACGCGATCTCGAGGATGCGCACGACGTGGACGGCGTACGGCCATCGCCGCTCCCCTTCGTCGACCACCCGGTCGGTCTCCGCGCGAGGCGTACTGGGTTGGGACGTACGGAGGCGGATCACGTGGTCGCGTCCGGGCGCTTGCGCACCAGGAACACTCCGATCACCAGGACCATGATGACCGCGACGTTGAGGCCGACGTCCATCAAGTACTGGTAAAACTGCTCCGAGGTGATCTGCGGATGATGCGACAACTCCGCGCTGGCCGTCAGCACGCGTCGAGTGCAGGCGATCACGCCGACGGCCAGGTAGGGCTCGAGCGAGAGGACCTCGGTCTGAAGAAAGCGGACGACCGTCCGAAACAGTTCGAGCAAAATGATGACGAGGAGAAGATCGTTGAGCAGCTTGAGGCCCGCGGGCAACAGGCCGATCACGGAGGCTTTGATGGCGAACACGTACCAGGCATGCAAGAAGATCAGCATGCCGAGGAAGAGGAGGCTCAGGCCGGCGGTGGCATACCCCAGGCGGTCGAGCCAGTCCATCCACTTGCACCAGTGCTTCATCAATTCATCCCGGTCGCGCATGGCGGATCGATCCTTGATGGGGGTGGAACGAGTGAGGGCTGACGAATGGGGTCCACCGCGGCACGGCCAGCGGTCTGTCAGGCATTGCCGGCCGGACCAGTCGGGGTGGGCGGGAGGTCGGCGCGTTGTCCGAATCTCAAGTCGTTCATGGCCTTCCCGGTGATCGTGTGCCCGCAGCACCAGATGCCCTGGAAACCGGCCCCGCCGTCGAGAATCAGGACGCGCAGTCCGCAGGAATCGGGAAATTGTCGCTTTTCTTCCAACATCGCGGCAGGGAGCAGCGGGCCCTTCTTGCGGCCCTTGGATGGCAGGATCTCCGTTACGACGTCCGCCTCGGTCAATTCATGGCCGCAGCAGACGATCTTTTCAAATCCTTCACCCCCGCCCATCACCTTGACCACGAGCCCACAGCTCTCGGGGAACCGCTTGCGCTCGTCGAGAATATCGCCTTTTTTCAATGCCACGCGGGTCGTCCTCCGAACGGAGACTATACCGCGACGCTGGCACGACGTCCACGGCCTTCCGTGACACGGGCGAGGACGGCCCGATGGGCCGGGCAGCCTACCACGGCCTTGGCCTCGGGCACGCGGGCCGGCTCGTAGGGCAAGACATAACGCTCCTTGACGCGGGCGATCCGGCGCAACGAGGCTTCCAGGCGGGCTTCGCTGATCGTCCCATCTTTGACCGCCGTCAGCATGGCTTCCATCGCCGCGAGCTCCCGGTCCTGGTCCTTGCAAATCAGGAGCATGTCGGCGCCCGCGAGAAAGGCACGCACTGCGGCCTCTTCGATTCCGTAGTGGCCGATGATCGCGTGCATTTCCAGATCGTCGGTCAGCACCAGCCCGTCGAACCCCAAGTCCTCCCGGAGCAGCGCCCGAAGGATCGTGGGCGACAGCGTCGCCGGTACGGCCGGATCCAGGGCCTCATAGACCACGTGGGCCGTCATCACGCTCGCCAACCCGTTCGCGATCGCATGTTGGAACGGGCGCACCTCGATATCGCGCAGGCGCTCGACCGACGCGGTCACCACCGGCAACTCCTTGTGCGAATCCTTGGTCGTATCGCCGTGGCCGGGAAAATGCTTCCCGCAGGCCACCACGCGGTGATCCTGGAGGCCCGCCATGCTGGCCAGGCCGTACTCGCACACGACCGTGGGTGTGGCGCCGAACGCGCGATCGCCGATGATGGGATTGGCGGGATTGCTGTTCACGTCCAAGACCGGCGCCATGTTCATGTTGACACCGACCGCCCGCAGTTCCTTCGCAATCGTCGCGGCCGCGGCATAGGCGAGCTTCGTCGAATGCCGGTGCCCCACCACTTCCGCAGGCGGGAAAATCGTAAAGCCCTTCGGAAGACGCGACACGCGGCCGCCTTCTTGGTCGATCGAGATCAACAACGGCACATGCACCCGTTTCTGCAGCTCGTTCGTCAGCCGCACGATCTGATCGCGCGATTCCAGGTTCCGGGAAAAGAGAATGATGCCGCCCGGTTGGTACTCGGTCATGACCCGCGCCCATTCCTTGGACACCCCCGTGCCCATGAATCCGAGCATGAAGAGCTGGCCGATCTTCTCTTGTAGTGTCATGGTCCTCGCCGGTTAAAGAGAGTGGTCGATCAAGTATTGCAACAACAACCGGGTGCCGATCCCGGTCGGCCCTTTGGGCACGTAGGCCCGCTCACGCTCGCTCCAATCGGTACTGGCGATGTCGAGGTGCACCCACGGGGCTCCCCCGGCAAACTTGCTCAGGAACAGCGCCGCCGTAATCATACCCCCGCCCCGGCCTCCGATGTTCCGCATGTCGGCAACGTCGCTGCGAAGCTGCTCGAAGTAGTCGTCCCACAACGGCATCTCCCAGACCCGCTCGCCGGATTTCTGGCCGGCGGCCTGCACGCGCCGTTTGAGTGCCTCGCTGGTGCCGAACATGCCGATCGCAAATTGCCCGAGCGCGACGACGCAGGCCCCCGTCAACGTCGCGATGTCGATCACCGCCGCCGGATTCAACCGGGTCGCGTATGCCAATCCGTCCGCGAGGATCAGCCGGCCCTCCGCATCCGTATTCTGCACCTCAACCGTTTTTCCCGAAAGCGTTTTCACAATATCCCCTGGCTTCATCGCCCGTCCGCCGGGCATGTTTTCCGCCACGGGCAGGATGCCGACGAGGTGCACCGGCAGTTTCAACCGCGCCGCGGCCCGCACCGACGCCAGCACCTCCGCTCCGCCGGTCATGTCGGCTTTCATCTGCTCCATGTTCTCTGCGGGCTTCAGCGAGATGCCGCCCGTGTCGAACGTAATCGTCTTGCCGACGAAGACGATGGGTTTGCTATCCTTCCCCGTCTTCGGCCCCTTGTAATCGAGAATAATGAACTTCGGCGGCTCGTGACTGCCGCGGGCCACGCCCAGCAGGGCACCCATCCCGAGCTCCTCGATGTCGTCCTGCTCCAGAATCTTGAGGCTGACGCCCGTCTCTCTCGCAATGGTTTTCGCCTCCTCGGCAATCCGCGACGGCGTCATGACGTTGGAGGGATGATTGCAGAGATCCCGGGTGAAGACGGCGGCCTCGGCCGTGGCCGTCCCGCGGCGCACGCCTTCCGACGCCGGCTTGAGCCGTCCCTTGTCCGGCACCAGCAGCGTCAGCTTTTCGACCTCGTGCTTCGGCGGCCCGTTGGACTCGCTGCGGTATTCATCGAATTGGTAGCTTCCCAGAATGGCCCCCTCGGTCAAGGCCTGGGCGACATCGAGAGCTTGACTGCCTCGAGGGAAGACGGCCGGAAGCGCGGAGAAGAACGAGGCGGCCTTGGCCTGGCGGACCCGCTTGACCGCGTGCCCCATCGCCTGCCGGACGCGGTCCAGCGTCAGGTCCTTCCGCTTGCCGACCCCGGCCAGCAAGACCCGCCGTGCCGGCACCTTGCCGTGGGTGTGCATCAGCAGGAGGTCGCCGCACTTCCCCTCGAACTCTCCGCTCCGAATGACATCGAGGACGGCGCCGTTCAAGGCCTTATCGAACCAAGCGGCTTCGTTGCGAAGGGTGGTCTCCCCTTCGAACAGAAACAACACGGCCGCCTCCGCCGCCTGACCTTCCAGCCGCCCCTGCTTGGCTTCAACCTGCAGCTTGTTCATCGCGTGCGCGCTCCTCTCGTCTCGTGGTCGTGAATCGCGGCGACAGCCGGGCGGGTTTGGCCGGTCTCGCCGATCGTGATCAGACCCCCCGCATATCGGGAGTCCAAATGAGCTTGTGGAGTTGGGCTTGAAATCGGACCGGCAGGCGGTCAGCGAGGATCCATTCGGCCAACTGTCGAAAATCCAAGTCGCCGAAGACCGGACTGAAGTGCACCGGGTGGCGGTCGGCCAGGCCACGTTCGGTCACGATCGTGCGCGCCCATTCGTAATCGGCGCGATTCTGCACGACGAATTTTACCTCGTCCGTCGCCTTCAGAAGGGCGAGATTCTCCCAACGCATCCGCTCGACCATCCCGCTCGCCGGACATTTCACGTCGAGAACGATCCGCACCCGCGGGTCCACCCCGCCCACGTCCAGAGCCCCGCTGGTCTCCAGCAAGACCGTGAATCCCGCGTCGCAGAGGGCCCGCAGCAAAGGGAGCGCCTCCGGCTGCGCCAGCGGCTCCCCGCCGGTCACTTCGACCAACGGGCAGCGGTACCCCCGCACCGTCGCCAGCACGTCGCCCAGCGTCATCTCCTCGCCGCCGTAGAAGCTGTAGGCCGTATCGCACCAGGTGCACCGCAGGGGGCATCCCGTCAAGCGGACGAAAACGCAGGGCTGACCCGCGTAGCTTGACTCCCCCTGGATGCTGTGAAAGATTTCGGTGACGCGCATGACGAACCCTACGCCCACCGCGCGACGGGCCAACGGCGACGCTGGGCGATCCGGGCCATGCCGCGAATGGGGTTCACGACGTGCGGATGGCCCACCACTTCCAGCAGACCCACATCGCCCGGGCTGTCGCCATAGGCATAGCTGGCGCGGAGATCGATCCCGCGCTCCCGGGCCAGCGATTCGATCAAGGATCGTTTCCCCTCGCCATACGGCAGCGGCGGCAGCACTTGGCCGGTGTACCCGCACGCGTCCCTGGCGGGCCTTGCGGCCAGCACGGTATCCACTTCGAGAAAGCGGGCCAGCGGGGCCATCAAACTGTCCAACGACCCCGTCACCAACACCACCTCATGACCGGCGCGACGATGGATGTCGAGCTGCTCCACGGCTTGCCGTGAGAGCGTAGGTATCAGATGCTCCCGGCAAAACCGGTGCGCCACGGGTTCGATGATGTCGGGCGACTTGCCTTGAAGATACACCTTGCACAACCGCAGCGGTTGATAGGACACCGGAGGCATCTCCCAAAGCCAATACCGCATGCTCTCGAAGACCTCGTGCCACCCCACGATGCCCATCCGCCAGAGGTAACGAAAAAACCGGAGTTCGCTGGCCGCCCCCGGCAAGAGAGTATTATCCACGTCGAAGAACGCGGCAATCTTGGCGAAGGACTGAACCTCGACGGGACGATGCGCCAAATCCACTGACACGACGGCCTCGGAACCGGTTCGTCCGTGAAGGACCGCGCGGAGGAGCGCGGAGGAAACGTAGGACGAAATTCTAACCAAGGGCCTCTTGATTGACAAGGATTTTTGCCCACTTCTATAATGCGGCTTCCACCTGGATGCCGAAGTGGTGGAATGGCAGACACGCACGTTTGAGGGGCGTGTGGCGCAAGCCGTGCGGGTTCAAGTCCCGCCTTCGGCACCATAACCAAACTTCATCTGAACCGGCGGCTCACCAGGCCCAGCCTCTCCTCCCGGTCGCCACCGACATGCTGCTCTCGGGCTCTCGCTGACTCTTGCACACCCGCTCGCACCGCTCACTCTTCAGGCGGCGCGACCGTCGCCTGCGGAATTTCATGTCGCAACCTGCCCCCGAGCGTGTCCCCCGTTCGACTCGCGGACCTAGGACCATACTCCTTCGACGCAAACCGCGGTGGTGATCGCCGCGCCAGACTGGCCGTCACTGCGCCGGCGTTCACTCTGGCATTCGCGATCATGGTAGGGTAGGAGCGTACCAGGCCCAACCGACGTTCGGCCCGACCGATGGGCCTCGCGCACGACCGGACGTGTACGATCCCGGCCGCGTGATGAGCCGACCTACCGGACTACCTGACAGGAGAACAGAAAGATGAACGCCGCGGAGCCCCTCACGCCGATCGAGCAGGATCCCGTGAAACGGTTGTTGGCCGTCGTTCGTCTCCTGGTAATGGAGGTCCACCCCGGCAGCTCCGCCGCCCAAACGGTCGGGCTCGACAGCATCCTGGATCGAGAACTGGGGCTCGACAGCTTATCCCGAGTCGAGCTTTTCGCGCGCCTGGAACGGGAGTTCGACATGGATCTCCCGGAAAACCTCTTGAGCGAGGCGCAGACTCCCGGCGATTTCCTGGGCGCCATTCTCACACGGGCCGGCGTCGCCCGCGCACAGCCGACCTCGCCGGCCGTCCTGCCTGGGCAGGACGCCGCAACCGGCATCCCCGACACCGTCCACACCCTTGCCGAAGCCCTTGCGTGGCAGGCGGGACAGCACGGCCAGCGAATCCACATTCACTTGCATGCGGAAGCGGGGGTGATCGAACCGATTTCGTACCAGACGCTCTATCGGGAGGCCCAGGCAGTGGCCGTCGGGTTGCGCCGCTCAGGATTGAAGCCGGGCCAGACCGCCGCCCTCATGCTACCCACCGGGCGTGACTTTTTCTGCGCGTTCGCCGGCATCCTGCTCGCCGGGGGGGTCCCGGTGCCGATTTACCCGCCGACCCGACTCGGTCAACTTGAAGAGCATCTGCTCCGCCAGAAGGGTATTCTCAACAATGCGGAAGCGGCCGCGCTGATCACGGTCGCCGAAGGGAAGCGGGTGGCGCGACTGCTCAAAGCCCAGGTGCCGACGATCAGGCACGTGACGACCGCCGCCGAGGTGGCCGGCGATCCGGACGACTTCAGAGCGCCACGCTTGGCGGCGCAGGATACCGCGTTCCTACAGTACACATCGGGCAGCACCGGAAACCCGAAGGGCGTGGTGCTCACCCATGCCAATCTGTTGGCCAACATCCGCGCGATGCGCACCGCCTTAGACGTCACGCCACAGGACGTCTTCGTAAGTTGGCTACCGCTCTACCACGACATGGGACTGATCGGCGCATGGCTGGGCGCCTTGTGCTGCGGCTACCCCTTGGCGATCATGTCCCCGTTGGCCTTTCTCACCAAGCCCTCGCGCTGGCTCAAAGCGATCCACATGCACCGGGGGACCATTTCTGCCGCGCCCAATTTCGCCTACGAGTTGTGCGCCGCGCAAATCAGCGGCCAGGACCTCGAGGGGCTGGATTTGAGCTCCTGGCGATTGGCGCTGAACGGCGCCGAACCGGTGAGCCCCGATACCATCGAGCGATTTGCCGCACGCTTCGCACGCGCGGGGTTTCGCCGCGAGGCCATGCTGCCCGTGTATGGATTGGCTGAATCGACCGTCGGGGTCGCGTTTCCACCGCCCGGCCGCGGGCCGGTGATCGATCGAGTCCACCGCGAGCCCTTCGCGTCGGGAGGCTCGGCGGTCCCGGCGGCGGAGCATGACCTCGACGTTTTGCAATTCGTCTGTTGCGGCGCGGCACTCCCCGGTCATCAGCTCCGCATCGCCGACGATACAGGACGGACGCTGCCCGAACGCGTCGAGGGCCATCTCCAATTCAAAGGTCCATCCGCGACCAGCGGGTATCACCGCAATCCCGACGAGACGGCGCGCATGAAACGGGGTGAATGGCTCGACTCGGGAGACCTCGCCTATCTCGCAAACGGGGAGGTCTACATTACAGGGCGCACGAAGGATCTCATCATCCGCGCCGGTCGCAATCTGTATCCGTACGAACTGGAATACGCCATCGGGAATCTACCCGATATGCGGAAAGGCTGCGTAGCCGTGTTCGGCAGCCGCGCCCCCCACACGGCCACGGAGCGCCTGGTCGTCGTCGCGGAAACCAAACAGCGTCACCCGGCCAAGCGTGAAGCCTTGCGCAGGCAGATCAATGCCCTGGCCACCGAAGTGATCGGCTCACCGCCTGACGAGATCGTCTTGGCGCCGCCTCACTCGGTGCTCAAGACATCCAGCGGCAAAATCCGCCGAACCGCCATGCGCGAGCGATTCGAGCGCGGCACGATCGGGAAAGAGCCCGCTCAATCCTGGCGCCGGCTGGCCCGACTGAGGCTGTCCGGCCTCACGGCCCGATCGAGACGGAGCCTGCGTTCGCTCGCCGAGGGGCTGTATGCCTTCTACGCGGCGAGCGTGGCTACGGTGCTGTGCGTCATGACCTGGCTCATCGTGCTCCTCCTCCCCTCCGGAGGTGCGGGGTATCGGGTGGCCCACCTGGCGGCGCGAACCCTGTTTCGCGCGTGCGCCCTATCGCCGCGCGTATCGGGATTGGCGCACCTGCGGGCCGAGTCGCCCACGATCCTCGTGTCCAATCACTCGAGCTACCTCGACGGCATCGTCCTGTGTGCCGTCCTGCCCGGATGGCCGAGATTCACGGTCAAGGGCGAATTTGAGCGACACTGGGTGATGGGCCCGTTCCTGAAAAAGCTCGGCGCCCATTTCGTCGAGCGTTTCGCCGTCGACAAGAGCGTGGCCGACGCCCAGCGGCTCACAAACCGGGTGGAGGCGAGAGAGAGTGTCGTCTTCTTTCCGGAGGGCACCTTTCGCCGACCGCCGGGGCTGCTTCCGTTTCGGCTCGGGGCGTTCTCCGCGGCCGTCCGCTCCCAGGCGGCGATCCTCCCGATCGCCATCCAGGGGACCCGTGCCGTTCTTCCAGACGGGAACTGGCTGCCCCGCCACGGCCGCATCTCGGTGACGATCTGCCCACCGATCGCCCCGGAGGGGGACGATTTTCACGCTGCGCTGGCGCTTCGTGGCGCCGCGCGCGCCGCGATCTTACGCCACCTGGACGAGCCGGACATCGTGGAGCCGACGGAAACGGCGCTTACCGCTCCGCAGCGCCAAGAATAGAACTTCGAAGCAGACGGGGACAGAAGGTCATGCGTCGCGCAGAGCCTTGCGGATCGGGCCTCTCCAAGGCGCGACCGCGCGGGTTTCCATCAAACGAGATAACCATGCTCCTCGATCAGATTTCCATGACCCGATGCCGACGGTTAGAGTACAATGATCCTTTGATGTCATGATCCGACAGGACCCTCCATCACATGAGCACCCCGGCTCTCCGCGCTCGGTTGGCTCCCGGCTCACGGCCGACGATCTTCACTTGTTCAACGAGGGCACGCACCTCAGACTCTACGACAAGCTCGGGGCGCATGTCGGCAGCGTCGACGGCGTCGTCGGTACCTGGTTCGCGGTCTGGGCCCCCAATGCCCGCCGTGTGTCGGTCATCGGCGATTTCAACGGGTGGACCGCGCCGGGGGCGGCGTTATCCCCGGTCGAATACTCCGGGCTCTGGGAGGGTTTCGTGCCCGGAGTCAAACAGGGCACGCTCTACAAGTATCACATTGAATCGCATCACTTCGGCTACGTCGTCGACAAAGCCGATCCCTTTGGGACGTACCACGAACAGCCGCCGAAAACCGCCTCTATCGTGTGGGATCTGCACTACCAGTGGCAAGACCGCGCGTGGATGACCGCCCGCATGGAACGCCGCGCCCACGACGAACCGCTCGCGATCTATGAAGTGCATCTGGGCTCATGGCAACGGGTGCCCGAACAGAATCATCGGCCGCTGAGCTACCGGGAGCTTGCCCCACGGCTCGCGGACTATGTGACGAAGATGGGCTTTACGCACGTGGAGTTCCTCCCGGTCATGGAGCATCCCTTCTATGGTTCGTGGGGGTATCAGACGACGGGGTACTTCGCGCCGACCAGCCGGTACGGGTCGCCGCAGGATTTCATGTATCTCGTCGACTACCTGCACCAGCAGGGCATCGGGGTGATTCTCGACTGGGTGCCGTCGCATTTTCCAACCGACGAACACGGATTGGGCTTCTTCGACGGCACACACCTGTACGAGCACGCCGATCCGCGGCAGGGGTTCCATCCTGATTGGCAGAGCGCCATTCCCAATTACAATCGGCACGAAGTCCGCAGCATGCTCCTCAGCAGCGCCCTGTTCTGGCTGGATCGTTACCACGCCGACGGGCTCCGGGTCGATGCCGTCGCCTCCATGCTCTACCTCGACTACTCGCGCCGGGACGGGGAGTGGATTCCGAATGAATACGGCGGGCGGGAAAACCTGGGCGCCATTCAGTTCTTGCGCCAGTTGAACGAGAGCGCCTATCACCATCACCCTGGCATCGACATGATCGCCGAGGAGTCGACTTCCTGGCCCGCGGTGTCCCGACCGACCTACCTGGGAGGCCTGGGCTTCGGCTTCAAGTGGGACATGGGATGGATGAACGACACGCTCGAGTACTTCTCGAAGGATCCGATCCATCGTCGATTCCACCACAATAATTTGACCTTTCGTATGCTCTACGCCTTCACCGAGAACTTCGTGCTCGCGCTCTCCCACGATGAAGTGGTCCACGGCAAAGGATCGCTCTTGGGGAAAATGTCCGGCGACGACTGGCAGAAATTCGCCAACCTCCGGCTGCTGTTCGGGTACATGTACGCGCAGCCGGGCAAGAAGTTGATGTTCATGGGCGGCGAGTTCGGTCAATGGCAAGAATGGCACCATGAGCGTAGCCTGGATTGGCACCTGTACGACGCGGCCCCCCACCGGGGGGTGGCGCGATGGGTGGCGGATCTGAACCGCCTCTACCGCGCGCTGCCGCCTCTCCACCGGGGCGACTGCGATCCGCACGGCTTCGAATGGATCGACTGCCATGACGCGGACAACAGCATCATCAGCCTGCTGCGGAGAAGTTCCGCGTCCGAAGCCAGCGTGGTCGCCGTCTGCAATTTCACGCCGGTGCCTCGCGCAGGCTACCGGATCGGCGTTCCATTCCCGGGGCGCTGGCGCGAAGCGCTGAACAGCGACGCGCAGGAGTACGGGGGCAGCGGTCTGGGCAACGGCGGACAGGTCGCTGCGGAAGCCATTGCCCACCACGGCCGGCCCTCTTCGATCCTGCTGACCCTGCCTCCCCTCTCGATCGTGTTTCTGACCGCCCCGGACGCGTCGTGAGCCTGCCGTCCCGAAAAAACTTGCATCGCGGACCGGAAGATGGTGGAATTTGGCTCGCATCCGTAGCGTGATCGTGACCCGCGAGGACTCGTATGGCTTCGGTACTGATCGTCGACGATGAGGAGCAACTCCGGCTCCTGATGCGCCAAGCGCTGGAGCAGGCAGATTTCAAGGTACAAGACGCCAAGGACGGCAAGGACGCCCTGGACCAATACCGCCGCAACCCGACCGATCTGGTCATCATGGACATCCTGATGCCCGGGCAGGACGGACTCGAAAGCATCATCCAACTGCGCCGCGAGTTCCCGACCGCGAAAGTCATCGCCATTACCGGGGGAAGCGAGATGATCGGCGTGCTGAACTACCTCGAAGTGGCGAAGATGTTGGGCGCCCGGCGCACCCTGCACAAGCCCTTCGATCTCAAAGAGCTGGTCGAGGCCGCTGAAGCCGAGTTGGTGAAATAACGCCTACGGTCGACGCCCGGGCGGCCTCGGGCCCTCTCTGCCACTCGGTACGACGAACTCAACTCTCACCCCCCAACCCGCCGTCATGTGGATTCTGCAACTGAACGCCGTGCTCGGGAGTCTGGTCGTGACGATCGGCCTGTGGGTCCTGGCCGGTCAACTGTCGATCGAGGTGGCGTTGTTCGCGACGCTCTCTGTCGCGACCTTCCTCCTCTGGGTCGGCTCGCGCGTGCTGTCCATTTGGGCCTGGGCGACCTTGTTGCTGGGCCTGGAGAGTCTGACCTGGCCGATCGTGCTGATGGTCCAAGTGAAGCAATCCGGCGTCGACCCGACCGACGACCAGATGCAGACCTTGCTCACCGCTGTCCTGTTCGGCCTCTTCTCGTCGATCTTCTGGCTGACGTTTTCCTACGGACTTTTCCGATGGGCGGCGCGGGAGACCGCCTCCCCCGATCCCAGCGGACCGGAGGCCGCGGCGCAGGCGGAAGGCCCCCTTCCCAAGGCCGGCAAGCGACGCCGCCGTTGAACGAGCGAAACCCTCATGGCGAGACCATCACGTCAGGTCGAGGGGATCGACATCGACGGTGAGCTTGATCCGTCGACTGGTTGCGGACTCCGTCACCGCCTCCCGCGTGCGACGGACGACCGCGCGCAGGCCGGAGGGATCCCGTCCCTTGACGAGCAACCGCCAGCGAGTTCGTCCCCGCGACCGTGCGGCCGCCCCCTGGACCGGCCCCAGCAGCGTGCCTATTCGACCGGCCGGGCCGAACCCCGGCCTCGGCTCCAGCCCCGCCTGCAACAACCCGGCCCACCGCTCGGCCATCTCCCGCACCTCCTTCTCGTGCTGCCCCGTGACCTCAAGAGCAATCAGCGAGGCGACGGGAGGATAGTCCAATGCCTCACGAAGCGCGATCTCTTCCCTCTCCCACGCCGAGCGGTCCCCCGTCGCCAGCGCGCGAATGACGGGATGCGTCGGCAAACAGGTCTGCATGAGGACTCGACCACCCATCGCGAGGTTGGCTAGGCTCGCGACATCCGACAATTCCTGGTAGGCGCGCTCCGAGGCTCGAAAATCTGGCACGTGCAGGCCGGCCTCCGCGTATACCACGCCGACCAACGCGCAGGAGCGGGGCGGGATTTCACGCACCATCAACTTGGTACCGATGGCAATGTGCCAGGACTCGTCGGGCTGGCTCGGCCGGTCGCCGCCGCGGCTCGTCGTTCGTTTGGACGTATCGCGATCCCACCGTCGCACGCGGGCCGTGGGAAAACGCTGTCTGACGTCGGCCTCGAGACGTTCCGTCCCGCAGCCGATCAGGTCAAACTGGGTTCCCCGGCAACCCGGGCAGTGGTCTGGAGCCGGCGAGTGAAATCCGCAGGCCCGGCAGCGCACGCTGCGGGCCTCCTGCGAATAGGTCAGCGCGACCTGGCAACGCGGGCACCGGGGAACCATCCGACAGGCCGTGCACAGGAGCGCCGGCGCATAACCCCGTCGGTTGAGGTAGAGGGCGACGCGCCCTCCGGTGTCGAGCGTCTCTCGAATCGCCCTCTCCAGGCCAGGCGACAGCACCACGGCGTGAGGCGGGTGGGCCAGAGGGATGACCTCGACGGGCTCGCGTGCAGAGGGGATGAGCACCGGTCCGCTCGAGTGATGGCGCCCCCCCGCCCGCTGAATGCGACTCCGGGCCTCCAACGAGGCATGGCTGCTCATGAGGAGGAGCGTCGCCTGCTCCAGTTCGGCTCGGCGCCAGGCGACATCGCGGGCGTGATACCGGGGCTCTTGCTCGTCCTTATAGGCGGGATGGTCTTCTTCATCGACGCACACCAGGCCCACCCGGTCGATGGGAGCCATTACGGCGCCTCTCGTTCCCACGACGATGCGAACCTCGCCGGATCGGATGCGCCGCCAGGCCCTCGCCCGGTCGGACGCCGGCCGCTCAGCATGCCACAGTTCGACTGCATGCCCCCAGCGCCGCCAGAGGGGCTCGCCGATCGCCATCACCCGACGAACCTCGGGAGCCAAGATGATGGCGCGACGATTGGTCGCCATGACGGTCTCGATCGCCCAGAGGACGGCCGCCATCCGATGATCCTGCTCGGTCTCCAGCAGCAGGGGGGAAAACGAGGATGACCTGAGGCTCGATTCGAGATCAGCCCAGCGATCGGCCTCGCAGGCTGCGGCTCCATCCGGAACGAGCGGGGAGGCCGGTGCGGCGGCGTCTTTCGATGCCTGCGGCCCCTGTGAGGCGGACTCCGCTTGGACGTACCCTCGCTCCATGATGGTCGTGAGCACGCCACGGCTCACGAGGGGACTGTGCTTCTTGAGCCATGGAAACGAGGCCCCGCGCAGCCGGCCGGCCAGAGCCTGTAGGAGGACCCGCTCGGCCTCGGAGAGCGTCTCGCCGCTCTCGATCGCCTGTCGACCCGCCGTCGTCAGACTGTAGCGCTCGGCACCGCCGCGACCGATGGCGGGAGGAAGGATCAAGCGGAGACACTGCCCGAGCGGGGCCAGGTAATAATCGGCGATCCATCGAGCCAGCTCGAGCAGCCGGCGATCCACGCGGGAATGGGTCCCTTCCCGGCTCAGAGCCATCACCATCCGAAGTTTCTCAGGGTGGGGGACTCCGGTCGCGGAGGAGCGCAACTCGACCACCAGCCCGCGGACCGTCACCGGCCCGAAGGGGACGAGGACGGCATCTCCCACGTGCAAAGAGGGTCGGAGTGCTTCGGGGACAAGGTAGGTGAAAGAGCGAGCGAAATGCCGGGGGACGACCACGTCAGCGTAAAGTGACACGGGAAGCGAAATCGCGGGAATGGAATCGTGGACAATTCTGTCGGAAGCTAAAATCGCACGGGGTATTCTAACAACCCACGGCCGGCCGCACAATCAAGACACGGCCGGTCGTGAGTCAGAAGGAAGCACGAGACGGCAACCTTGGCTACAGGCTTCCCGGAACCGGCGGCGCATCCGGCGAGGCGGGGAGACTGGTCGTTCGACCATCCGCCGGAACCGCCTCGCTCACCGGAAGCTCAGACTGACTGGCGGGTCCCCCTTCAGGCGAAGCGCCTCCACCGGAGATCTCGCTCCCGGTCGGATCGGCCGGTTGCATTGGATCCGGCGAAGCATCGGGCGTCACCGCGCTCCCGTCGGGAGCTGAGACGCTCTCGTTGAGGGAGGGCGTCGCCACGGTGGACAGCGTGGTGCCGGCCGAGCCGGGAGGCACGGAGTGGTCGGTGAAACTGGGCACCTCCCCGGGTGTGGTTTCCTTGGATGTCCCGCCGGGCTGAAGCACGATCTCGACGCGGCGATTCTTCTGCCGCCCATCCTCGCTGGTGTTCGGGGCCACCGGCTGCGTCGCCCCATAGCCGACGGAGATCAGCCGATCGGCATCCAGACCGACCTCCTGGACCAAGAAGCGGGCGACACCGGCCGCTCGGGCCTTGGACAACTCCCAGTTCGACGGGAACTTGTTTTTGAGACTCGGGCCGATTTCCTGACTGTCAGTGTGCCCCTCCACGCGAATCTGATGGTCCGGCATCTCCTTCAAGGTCTCGCCAATCTTCCGCAAGAGCGGCAACGCATCCGCTTGCACCTGGGCCTCGCCCGAGTCGAAATACACATGATCTTCGAGATCGCTCAAACTCACGATCACGCGCTTGCCTGCCTCATCGATCCGCATGGTGGCCTGGCCCTGACTTTCTCGGGCCAGTTCGTCGATCTTCTTCGCGAGCTGCCGGACCTGTTCCTTCTCGGTAACCGGGAGCGACTCCGAGTCGACTGCCGCTTGGGTCGGCGACTTCATGACCACGCGGTCCCCGATCAACACGGGCGCAATGGCCTTCGTGACAAAGGCGGTCGACGTCCCGTCCTCCACCGCCACCACCTTCACCTCTCCCAACACACGGCGAGGCAGCCCGCCGCCGGTACGAAACAACTGCAGCACGTCCCCGATGCGGTACCCGTCGTTCCGGCCGCGGTCCAGGTACACGATGTTTCGCGCGCCGGTCAGCGTCCGATTGGCGATGAAGTCAACGACCATTCCCTGGGTATCGGACGACCGTTGCGAGACGGGTTGGACTGTCTCCTCGTCGGCCGGTGGGGTAAACCGCATCACGTGGTCACCGGGACCGATGGGATTGAAGGACGCCACCAGCTTCGCCGTGGCCACGCGCCCTTCCATCTCCGTCACCCTGACCACACCCAATTGATGGATGAGTTCTCCAAGATATCGCCCGGTCACGGGATGATAGACCTTGTGCGCCCGACGGTAGACGGTATAGAGCGTGCCCAGGGTCACGTCGTGATCCACGTTCATACGGAGATAGAACGAATGGGTTCCGCCGCTGATCATCCGGTTACCGGTGACCTGATTGTCACCCGTCACCTGGTTCACAATCCCATCCAGCGGTTGGCTCGTTCGGATATAGCCCGCCGGAAAGGCATAGGTCTGGTCCCCGCGCACCACGCTCTCCACCACGGGGTCGGTCACATAGCCCGCATGAAGATCGTGAGCACACACCAGCGAGATTGCGCCGAAGAATACGGCCTGTCCACAGGCGAGCTTTGCATGATTTTTCATGGATTTCTCCTACACCAAGGAACCTTATCAGATCACGGTGACCTGTCAAGCAATCGACTAGAACGGACCCGGCACGAGTCCGCCCGATAGGCCCTTCCGAACACCGCAGGATCGTCCTCCAGTCGTCACGCTTGCATGAACCATCTCCGCCGGGTGTATGATTAAGACGACATGAAACCAGATCCGACCAATTCCCAGCCGTCGCCGGACAGCCGTCCCCTGCGTATCGACACGCAGATTCCCCGAAGGAAAAAAGGAAAGGCCGTCCCCCCGCTCGAGCCGGAGTGGGATCAAACCTCCGAGTCTGCCCCCGCCGCACTCCGCATGCCCTCGTCCCTGATGCGACGGCAGGGCTGACGAAGGCGGTCGTGACCGGTGCGGTGCTCACCCCGGCGCCATTCCATCCGTGCGCCGTTCTCACCCTCCTTCTGCAGGTAGATCGATCCTGGCGATATACTGGGCCATTTAGGACTTTCGGGGTGGGCGGCGCTAGGTCCTTTGTGCGCTTGCTATTAACTCCACCCGGTGACTAAGATTGCCGCTCTTTTTTGGGGACGATCGGTTCCTCACCCAGTCGGGACTGCCGATGGTGCCGTCAGAGCTACTCCTGCAATATCTCGGGAATTATTTCCCGATTCTGCTATTTATCTTCGTGGCTCTGGCCTTCGGGGTGGTCACGCTGGTCATCAGTTACCTGGTGCAACCGAAATATCCCGAGCCGGAGAAGCTCAGCGCCTATGAGTGCGGATCCGAACCGTTTTCCGACGCGCGAATGCCGTTTCCTGTCCGCTATTACATCTTTGCCATGTTGTTCGTGATTTTCGATATCGAAGTGATTTTCCTCTATCCCTGGGCCGTCGTGTTCAGCAAGATCGGACTGATCGGACTCATCGAAATGCTCATCTTTATCGGTTTATTCGTCGTGGCCTATGTGTATGCCTGGCGGAAAGGGGCGCTCGAATGGGACTGATTCAGATCGGCAACCACGAGAAGGACGGGCAAGCCGACGTCATCACGACGACGGTCGAGAAGGCCGTGAACTGGGCCCGCAAGGGGTCGCTTTGGCCCATGACGTTCGGGTTGGCCTGCTGTGCCATCGAGATGATCGCAGCCGTGTCCTCCCGGTACGACATGGACCGCTACGGTGCGGGAGTGTTCCGCGCCAGCCCGCGCCAATCCGATCTCATGATCGTGGCCGGGACCGTCTGCCGGCGCATGGCCCCGGTGATCCGCAAGATTTACGACCAGATGCCCGAGCCGAAGTACGTCATCGCGATGGGATCCTGTGCGACCTCGGGCAACATCTACGACAGTTACAGCGTGGTGCAGGGGGTGGATCGGTTCGTCCCGGTGGACATCTATGTACCGGGGTGTCCGCCGACCCCGGAGGCGCTCTTCGACGGTATTTTGAAGCTGCAGGAGCGCATCATGCAAAAACGGGTCTTCGTGAAACAACCCGAGCAGGTCAAGGCGGCCCTGAAGGTCTAAGAACGATGCGCACCGAGACCCTCCCCATCCTCGCCAATCGTGTCAGGGAGGCATTCCCCTCAGCCTTCGTCAAGGCGGTGGAATGGCGGGGCGACCTCGCGATTACCGTGGCCCGGGGGGCGCTCCATGACGTCGCCCGGTTCCTGCACGACGATCCGGCGTTGGACTTCGACTACATCGTCCACGTGAGTTCGGTCGATTGGCCGGACGACGAGGAACGTTTCGAGGTCGTGTATGAGTTTTATTCCATTCGCAAGCGCCACCGGATCCGACTCAAGACCCGTGTGCCAGAGCACGATTGCATCGTCGATTCGCTCGTGGATATCTGGCGGGGCGCCGATTTCATGGAGCGCGAGGTCTTCGACATGATGGGGATTCGCTTTCGCAACCATCCCGATCTGCGTCGGATCCTCATGCCCGACGACTATACCGAAGGCTATCCGCTCCGAAAGGACTTCCCGCTTCGGGGACGAGGCTGGCGCGACACGTTTGAATTCTTGAACGAATCGTCCACCTGACCGATGAATTCTTGAACGAATCGTCCACCTGACCGACGGACCATGACCACGCGCCCATTCGAAGATCAGCGCACGACCGTCTACAAGGTCGACCCGGCGCATCCGGAGAGCGAGACGCTGCCGACGCTGCGGACCGAAGAGCTGCTCCTCAACATGGGGCCGCAGCACCCGAGCACGCACGGCGTCCTCAAGGTGATTCTCGAGTTGGAAGGAGAGCGAATCGTCAAGTCCACCCCGGTCATGGGGTACTTGCATCGCGGCGTGGAGAAACTGGCCGAAGAGGGAACCTATCATCAGTTCATCCCGCATACGGACCGGCTCGACTACGTATGCGCCATGTACAACAATTACGCCTACTGCCGGGCCGTCGAAAAACTGATGAACATCACGGTGCCGGAGCGCGCCGAATATCTCCGGACCCTGGTCGCCGAGGTCCAGCGCATCATCGGGCACCTCTTCTGGTTGGGTACCCAGGCGCTCGATATCGGAGCCATGACGGTCTTCTTTTACACGTTCCGCGATCGGGAAATCCTGCTGGATTGGTTCGACGAGCTCTGCGGCGCGCGGTTGACCACCAGCTGGTATCGGATCGGCGGCGTCGAGCGTGATTTCACTCCGTCCCTCTTCGAGAAGATCCGGAAGTTCCTCGATTATTTTCCGCCGAAGATCGAGGAGTATGTCGTGTTTTTGGAGAAAAACCGCATCTGGCTGGCCCGCACCAAAGGCGTGGCGGTCATCTCGGCCGAAGACGCCGTGAGTTTCGGCCTGAGTGGGCCGACTCTGCGCGGCTCGGGCGTCGATTACGACCTCCGGAAGTACGAGGCGTACGGCGCGTACCCCCGGTGCGAGTTCAGCGTGCCCGTCGGCAAGAACGGCGACACGTACGACCGATATTGGATCCGCGTGTTGGAAATGCACGAAAGCGTCAAGATCATTCGCCAGTGTCTCGAGCAGATCCCGGCGGAGGGACCCGTGATGGCGGCGGTTCCCAGCGTCACGCTTCCCCCCAAGGAGCGCGTCTTCACGAACCTCGAATCGATGATCCAGCAATTCAAGCTGTTTTCGCAGGGATTCGACGCGCCGCCGGGGGAAATTTATTGCGGGACGGAAGCCCACAAGGGCGAGTTGGGGTTCTATATCGTCAGCGCGGGCGGCGGAAAACCGTATCGACTGAAGATTCGCTCTCCGTCGTTCATTCACATGGGCGCGTTCGATTTCATGGCCAAGGGATACATGATCGCCGACGCCGTCACGATTTTCGGCACCTACGATATCGTGATGGGTGAGTGTGACCGATAAACAAAAGGCGTCAACCGCCCCGCGTCACGACGGACGAATGACGATGAACGGTTGACGGTTGCATAGACCATGGCGCTGAAGCCAGCCACCAATCCGGAAGCAGAAGCCGTCACGATCGAATTGACGATCGACGGGACACCGGTGACCGCCCGCGACGGGGTGTCGCTCTACGACGTCATCGCGAGCACCGGCAAGATCATCCCGGCGATGTGCTACCACTATACGTTCGATCCGTTCGGATCGTGCGGGATGTGCCTGGTCATGCAGGAAGGCAAGAAGGCGCCGGTGCGCTCCTGCACCGCCAAAGCCGCCGCCGGCATGGTCATTCGCACCGATGGCGACGACCTGTTCGCGGCCCGGAAAAAGGCCGTCGAAAAACACCTGTCCGTGCATCCGCTCGATTGCCCGGTCTGCGACGCCGACGGCCATTGCGAACTGCAGGATATGGCCTTCCTTCACGGGGTGACCAATCTCGCCAACGCGAAACAGAAGCTCATCCCGGAGGACACGCGCAGCCTGGTCCTCGACTTCAACATGAATCGCTGCATCGCCTGCGGCGAGTGCATCAACATCTGCAAAGACGTCCAGATGATCGATGCGCTCCAGTTCATGAAAAAAGGCGGCTTCAACCAGGTGGTCGCCAAGGGCGATCTACCGCTCCAATGCGAGTTCTGCGGGGACTGCCTGGCGGTCTGTCCGGTGGGCGCCATCACGAACAAGTATTCGAAATACCTCTATAAGCCTTGGCAAATGAAGAAGACCCGGACCACCTGTAACTACTGCGGAGACGGGTGCCAGATGGATGTGGAAACGAAGGACACGCACGTGGTCCGCGTGACTTCCCCGCTGTCTTGGAAGAACAAGTGGGGGGATCGAACGGAGACGGCCAAAGGGCACGGAGGGCTTTGTGTCCGCGGCCGGTTCGGCTTCCAGTTCATCGACAGCAAGACTCGGTTGACGAGGCCGTTGATCCGGAAGGAGCAGGACCTCGTGCCGGCGCCGTGGCTGGAAACGATGCACGAACTCGTGGACCGTCTCCAGGCCGTGAAGGCCCGATTTGGTCCGCAGGCCATCGCGGGTCTCATCACCGCGCGCTGCACGAACGAGGAGCTGTATCTTTTCCAGAAACTCATGCGCACCGTGGTGGGAACGAATCAACTCGACAGCAGCGCGCGCTATGGCCACGCCAATTTCGTCCACGCCATGCGAGACGCGTTGGACGTCTCCCGGATGACGGCCGATTCCGAAACCATCACCAAGGCCAAGGCCATTCTGGTGGTCGGTTCCAATATCACGGAGACCAACCCGGTCGCCTCGCTCCGCGTCAAAGAGGCGATCCGGGTGTACAAAGCCCAGGTCGCCGTCGTGGATTCGGCACACACAAACATCGCGAAACTGTCGTCGCATCCCACGCCGGTCAAACCGGGGACGGAGGGTCTCTTCGTCCAAGGCCTGCTCAAGGCGGTCATCGAGCGGGATTTGGTCGACACCGAGGCGGTCGGTCAACATCCGGCGGCTTTTGCCGCGCTGAAGCAGGCCGTGGGCGCCGTGTCCTTGGCTCGGGTGGCAGAGTTGACCGGGTCCACCACCGACCAGATCGGCGACGTGGCCGCCCTGTTTGCGGAAGCGCCGCGCGCCGTCATCATCATCGGCGAGGGGATCGTACGTCGTTCAGGCGGCTATCGTGATGTCCTCAATCTCATCGACCTTGCTTGGGTCACGGGTAAAGTGGGGCGCCCGGGCTGCGGCATCGCGACCGTGGTGGAGGAAGCGAACGAGCAAGGCGCGCTGGATCTCGGGGTCGCTCCGGAGTTTCTCCCCGGCCCCGTCCCCTTCGGTGATGAGAACGCCCGCGCCCGTTTCGCGACGGCCTGGGGGACCGCCGACCAGCCGGTCCGACTTCCGGATTCAGGGCAGGGAGCCACACTGACCGACATCCTGGATCGCTGCCGGACGGGCCAGATCAAAGCGCTCTACCTGATCGGCGAGAACCCGCTCGAAACGCTCCCGGCCTCGGTCAACGTCAAGGAGGCGCTCGACAAGCTCGACCTGCTGATTTGCCAGGATCCCTTCCTTACGGAGACGGGCAAGCTTGCGCACTTCGTCCTGCCGGCCTGCACCTTCGCCGAGAAGGACGGGACGGTGACGAACCAGGAGGGGAAGGTGCAGCGCGTCCGCGCCTCGCTCGATCCGATCGGCGAGAGTTTCCCTGATTGGCACATCATGACGGCGTTGGCCAGCGGGCTCGGAGCCTCGTGGGAATATGAATCAGCGCAGGATATTCAAAACGAGATCATGAAGTTGCTTCCCGGCTATTACAACCTCGGGCAGCCGAAACGGCTCGCGGGGAGTCCGGATTCCTATCTGGCGAACAGGTTCGCCGGCGGTGTGACCAAGCGCTATACGGCCGCCGACGCGGGAAATCCGCCCGCGGACAAGCCGTTCCGGCTGATAATGGGGCAGGTCCTCTATCATTCTGGCAAGCTGTCGACTCAGGCCTCGGGCTTGATCAATCTGGCGCCCAACACCGGACGGGTTCACATGAGTCTCGAGGATTGCGAGCGCATGGGCCTGAAGGAAGGCGCGCTCGTACGAATCACCTCCGCGAAGGGGTCGCTGGTGATGGGTGTCCTCCCGTCCGCATTGCTCCTGCCCGGCAGTTGCTTCGTCCCGGAGCACTTCAACGAACCGCCGGTGAAGGACTTGATGACGGTCGACGTGGACCCCGTGACGAAGGTGCCGACGTTCAAATTGACGCAGGTCTTCGTGGAGAAAGCCTAAGGCAGGCGGATCGAGAGGAAGAGGGCATCATGGGAGTCGGAACACTGACCAAAAAAGTCTTGCACGCGATCCTCTTCGACGAGATTTGGGATGCGATGAAGGTGACGTTCAAGCATATGTTCCATAAGCCGATCACCTTTCAGTACCCGCGGGAGCAGCGCCACATCCCCGATACGCACCGCGGCGCCTTGGCCCTCCTTCGGTACGACGACGGCAAGGAGCGGTGCGTCGGGTGCGATTTGTGCGAAGCGGCCTGTCCGTCCCGCTGCATCAAGGTGATCAGCGCCGAGGACAAGTCCCTCCCCCTGCAGCGCTATGCCAAAGAGTTTTACATCGACATCACCAAGTGCGTGTTCTGCGGTTATTGCGTCGAAGCCTGCCCCGTCAACGCGCTCGCGATGACGAAACTCTACGAGTTCTCCACCCACGACAAACGCACGCTGTTGTTCGATAAACGGCGACTCTACGAGATCGGCGATAAGTTCCTGGACGACGGGAAGCGATACCTGTACGCCCATGGCCAGGAAAAGGAAACGGAGTCGAGTCGCGAGTATCGGTACTTTTTCCCACAGTCCGTGGTGAAGGGAACACAGCCTCCACCGAAGCATCTCACGTAACGGCGCGGTATCGGCGTCGCCAGCTCGCGGAAGCGGAGCCCGATGGTCGTCTTGTTTTTTGTCTATTTTTCGCTCGTCTCGATCGCAGCCGGAGTCATGACCGTGGCTCTGAAGAATCCCGTTCATTGCGGGATGGCCCTGCTGGCCGTCTTGCTGCACGTGTCCGGACTCTTCATTCTGCTCAATGCCGAGTTCCTGTGGGCCGTCCAGGTCATCGTCTATGCCGGCGCGATTCTCGTGCTCTATTTGTTCGTGCTCATGCTGTTGAACCTCAAAACCGAGGAGCGGTATTTCCACCGCCACGCTTACTGGTTTCTCGGCCCGACCCTCGTGGGCAGCGTGTATCTGATCGCGGTACTGGTCGGCTCCCCGTTCGGGGGCGCCAAAGGCGACACCCCCACCGACGTGGTTCTGCAGGCCAGCGACACGACGGCGATCGGGTTAAAGATGTTCAGCGAGTACTTGCTGCAGTTCGAAATCGTGGGCGTGTTCCTCTTAGGTGCGGTCATCGGAGCCATTGTGCTCGCCAAAACCCCCGCCAAGACGGAGGCCGAGGAGCGGTAGCCGCTCCTGCGCCCGCTCGCGGGGAAACGGGAAGGAAAGGGTCGAAGAAAGTAGACCATGGTGCCGTTATCCGCCTATGTCACCGTCAGCGCCGTCCTCTTCTTGACGGGATTGCTCGGTGTCCTGATCCGCCGCAATTTCATCATCGTGCTGATGGCGGTGGAGATCATGCTCAACGCCGCCAATATCAACCTGGTCGCCTTCTCCCATCATCTGGAGTCGATGGCCGGTCAGATCGTAGCGCTATTCATCATTGCGGTGGCGGCCGGAGAAGCCGCCGTGGGCCTCGCGATCATCATCGTCGTGTTCCGAGGCAAGATTTCGACCAATGTCGACGAAATGAACCTGTTGAAGTGGTAACGTGTTCGATTTAGCCGTTCTGCTCATTCCGCTGTTTCCGCTGGCCGCCGTCATCTGCAACGGACTGCTGGGAAGTCGCTATTCGCATCACCTCGCGGGTCGCTTGGCCAGCGGGTCGGTCTTCCTGTCCTTCCTCTGCGTTATCTTCGTGTTCGCCGAAACGCTCGGAACGGGCGGCACGCGCGAAGTCGTCGCCTATCAGTGGATCTTCGGCGGCGAGCTGACGATCAACCTGGCTTATCTGATCGATCCGTTGACCTGCATCATGTTGCTGGTCGTCACTGGAGTGGGCTTTCTGATTCACGTCTATTCGATCGGCTACATGCATGGGGAAGAGGGGTTCACCCGTTTCTTCACCTATATGAACCTGTTCATGGTGTCGATGCTGTTGCTCGTCATGGGCAACAACTACGTGGTGCTGTTCATCGGCTGGGAGGGCGTCGGTCTCTGCTCCTACCTCCTCATCGGCTACTATTACGACAAAGTGTCGGCGGCAAAAGCCGCGACCAAGGCCTTCGTGGTCAACCGGATCGGGGACGCCGGGTTCCTGCTGGCGATCTTCCTGGTCTTCGTGAATTTCCGCACGCTCGACTACACCAAGGTCTTCGCCCAAGCGAGCCAGATGTCGCCGGAGATGGCCACGGCGATCGCGTTCTGCCTCTTGGTGGGGGCCGTGGGCAAGTCGGCACAGCTGCCCTTGTATACCTGGCTGCCCGATGCCATGGAGGGTCCGACCCCGGTCAGCGCCCTCATTCATGCCGCGACCATGGTGACCGCCGGAGTCTATATGGTCGTCCGCAACCACGTCGTCTACGACATGGCCCCCGCCGCCCTCGAAGCGGTCGCCTGGATCGGCGGCATTACGGCTCTGTTCGCAGCCACGATCGGATTGGTCCAAACGGACATCAAGCGGGTGCTGGCCTATTCCACCGTCAGCCAGCTCGGGTACATGTTCCTGGGGTGTGGAGTCGGCGCCTACGCTGCGGCGGTGTTTCACCTCATGACCCATGCCTTCTTCAAGGCGCTGTTGTTCCTCTCGGCCGGCTCCGTCATCCACGCCCTGCACGGCGAGCAGGACATCCGGAAAATGGGAGCGCTCAGCGGCAAGATTCCTTGGACACATCGCGTCTTCCTGATCGGCACGCTGGCGATCTCGGGCATTTTCCCCTTTGCCGGGTTCTGGAGCAAAGACGAGATCATGGCACACGCGTTCGTCCATCATCACTACGTGCTCTACGGCATGGCGGCCTGCGGCGCGTTGTTGACGTCCTTCTATATGTTCCGGCTCACCTATCTGACCTTCTATGGCGAATCACGGGTCGATCACCACGCGCTCGCGCACATCCATGAATCGCCGCCGGTTATGCTGGCGCCCCTGATGGTCCTCGCGGCGCTCTCGCTGGTCGGCGGCATCCCGGGAATCCCGCCTGAGAACGGATGGTTCCACCAGTTCCTGGCCCCGGTGATCGGCGCGCCGGAGGGGGAACATGAAGCCGGAGCGGGGATCACGTTCATGCTGATGGGCGTCGCCACGGTCATCGCGCTCACGGGCTGGCTCATCGCGCATTATCTCTATACGGTGAAGCCGGGCACCGCCGACGCCTGGGCGGCCAGGCAACCGGCGCTGTATACGACCCTCTTGAATAAGTGGTACGTCGACGAGTTCTACGATCTGTTGTTCGTCGAACCCACCAAGAAGTTGGGACTGGTGTTGGATTGGCTGGACCGGACCGTCATCGACGGCGCGGTCCGGATGGTGGGGCGCGGAACGGAGCTGACCTCCGTCGCCAGCACCTGGTTCGAAAAGTACGTGATCTACGCCGGTCTGAACACCATCGGCTACGCCAACCATCTCTTGGCGCGATCCTGGCGCAAGCTGCAGAGCGGCATGGTGCACCACTACGCCGCGGTCATCGTGGCCGGGCTGTTCCTGCTCGTCCATCTGGTGCTGGTCTGGTGGAGTGCCTCCTAGAGGGAGATAGGCAAGCGCGATGCTGGAAGAACTGACGTTTCATTTCCCGATTCTCTCGTGCCTGCTCTTCGTGCCCTTCCTGGGAGCGATCGTCCTCTGGTTCATGGACGACGAGGAGATGATCAAGGCCGTGGCCTTGGGGGTGTCGCTCCTGGAGCTGGCCTTGGCGATCGTCGTCCTGGCCCACTTCGTTCCGGACTCGCCCTCGATGCAATTCGCCGAGCGGCTGGCCTGGGTTTCCCCCTTGGGGATCAGCTATCACCTGGGCGTCGACGGAATCAGCATCCTGTTCGTGGGAATCACCGCGTTCTTGACGACCCTGATCATGGTGTATTCCTGGGATACCGTGCGGCAGAAAGTCCGCCTCTACATGATGACGATGCTCCTCCTCGAGACCACCGTCATGGGGGTGTTTGTCACGCTGGACCTGGTCCTCTTCTTCGTCTTTTGGGAGCTGATGCTGCTCCCCAGCTATTTCCTCATCAAATTGTGGGGCGGCGGCGCGGAGCGCCAATACGCCGCCCTCAAGTTCACGTTGTACACCCTGCTGGGCAGCGTCTTCATGCTGGTCGGCATCGCCCTGCTCGACATCAATTACCACGCGTGGGCGGTCCGCAATCACATCGAGCCGACCTATTCGTTCGATTTTCTGGATCTGCTCACGGCCCCGATCTCCGTGGACAAGCAGCTCCTGATTTTTTGGCTGCTGTTCCTCGGGTTCGCCTTCAAGGCGCCGCTGTTCCCCTTTCATACCTGGCTGCCCGACGCGTTGATGGAGGGGCCGATCGGGATGGCGGTGATGCTCGCGGGCATCAAGATGGGGACCTACGGCTTCCTGCGGTTCAGCCTGCCGTTGCTGCCCGAGGCGTCCAAGAACGAGACCGTGGTGACGATCATGATGGTGATGGCGCTCGCCGGAATCCTGTACGGAGCGTTCGTCGCCCTGATCCAACCGGACTTCCGGCGTCTACTCGCATTCAGCAGCGTGAGCCACCTCGGCTTCGTCGTGCTCGGGGCGTTCGCGCTCAACTTCCAAGGCTTACAGGGCAGCCTCTTGACCATGATCAACCTCGGTTTCAGCACGGCCGGCCTGTTCTTCGTCGCCGGGTTTCTCTATAGCCGCCGACAAAGCACCCACATTTCGTCCTTCGGGGGATTGGCCAAACAGGCGCCGCTGCTCGCGACCTTTCTGCTCATCATCGGCTTGGCGTCGATCGGCTTACCCGGCACCAACGGGTTCGTCGGCGAATTCTTGATCCTCCTCGGCGCCTTCAAGGCCAAGTGGTGGTACGGCTCCATCGCGGTCGTGGGCATCATTTTCGGGGCCGCGTACTTCTTGTGGTATTACGAGCGGTCCATTCTCGGGCCGCTTGGCAAAGGGCTGACCCAAGCGGTCGCCGATCTGAAAATGGGGGAACTGGTCATCAGCGTCTCCTTATCCATCATGATTCTCTGGATCGGCCTGTACCCGTCGCCCTTTCTTCGGATGATGAACGGCTCGGTGCAGGCCCTCGTGGATCGCCTCGACCGGGGCACGTTGACCATGTTGGACGCCACCTCGAAGCTGGCGCGCGACTAAGGCACCATGACCGACTACATTCTACTCATCATTCTGTTTGCCCCGTTCGCCGGCGCATTCGCGCTCATCCTGATTCCCGAAAAGCAGAAGCTCATGGTGCGAGTCACGGCCGCGAGCGCCGCCGGGATCAGCCTGTTGGCCTCGTTCTATCTCTTCTATGCCTTCGACCCCGTCAAAGGCGGCTTCCAGTTCGTGCAGCGCTATGAGTGGTCGAAGCAGTTGGGCATTGCGCTGTATCTGGGGGTCGACGGGATCGGCACGCCCCTGGTGCTCGCCTCCTGCATCCTGCTCTTCGCGGGGATCTTCGTGCAGTGGCACACCAAGGACCGGGCCAAGCAGTTTTATATCTGGTTGCTCATCCTCGCCGCCGCCACGATCGGCGTCTTCATGTCGCTGGATCTGTTCTTCCTCTATTTCTTCTACGAGATGTCCGTCATCCCGATGTACCTCCTCTTGGGCATGTGGGGCAGCCATACCAAGACCTACCTGGAAATGACCGATTCTGAGGGATTGAAGAAACGCGACTCCGTCGGCTTCATTTTCAACTTCGGCTCGAACAGCAAAGAATATGCGGCCATGAAACTGGTGCTTTTCCTATCCGCGTTCGCCGTGCTCTGTTTGATGGGCATCCTGCTGATCTACAAGTTCTCGGGATTGAACACGTTCGACATTCTCATCCTCCGGGAGCGGGCCCATTTCGAGGGTCCGCTGGCCACGCTGATCTGGCTGCTGATCTTCTTCGGGTTCGCATCGATCGCCCCGATCTGGCCGCTGCACTCCTGGTCTCCCGTCGGTCACGCGGCCGCGCCCGCCGCCACTAGCATGCTGCACGCCGGTGTCCTCATGAAGCTTGGACATTTCTCGATCATCCGTGTCGCGTTTGAGATCCTCCCGGAGACGACACGCGAGCTCATGCCGATCGCGGCCGTGTTGAGCATTTTCAGCATGTTGTATGGCGGGTTCGTCGCCTTCTACGCCCGCGACACCAAGTATGTGATCGGCTATTCGAGCTCCAGCCACATGGGCTATGTGTTTCTCGGCATGGCGGCGCTCGATTACATCAGCCTGACCGGCGCGGTCATGTACATGTTCGCCCACGCGCTGGCCACGAGCATGCTGTTCGCCATGGCCGGCTGGGTCTACGACCAGACCCATACCCGAGACATTCCGTCGCTGGGCGGGCTCGTGAACCGCATGCCGTTCATCGCCGGCTGCACCATTGTCGGGTGCATGGCCTCCGTCGGGATGCCGGGCACGGTCAATTTCCTCGCCGAGGTCATGATTATCGTCGGCAGCTGGAATAAGTATCCCCTCCAAGTCATCGTCGCCGTGATCGGGATCGTGCTGACCATGGCCTATCTCTTCCGCATGATGCGAGGGGTCTTCTACGGGGCCATGGATCAGCATTATGCCCACGCCCGGGACGCGGTCGCCTTCGTGGATCGGCTTCCTTTTGTCCTGATGATGTCCTGCAGCATTTGGTTCTTCCTGTCGCCGGGCCATTTCTATTCCGTAGTTCGTGCGGGCGTCGACCCGCTCGTCGCCCGCATCACCAAGGTCGTTCCCGTGGCCGAATCGGCGCCCCCGGCCGGACCTGTGGCCGGGTCCGCGCACCTGACCCGCGTGAGCACCGAGGGGGTTTCTCAGCCATGACGTTCTCGCTGTCGCTCTCGGCCTCCGATCTCTTGCTCATGCTGCCGGAGATCTTCCTGACGCTCTGGCTTTGCGTCGTGCTGGCCGTGGATTTTTCATTGCCGCGCCTCCCTAAGGCCCACATTGCGACCTTGAGCGTGGTGGGATTGCTGGGCACGTTGGCGTGCCTCGTCTGGCTGGACGTCGCCCACATCTCCGGAGCGTTGTTTCACAACATGTTCGTGCTCGACCGGTTGGCCATCTTTTTCAAGATCTTCATCGTTGCGGCCACCGCGCTCGTGGTGCTCGCCTCCGCGGACTACATCGGCAAGTTTCGCTTTTTCCGCGGCGAGTACTACGTCCTGATCCTCATGTCGGCCTTGGGCATGATGTTCATGTCCTCCGCCAACGACCTGTTGTCGGTCTTCGTCACCCTGGAATTCTCGACGTTCGGGTTCTACGTCCTCGTGGCCTACTTGCGGGAGGACCTGGCCTCGAACGAGTCGGGCGTGAAGTTTTTCATCCTGGGCGTGTTTGCGGCCGGACTGCTGGCCTACGGCATCAGCTTAGTCTACGGCGAGACCGGGAAACTGGTCTTCTCCGACATGATCGGCGCGCCGGCCACCCCCGGGTTGATTATCGGCTATCTGCTGATCTTTGCGGCCCTCGGCTTCAAGATCGGCGCGGTGCCGTTCCATTCTTGGATCCCGGACACCTACCACGGCGCGCCGACCCCTGTGACGGCGTTTCTCTCCATCGCGCCCAAAGGCGCGGCGTTCGCGATCTTGCTGCGGATGTTTTACGTGGCCCTGGGGGCCTTGAAGCCCCAGTGGGTGCTCCTGCTGGTCGCCGTATCCATTTTATCGATGACCTACGCCAACATCGTGGCGATCGCGCAGCGGAACATCAAGCGGCTGCTGGCCTATTCGGGCATCGCGCAGGTCGGGAACGTCCTGATCGGATTGGCCGCCGGGACGAAGATGGGCGAGGACGCCATCCTGTTCTACCTGTTGACGTACCTGTTCGCCAATCTGGGTGCGTTCGCCGTCGTGATTGCGGTCGGCAATCTCCTGGGGAGCGACGAGATCGAGGACTACAACGGCTTGAACCGGCGGTCGCCGCTGCTGGCCTTCGCGATGCTGATCTTTCTCTTGTCCTTGGCCGGCGTGCCGCCGCTCGCGGGCTTCATCGGCAAGCTGTATATTTTCGTGGCGGCGATCAAGGAAGGCCTCTACGCCCTCATCACGGTGGGCTTGATCAACATTGTCATCTCGCTCTACTACTATTTGATCGTCGTGAAGAAAATGTACATCAACGAGCCGACGGACCCGACGCCGTTGCACATTTCCGGTCCGATGAAAGCCGTCCTCTGCGTGACTCTGGCCGCCACCCTGATCATGGGGATCTATCCCCAGCCCGTCATGGATTGGGTCGTGGCCGCCACCCTGATGTTTTCCAGCTTCGCCGGCCCCATCGTATCCGGCTCGACCCTGCCGATCATCCCCGGCAGCTGATCCCTCGGCCCGTCCCTTTCACCGCGCTTCGCGCAAAACACAAATTCGGTCCGCCCCCTGAACCCCCTCTGCTAGAATACCGTCGGCGTCCATCGCGCCGCGCACGGATTCGTCCGTGGCGCGGTTCGTCTGCGTCGACACTCATGCAATTGCTCCGTCCTCTGGCCCACTGGTCCATTCATCGGCTGATGCTGGTCGGATTCGGCCTCGTCTTCGCCATGGTGACGGCCGTCGGGGTCGTCGCCTACAAGACCACCGCGACCCTGATCGTCAACACCAAGCTCGATGGCAAGAGCCATCGCATCATCAAAGGAGTCGATGAACTCCTCACCATGCTGGAGGATGCCGAGCGGGCGTACCGGCGCTTCCTGGTTACCGGAGATCACAGCTACCTGGAGGGACAGCGGGCGGCCTCCGAACTCATTCCGTCCTATCTCCTCACCTTCTCGGAGTTCTCCTCGCCCAACCCGGAGCAACACGAACGGATCGCCCAGCTCGACACGCAGATCAAGCGCCTGTTCGATCTGCAGCGCGCGGGGATCGCCCAGCGCCTCAAACACGGGTATCAAGGCGTCCGCCCCCTGATTTTCGGGAAAGACGCGAATCGGGAATTGGAGACCGCGCGGACGCTGATCGGCGCGATCGCCGACGAGGAGAACCGGATCCTCTACACCCGGCTCGAAGAGTCGGCTCAGCGCACACAATGGAGCGTGTGGCTGCTCGGCATCGCCACGGTGTTGCAGTTCGCGCTCCTCGGATCCGTGTATCTCCTGATCCGGCACGACATCGCCGAACGCGACCGCGTGGCGAACGAGCTTAGTCATCGGGGCGAACTGCTGGAAGCCGCCAACAAGGAGTTGGAGGCCTTCAGTTATTCCGTCTCGCACGACCTTCGCGCGCCGCTCCGCCATATCGACGGGTACGTCGCGCTGCTGGAACGGGCCGCGGGCTCGGACCTCAACGAAAAGGCCCGCCGCTACCTGACGACCATCTCCCAGTCGGCCAAGCAAATGGGCCAGCTCATCGACGATCTGCTCGGGTTCTCTCGAATGGGACGGGCCGAAATGCTGACGACCACCGTCGATCTGAACGAGCTGATGAAGGACGTCCTCCAACGGGTGCAGGAGGACGCGCACGGCCGGCAGATCACCTGGAACGTGGAGCCCTTGCCGGTGGTCCAGGGGGATCCCTCGATGCTTCGCCAGGTCTTCGTGAATCTGGTTGCCAACGCCATCAAGTTCACCGGCGCGCGGTCCGACACCAAGATCGAGATCGGCGCGCGGCCCCTCTCCTCCGACGAGGCCGTGGTGTTCGTCAAGGACAACGGGGTGGGATTCGACATGAAGTACGCGGGGAAATTGTTCGGAGTCTTCCAGCGGCTCCACCGCGCGGATGAATTCGAAGGGACCGGGATCGGGCTGGCGAACGTCCGTCGAATCGTCCATCGTCACGGCGGCCGGACGTGGGCCGAAAGTCAACCGGATCAGGGCGCCACCTTCTATGTGGCGTTGAAGCGGGCGGCGTAAGTGGATAGTTACAAAGCGATCCTTCTCGCGGACGACAACCCCCGTGACGCCGAGCTGGCCCTAGCCGCCATGGAGGAAGACCATCTGGCGGACAAGGTCGCGCTCTGTCGTGACGGCACCGAGGTCTTGGATTACCTCTACCGCCGCGGCGCCTTTCGCGACCGATCGGAGGGTAACCCGATCCTCATCGTGCTCGACCTGAAAATGCCCAAAGTGGACGGGTTGCAGGTGCTGCGTACCATCAAGCAGGACACCGCCTTCAGCCGCATCCCGGTCGTCATGTTCACGTCGTCGCGAGAAGAGTTCGACGTCGCCCGGTGCTACGCCGCCGGAGTCAATGCGTACGTGGTAAAACCCGTCGACTTTCCCGATTACGTCAAAGCCGTTCGAGAACTAGGCGTTTTTTGGGGTCTCATCAACGAGCCGCCCCCGCCCGGCGGCGGGGCTGAGCCGTGACCCGTGCGGAAGACGACGATGAGGACGCATTGATCCTTAGGGAAAGGCCTCGTATACTGGCGTCGCCTCCCATCGCCGCCGGGCACGCGGGCAGGGAACGGGCCGACGGCCGGCTGCACGGACGGCCGACCGAGTCGGCAGGGTCGAGACCTAGCATGAGTACTCTCATGCCCAAATGCGGGTTGCCGATCAGCCGGTGGCGGCTCGGCATGGCGTTTCTGCTGTGGTTCTGCCTCGGGGCTGCTTGGAGGGTCGACGCGGGGGCGTTGGCCTGGGATCCGCTGGCGGACGGGCTCGAGATCGCCGCCTGGGCTCCGGGGGCCGTCTGTTCAGAGGACCTCTCGACGGTCATCGTCCGGATCGACCCCGAGCGTTTTATCTTCAGCGTGTACCAGTTCCGCGACGAGGGGCTCTCGGCCCCGGTGCCGTTGGCCGAGTGGCAACGCCGGACGAGCGCCGCGCTGCTCTTCAACGCGGGCCTCTTTCTGGACGACTTTTCTTACATGGGTCTCCTGTATAGGGACGGCCGGCCGCTGAATCCCAAGCGCCATGCCCAATGGCAAGGCCTCTTCGTCGCCGAACCGGTCGAACGGGGCATGCCTCGGGCTCGCATCTTGGACCTGTCACTGGACACCTTTCCTGAGGACCCGGTGGCGTACCGGGAGGCGGCGCAAGCCTTGATGGTCTTGGATCGAAGCGGAACCCTGCGGGTGCGCAAGTCGGGCAAACGCGCGCAACAGACGCTCCTCGCCGAAGACGCGAACGGCTACATGTATGTGATCAAGACGGTGACCGCGGCGAGCTTATTCGGACTCGGCGAATGCATGCGCGCGATCCTGCCGTGGCTGCGGCAGGTCATGGCCATGGACGGCGGATCTTCTTCCGACCTGTTGATCGGCGCCGACACGCTCGCGCGGGCAGGCAAGACCGCCGTGGCGGCGCCGTGGCGGTCCATCGTCGACGGCACCGCGCCCGCCGCCCATATTCCGCTGCCCACAGTGATCGGCATCCGGCCGCGTCCCCGGCCCATCCTCCCGCCAGGCACCACGGCATCACCGAACAGCGCCGCGCCACACTAACCCGCATTATTCACGAGAATTCGTGACCCTTCGACCTACTCAGGGTCCCGGGCCCAGCCGAGGGACGAAACCACGGAGACGTCAGGCGAGACGGGTATGCGGAGTCGCGAGAGCCCGAGGCAGACGTGAACCAGTCTGTCGAGGGACCGAGCGGCGAGCCTCCCCGCCTGGATGCCAACAGGCCGCATCCAGGCGTGTCGCAGCGGCGTCTCGGCGGGTGCAGGAGAAGTCATCGTGAATAATGCGGGCTAAGCACCCGCCACCGGGGTCGTCGTTTCGGGTGAGATGAGGACCTCGCGTCACCGCCCGCGATCGACCGGATAGCCGGCTTCCATCCAGGCGTTCATGCTACCGTCCACGTTATAGACGTAGCGATAGCCTAACTCAGCCAACGTTTCGGCGGCGATCCCGCTCCGGTGACCGGATTGGCAATACACGACGATATGGTCGTCCAGCCCGGCTCCGAGCTCGCGATGTCGTGTCTTGATCTCCCGAAAATCGATGTTCTTGTCGGTGCCGGGGATAAACCCTCCGGCATGTTCTTCGGGAGTGCGGACATCCACCAGCAAGAAGCCCTTCGCCGACGGTGTGGCGGCCTTCATCAGTCCGGCCCGGAGCTGCTGCACGGTGAGCACGTAACTCTCCCTGGCGAACAACGCCGGCACGCCGCACGCCAGCGCTCCCAACAGGACGACTATCGCAACAAGATGAATCCGTCCCTTCATGGCTCACGCCTCCTTCCCATCGCCCCGTCGGGCTTGAGCTCTCTCTGTCTCGTGCCTATGATACGAACCGTATGAAAAGCGGGTCAAGACTCTCATGGCTCGTGATGCTGTGCGTGCTGGCGGGCTGCGCGGAAGGGGCCAGGCTCATCCAGGAGACCGACCGCGGTGGCGTGGTGGTCTATTCCTTCGTCCCGCAACGGGGGGCGATGGTGTCCTCCTTTCGACGAGATGCGCTACGCCTGATCGATCGGCGCTGCGGCGGGCACTATCAGATCGTGCGCGAGGGTGAAACGAAGGGCCGTGACCGCGTGCAGACGACCGTGCCGGGAGCGGAGGAAATCGTCCGCGACCACCGCTGGGGGATTCAGTTCGAGTGCAGGTAAGCGGCCGTTAGCGTTGGGGGGAGAGGCGGGCCTGTTTCATCAGGTCGTCGATGGTGAGCAAGCTGATCAGTCGGAGTCCGGCGTCCTCGATACGGGAGCGGCCGTCCTGCTCGTTCCGATCGACGATCACGAGGGTCTCGGACACCCGGAGCCCAGCCTCACGCGCGGCCCCCACCGCCTTCAGCAAGGACCCGCCGCTGGTGAGGACGTCGTCCACGATCAGCGCTCGATCGCCGGGCCGCACACCGCCTTCGATGAGCTTGCCCGTCCCGTGGTCCTTAGTGTGTTTGCGTACGACGAACGTCCTCCAGAGGCTCGACGGCTCGGCGGCGAAGCCATAATCCGAGATCGTCGTCGCGATGGAAATCGCTCCGATCTCAAGACCGCCGATGCACTCGAACGCCAGACCCCGCAACCGTTCCCAGGCAGCCCGCGCCACCAATCGCCGTGGTCCTGGATGGGCCATCAACATCCGGCAGTCGACATAGAACGGACTCGTCAAGCCGGAGGCGAGTTTGAATCCCTTGTCAGGATCGTAGCGAAAGGAGTCCGTGTCGAAAAAGGCCTTGACGAGGTCGGCCTTCCAGGCGGAAGCGGTCATGGCGTGAGGTGTCGTCGTCACCGGGGTTCTGCTCGCGTCGAGCGGAGCGGAGAGCAGTATAGCCGGACCTCACCGCGTGTGTCATCCCGCGGCGGCGTGAATTACGGACAGTTCTCCATCGGCGGAGAGCAGACCGTGTCGGGACTCGCGTAGGCCGGATCCGGCTTGCCCATGGACGGCGATTCTTCGCGTTGCGGCTCGGCGCTCGCCCCCGTACCCGTCACATAATAGTCCGGCTCCACGCACCCCAACCCAAGAAGGAGGAGGGCGACAACTGCCATTCGGAGGGTCGTCTGCATGGTGAAATCTCCTTGTCGCACCGCGATCGATTCATGCTACTCCGACCCGTCGGGGGGATCAACGAGTCGTAGTACGGCGGATGTCGCGTCGGCCGGCCTGCGCGAAGCGGGTCAGTCCGTATACGGGCCGGCGGGTTGACGCCCGACACGGAGCTTGATCGAGTCCCTTCGCCCCGCAGTCCTCACTAGCCCACATTATTCATGACAGTTCGTGACCCTTCGACATACTCAGAGTCCCGAGCCCAACCGAGGGACGAACCCGCCCAGACTCCACGCGGGGCGAGCCTGCCCGCCGGCATGCCCCAAGGCTGCCTGCCAGCTTTGTCGCAGCGGCGTCTCGGCGGGTGCAGGAGAAGCAGTCATGAATAATGCGGGATAGGGCGGATACGATGAGATCATGAACCGTGGCCCGAACCGCTCAGCCGCTCCGAACCCACGAGCAGCAACGGGAGCGTCACCGCCCAGACCAGGCTGAGGACGAGGAGGCCGGTCATCCGGGTCGTGCCCAGGGTCACGGCTCCAAGCGCCGCACCGGCATAGTAACTGAGCGGCCCGAAGACCGCGCCGAGACCTGCCGCCAGCGCCCATCGACCGTACAACCACCGCAGGGAGAGAGCCGGGGTGGTGGCGAACAACATCCACAGGGCAATCAACCACGGCGGGCAGATCCAGCCTGGCCCCATGCCGTCCTTGAAGGCAAGAACACCACCGAGAGCGAGGAGGCTGTCCACGAGCAGTCCATAGGCCCCGATCAGCATCACGAACTGCAGGGCCCGGCGCGGAGCCTCGACCAGGCGGGCGTGGCCGGCCAGCAGGAGGAGGACGGCGGCGGGACCCAGCCACGGAAGCCCCCGCGCGGCGCCGAGCACGCAGAGGAACCACCCGCACTGAAACCCGATCGCGTTCAGCAGGGGCTTCAGCATCCGATCGGCATCGGGCGCCAGTCCGGCTTACTGAACAGCAGATGGGCCGTCCCAATGGACCGCTCCAGGAAGCCCCCTTCGCAATAACACAGGTAAAACTCCCAGAGCCGAAGAAAATCCGGCGTGTACCCGAGCGCGCGCAGGCGCGGTCGCGCCCGGTCGACGTTGCGACGCCAGGCCCGGAGGGTGGGCGCATAGTGGGCCCCGATGTCTTCCATATGAATCAACGTGAGGTCGCTGCTGCGGGCCGAGGCCTCCGTCAAGGCGCTGACCGACGGAATTCCGCTGCCGGGGAAAATGTATTGCTGGATAAAATCGACCGACCGGGTCGCGCGCCCGTACAAGCGCTCGTCGATCGTGATGCCCTGCACCAACAGTAACCCCGCCGACGCGAGGAGCTGCCCGCAGATGCGAAAAAACGCATCGTACTGCCGGTGGCCGATCGCCTCGATCATCTCGATGGAGACGACCTTGTCGAACTGCCGGCCCAGCGCGGGCAAGTCCCGGTAGTCGGTTTTCAACACGGTGACTCGATCGCCCAACCCCGTCGCCGCGACACGCTCCACGGCGAACTCATATTGCTGCTGCGAGATGGTGGTCGTCGTGACCAGACACCCGTACGTCGATGCGGCGTGGATGGCGAACCCGCCCCATCCCGTCCCGATTTCGAGCAGATGGTCCGACGGTCCCAATTGCAGTTTGCGGCAGATGAGGTCGTTCTTCGAGCGCGAGGCCTCGAGCAGCGTCGCCCCCGGGCGTTCGAAGTAGGCGCAAGAGTACATCATCGTGTCGTCCAGCATCAGCCGGAAGAACTCGTTGCCGAGATCGTAGTGCGCGGCGATATTCCGGCGGCTGCCGGCCCTGGTATTGCGATGGCACCAATGAAGGGTGCGGAGGAGCGGCTGGGACAGCCACGCAAGCCCCTCCTCCAGCCCATCGATCAATTCGCGATTGAGGACGCAGAGGCGCACGAGCACCGTGAGATCGTCGGCCGTCCAGCGTCCTCGGCGATAGGCCTCTCCCGCGCCGACCGACCCGGCCAAGGCCACATCCAAAAACGTGCGAGGATCGAGCACGGTAACGGTCGCCTGGAGCGGGCAGTCGGCGGTGGCCCGGCCAAAGGTCACCCGGAGGTCTCCGTCGACCAGCGTCAGGGTTCCTCGACGAAGGCGAGCCAGCCGTCCCAAGACAGCTCGGCGCGCGAGCCGATAAACCCGGGACACAACCGGAGAAGTCGGAGCGTCCTCCGTTTCGGCGGTCGCCAGTTCCTTCTGCAGAGCCGTCTCGTTCATGACTGGGATTCACTCGTCGCCACCGGCGACGCCTCCTTTCTCGCGTGTGGATGACTATAAACAGGCACCCCCTTGAGCCAGAGCCTGAGGGCTTGCCAGTAGATCCCCCCGATCACTTGTCCCGTCATGAGGGGATAGCGGATCAGTTGCCGGGCCAGCGCCGGCCCGGTCACGGGCCGGCGGTGCAACACCATCGTGGCGTCGAACAAGGCCTGCCCGTCGCGCCAATTCTCCATGTGAATGGCCAGGGTGGAGGACGGATCGGTCAACACCCACTCGTAGCGCACGTTCATGTCGATAAAGGGCGAAATGTGAAACACCTTGTCGAGCTGAAAGCGACGCTTCGTCCCGGTGCCGAGATTGTCATCCGGCCCCAGCACATAGCAATGCCGTTCGCCCCAGGGCGTATTGGTGATCTCGGCCACCGTCGTTTCGACCCGTGCGCCGGCGGCGTCGTAACAAAAGTAGAAACTGACGGGATTGAAAACATAACCGAAGTAACGGAGATGCGTCAGCAGCCGGATGGGCCCGGAGGGACGGCGCCCGGTCTCTCGTTCGACGAGGTCCCGCACGAAAGCAGGCAGGGGCACCAACGGGTCACCGGCATGGTCGCGACGCCGGAACGAGGCCAGATTCGGCTTGTCCACCGACCAGAGCCACCGACGTTCGAACAGCGTCGGCAGTTCGTCCAGGTCCAGGAACATCATGAAGAGCCGATAGCGGAAGGCATGCGGGACCGGCCGAAAGCGGCGATGCCGGACCGTCCCCTCGTAAATCGCGCTGTTCACGATGCCAGGTCTCGTCCAAATGTCTGGCACACGGCCAGGGCGCTGTTCACGCCGTCTTCGTGGAAGCCGTAGCCCCAATAGGCGCCGCAATACGACGTCCGGTTGAGGCCGCTGATCTCGGGGCGGCGGGCTTGCGCCGCCACTGCGGCCGGCGTAAACCGCGGATGGTGATAGGTGATGCGCCGCAGAACTTTCGACGGGTCCACGTCGTCGCCGCGGTTCAGCGTGACGCAAAACTCGGCGGGCGCCGACAAGTTCTGAAGCTGATTCATATGGTAAGTCACGGCCACCCGATCCTTGCCCCCGCGCAACAGATGATAATTCCAACTGGCCCATGCCAGCCGGCGGCGAGGAAGCAGGCTCGTATCGGTGTGCAACACCGCTTCGTTTTCCTGGTAGGGAATCGCGCCGAGGATCGCCCGTTCCTGGGGGCTCGGATCTCTCAGCAGCGTCAACGCCTGATCGCTGTGCAGCGCCAGAATGACGTGATCAAACCACTCCGTCCTTCGGTGGACGCGTCCGTCCGGAAGCTGCTCGTCCGAGGTGATCGCCACTCGGTCCGGCGTCCGCTCGACGGCGCGCACGGGACTTCGAAGCCGAACGCGATCGAGGAAGGAGCGGGTCAGCGCCTTGAGGTACTGGTGGGATCCCCCGGAGATCACATGCCACACGGGACGCCGATCCACCGACAACATGCCGTGGTTATGGAAGAACTGCACAAAAAACCGCACGGGCATGCCCCGCACGTCGTCCGTGCTCGCGGACCAGATGGCCGCGCCCATCGGAATGATATAGTGCCGCATGAATGCGTCGGAATATCCCCGGGCCTCGAGGTAGGCACCCAACGAGGCCCCTCCGTCGCCGTCCGGCAGCAACCCGGGCGCCTCCCGGTTGAACCGCAGAATGTCCCGAATCATGCGGTAGAACGAGGGTCGGAGCAGGTTGGAGCGTTGCGCGAACAGGCGATTGAGGTCGGTTCCGTTGTACTCCAATCCGGTCGTCTCGCACCGCACGCTGAAGCTCATCGAACTCGGTTCCGAGGCCACCTTCAGCCGGTCGAGGAGCCGGATGAAATTCGGATACGTCCAGTCGTTGAACACGATAAACCCCGTGTCGACGGGATAGACCGCGTCCTGCCACTCCACCTCGACGGTGTTCGTATGCCCGCCGACATAGGCATTGGCCTCGAAGACGGTCACCTGATGCTCCCGATGAAGCAGATAGGCGGCGACCAACCCGGAAATGCCGCTCCCGACCACCGCGATCTTCACGAGGACCGCACCATTGCGGACACCACCTTCATGTACAGCCGGCTCGGCAGCAGCGTCAGCAGTCGGAGCGGGATACTGAAGCGCTTGGGGAAATGAATGTCCAGCGTCTGCGCTTCGATTCCATCGACGATGCGGCGCGCGGCGTCGTCGGCTTCGATGCGAAACGGCATGGGGAAATCGTTCCGATCGGTGAGGGGCGTCCGGACGAAGCCGGGGCAGATCACCGACACCGGAATCCCTTCCGGAGCCAGATCCACGCGCAGCGCCTCGAAGAAATTCTTGATGGCGGCCTTCGACGCCCCGTAGGCCTCCGCCCGAGGCAGCCCGCCGTACGCCACCGTACTGCTCATCCCCAGCAGGTGCGGGGAAGGCGACTGCCGCAAGAGGGGCAACACGGCCTCCACCCCGTAGGCCATGCTCAAGACATTCGTCCGCATGGTCCGCTCGAAGATCGTGCTGTCGAACTTCTTGACGTCCACATACTCGCAGGTGCCGGCGTTCAGAATCGCGATGTCGAGCCCGCCCCACCGCTGGCGGACCGCATCCATGGCCCGCAAGGTGGCGGCTCGATCCGTCACGTTCAGCGGCAGGACCATCACGCGCTCGGGGTCCCACGCCCGCGCCAGCTCCGAGAGAACGGTCTCGGTGCGGGCGGACGCCACGACCCGTGCGCCACGGCGCAGCAGCTCCTCGGCCACCGCGCGCCCGATACCGGTCGAGGCTCCGGTGACCCATGCGCGCCGATCTCTGACGGGATGTCGGGCCATTACACGCGCCTCTTGATCGCCCGCACGAGCGGGCCGAGGAGGGGAAGGTGTTCGTAGATCAATTCGCCGGCATCGAAGTAATCGCGATGGAAGACAATTTTGTCGTGGAACCCGAGGTGGGTGGCGCCCGCCACGTGGATCAGGCGCCCGCCGCGCAGCCGCGGATGTCGAACCGACATCGTCCAGGTCAACATGGCGCTTCCCTCGCCGAGGAACTCCTGCTCGAACACGAACGCGGACGACGTCGTATGTCGATACAGCTCCGCGAAATACCGGCGCAAGGCCGGTAATCCCTCCAGGCGGCGAAACGGGTCCTGAAACACGACCTGCTCGCTATAGAGGCCCGTCAGCAGATGCAGGGACGTCGCGTTCAACCGATGAAAGGTGTCCTTGAACAAGTCCACGGGGCGCGTCATCACCAGGTCAGGCTCTCCCTGTCGTCTCTACGGAACAGCCGCCCAAGCGGATTGCTTGGCTATCTCAGCCTTCCGGCTACTTCATCAGGCCCAACAGGCCGTCCTTCAGCGCCTGATTGATCGGGTCCGGTCCCAGCCAAATCGCAAAATAGGCCGCCGCGAAATCGGCGCCGGGGATCACCCCTTTGACCTTGCCGTTATGCGCAAGCTCGGTACCCATCCCCGGCACATAGGTCAGGGTGTACCGATCGCCCGGATTGATGTCTTGATAAAGACGGTGCAGCTGTTCGATCCGGGATCGGACCTTGTCGATGATCGAGGCGGGAACGTTGTCGGGCAACACCTTGTCGGCGGCCTGGGCAAAGTCGCCGGCCTTCAAGGATCGAAGGTAGAAGAGCTCGAGCCGCTTGGGAACATCGTCCAAGGCGCGATCCGGGGCGACGCCGGGATCGAGGTAGAGCGCGGCGACGTAGACCTTGATGACGCGTAAATACTTGGCGAGACCGACCCCGCGAAGCGGGAGCATCGTGGCTCCGACCTCGGAGACATTCGAGAAGGTGACGCCCTCGATTTCCGCGCCGAGGGCGGATGCCGAGGTCAAGCCCATCGCCGAGGCCAGCGCAAGTCCGGCCATGCCGGCCCGCAGCCCCATCTTCCGAACACGGAATCGTCTCATGCCCTCTCCTCCGAACTCCGGCACTCCGTCCGGCACGATGCCACCCGCGCAACTGGCTCCTACGGTCACCCTCCGCCGGGAGAGCGGCCAGAGGATAGGATAGGAGCCTCGCAAAAGCAATTCGGAGCCGCGACGACTGCCGGAAGCCGATCGAAATCGGAGCATTTTCTTCGACCGGCTGCGTTCGGACCGGGAAGGCCGGCCCCCGGCCTTGACCCGGTCACCGAAACACGCGGCGCCGCATCACTACGTAGCCCGCAAACAGCAGGCTGACACCGATCATGGAGAGCCGCACGGGGTGCGCCCCTCCGCCACCTGCGTGGCGATCTCGCTGGCGCAGGCGATGGCCAGGTAAGCGAGGTACCCCCACAAGGCCCAACGCCGTGGCCGCACGAATCCCCATCCGATCACCCAATGAAGGAGGGGATGCTGCAGCTTGACGACCCACCCGACCTAGCCGGAAAACTGCGTCCCGAAAACCTTGCGGGCATAGCCCGGGTACGACAGAATCCACCCCAGATCGATCGCTCCCGCCGCCAGAAACAGCCACCCGCAGGCACGAATATCGGCTCCCGAGCCCAACCCCCGGCCCATCGCGCTCGGGAGAGGAGACTTGATTACGGGCCTTCCCACCCATGCCGGCCGCGTGGGTCATCGGAATCGGCGGAGCTGCGCCGCCAGTGTCCCGGCCACCAACTCGAGATCGAACGGCCAGGCATAGACGAACGTGGTGTCCGGGTGCGCGGCGCGCAGTTCCTCAAGGATCTCGGGGATCTCGACTTCCGAATGCGATCCTCCCGGCGTCACCATCGTGGTCAGGACGGTAATGTGTCCGGCGCCGGCTCGCACCAAATCCGCCGCCGCCTCCTGGAGGGTCGGGGCACAGAACTCGTTGTAGGCCACCGCAAAGAGTTCCTCGTTCAGCTTGGGTCGTACGGCTCCGGCGACGGCCTCGAGCCCGGATCGATAGGGATCGGTGTCCTTCGTGCGCGGCCAATGCCGGATCTTCGCGTCGAGGTCGAGTTCCTCCGCGCTCGGTGGTGTCTTGGACGCGCGCCGTTGCGCCTCCAGCCGCTTCAGCCGCGTCACCAATTCCTGGGGGCAATCCTTGGGAATCCCCCCGTGGCCGACCAAGATCACCCCCCGCGTCATGGACATCCCGTCCGCTCCTCTCGTAGCTTCGCCCAACACTTACACACGATTGCGCAGCATCAACTCTTTGGGATGCGGATTCAGATAGACCTGGTCCTTCACGTAGGGCACGTCCAAGAGGCGGATGTAGTGCCGCACCAGCGTCATGGGCACGATCAACGGCACCAGGCCCCGGTGATAGTCCGCAATGACGTCGTGCAGCTCCCGGATTTGGTTGGCGGCCAGGCGGGTACGGAAGTGTCCCACGAGATGCTGGAGCACGTTGACGTGCTTCCGGACCGTGGCCTTCTTCGCCAACCCTTCCATGAAGAGCTGGCCGTAGCGATGTCCCAGCTCTCGAGGAGGATGCCGATCGGCCTGGGCCACCAACCTCCCGAGCAACCGGTAATGCGGCTCGCTGTGCGCCAAGAGCAGGTACTTATGCCGGGTATGGAATTGCACGATCCGTTGACGGCTTACGCCGGCCCGCATCAGCGTCAGCCACCGGTGATAGGCGAACACCCGCTCGATGAAGTTATCGCGCAGGATGGGATCGCAGAGGCGCCCCTCTTCCTCCACCGGCGTGAGCGGAAATCGCTCCCGAAAGGCGCGCGCAAACAAGCCGGCCCCTTTCGCGGCTGGCATGCCGTGGGCGTTGAAGATGCGCACGCGTTCCATGCCGCAACTCGGCGAGTCCTTCTTGAAGACGTATCCGGATAGGGCCGAGGCTTCCAATTGACGAACACGGGCCTGTCCCCAGGCCGTCAGCCGTTCCGTATGATCGACCTTGGTCCGGATCGTGACCAGTCGGGTCTGCTCCGAAGTCCCCACCAGACGCATGGACTCCCGTGGGGTGCCAAGGCCGGCCTCGACCTCCGGACACACGGGCACCCATTCGACATACGGCCCCAACACCTCGACGAGAAAGGCATCCCGCTTGTGCCCCCCATCGTAGCGCACCCCGTCCCCCAGCAGACAGCGACTGATCCCGATCCGAATCGGAAGCTGGTCAGTTTCCATGATCACGCCTGCTTTCGGCCCCCACCAGAGCTAGATACTCCCGCCGCGCCCGCTCGTGCTCGACGACCGGAGGCGGATAGTCGGCGCCGATCCGGCAACGCGCGCGTGCCTGCCATTCCAGACTCATCGCGGCCGGCTCATGCAGCCACTTGGACGGGACGCCTGCAAGCTCCGTCACATGGCGACGGATATACCCGCCGTCCGGATCGAATTTTTTCCCTTGAACGGTCGGGTTGAAGATCCGATACCCGGGCATCGCATCGGTCCCGGTGGAGGCGCACCACTGCCAATTACCGTTGTTCACCGCCGTGTCGGCGTCCAGCAAGTGGCTCATGAAGTACCGCTCGCCCCATCGCCAGTCAAGCCGCAAATCCTTCACGAGAAAGGAGGCCGTCACCATCCGGACGCGATTGTGCATCCACCCCGTGGTGTTCAGTTGGCGCATGCCGGCGTCCACCAATGGAAATCCGGTTCGTCCCTCGCACCAGGCTCGGAACAAGAGCAGCGAGTCCGCTTCCGTGCGGCGAGGCGGGGCCACGACGGCGGTGGGGCGGAACGGCCCCTCCACGACGTGGGGGTAGCCGACGAGCACGTGATGGAAGAACTCCCGCCAGATCAACTCATCGATCCACGTGTACACGTCCGGGCGCGAGACGGCTCCGTGGTCGGCCAGCCGGCCGAGCGCGGCACGAATCGCCAGGCGGGGAGAGAGGGTGCCGAAGCGAAAGTGCGGCGACAAGGCGGACGTGGTATCTTCGGAGGGTCGATTGCGCCCGACGGCATAGGTGTGCAAGGGGCCGGCCACGAAGTCCCGCAGCCGGGCCCGCGCCGCGGCCTCGCCGCCCCGGATCGTCCCCCGAAAGGGCGCATACCCGAGATCCGTGACGGACGGGAACTCGACCGGCCCCCGGACGGGTGTGCCCTGCGCCGACGGACGACCACGGCGGGAGGACCCCACCGCAGGCGGGGTCGCCTGCCACCTTTTCCACCAGGCGGAGCGGAACGCAGCGTACCGCTGAAAGGGGTGCCCGCTCCGGTTGCGTAATTCCTGCGGCTCGAACACGAGATGATCTGCGAAGGTCCTCACTAAGACCCCCATCTCATGGAGCGCCTTGCCGACGACCTGATCGCGGCGCACCGCGGCGGGTTCGTAGTCTCGATTCCAATAGACGACATCCGCCCCGAGATCTCGCACGAGCTTGGGGAGTTCCTCACGGGGATCACCAAGACTCCAGCGGAGTTGCAGACCCTGCTGGGACAGGGCGCCGTCCAATTCCCGCAGGCACTCCAGCATGAACGAGACCCACGCCGAGCCGTAGACCTTCGATTCGAGCAAGGGGCGATCGAACACGAACACGGGGAGGACCTCCTGAGCCTCGGCCAGAGCCGTCTCGAAGGCCGGGTTGTCGTGGACCCGCAGATCCCGCCTGAACCAAACCAGCGCGCGCGTCCTCATCGCGGCCGACTCCTTCGCCACGCTCCCGATTTGACCGGTGCCGGTCTTGCCATGGGGAACCCTTCCCGGGTAGGACGGTCACGAAAAGCCGAGGGAGTGGGTCGACCGTGAGCCCAGCGCAGCCGCCCACTCGCCTCGTGGGGAGCGCCGTGCGGAGTCGCGACGCTCCCTCCCCATCTCTGCACGAGCATCATCGCCAATTCCATTCCTCCGGAACCCCGGACCACCAACGATCCGGCACCGACAAGCGCCAGGCTTTTTGTTGGAGCCAGAGGGCGTCGGTCGTTTCACGATCCAGTCGCGTGGCCATCGCCGCGTGCATGTCCGCTTGATGGCGGACGCTCTCCTGAATCATCTCCTTGGCCATGCGGGCCAGTCCGCCCGGAGGGTCGACCAGATCCTGCGCATCCCGATAGGCAAGGTTCCAGTAGAGGCCTTCGACGGCGCCCCATCGATCCTGCCCCGCCATCTGCTCCAGATAGCCGTCGATCGCGTGATACACATACGTGAGAAAGGTGTAACTCCGCGCCGACGGCCGCTCGTTGACTTCCTGCTGGCAGGCCTCCAATGCGCGGCGGTAGTCTCCGGCGGCCAGATAGACCCGAGCCCGCCCCAGATGACCGAGGGCCGGAGGCGAGGCGGCAGCGCTGTCGGCCGTCCCGGCTGCGGAAAGCCCGATCGGCGCACCCACCCATAAGATCGGCAGCATGACCAGGCTCCAGACCAAGAGCCGGCCTCCCGGCTGGCTTCCACTGGTCTGGCGAGCGCCCGAACTCATGATTGTGTGAGGTGTCATCCGATGACACTCCCCGTCGAGTGGCACAACCGGAGCGGTTCAGGAGCGAGCCGGTCGGCAGCCCAACCTCGCCGGCTCGCTCCATCCCCAGGGAAGGCGTGCCTCGTCTTTCAGCGCCTTCCCCGATCCAACCGCCGCGCGGGCTTCGTCTCGACCATGGCCGCAAGCGCGTCGCGTCGCCACGTGAGATAGAGGGCCAGCGCACCGATCCCGAAGAGCGCCGCAGTCCCGGCAAGGGTGAAGCCCCACGCCGCCTCATTCAATCCAACCCCGACCGCGACAAGTCCAAACGTTGCGAGTGTCATGTCCCATACCCATGGCCGGTGAAAGGTGAATCCATAGCCGATCGCCAACAAGAGTCCCTCCGCGCAGGCCCACACCGCGGCCGCCTTGAACTCCGGGATCGTCGCGCCGAACAGCGCCGGGTCCGGGTTCCATAACACGGCATAGACGGAGAGCCAGACGGCCACGAAGAAACAGCCGCCGCCGAAGAGTCGAAGATCCATCCCAGAGCGCCACCCGGGGATCCGGCGTTCCCCTTCGGCAAGCGGCGGCTTCGCACCCTCGAGCCAGATGGTCGCCATCGGCCCCTCATCGCGTCGGACCGCCGTGCGATCCCATGCCGCCCTTGTACAAGGTGTCGCCGGCGACCCGCGTGATCGACACGTCCCGGGCCCCGCCCTCTCCCTTGACCGAGAGCGTGACGGCCGAGCCGATTTCGCCTCGAATCATCCTCACGACCTGCTCATAGCTCTTGCCGTTGACGGTCTGCCCGTCCACGGCCGTCACTTCGTCACCGTGCGCCAGGCCCGCCTTCTGAGCGGGACCGTCCGGGTGCACGTGCGCCACGTACAGCACCGCCGGATCGCCGACGCGTTCGGCTCCCACGTGGAGCGAGACGCCGATCACGCCCTTCGGCAGGGCCGCCTGGGATTCTGCTGCCGGGCGGCCTTGCGCCTCCCGCGATGGTTCGGTCTCGGCCGCGGATCCAAGGCCGGCTGCGCCGATCACCAGAAGGACGAACGCGCTTCCCGTCGCGATCTTGCTGCGGAAACTCTTCATCTCGGCACTCATGGTCTTCCTCCTTTTACGACATCAACACGGTGGCCAACCCGAGCACACCCAACCCGCCGATCAAGACGAACGCATTCAGATACAACGAACGACGATGCAGCCGCTCCCAAGCCGCCTGGAGTCGCCGATCCACCTCGCCGCGGGCCTGCTGGACCTTGAGCGCGTCGCGCATCACGTTGCTGCTCGGCGTCAGCGGAGCGCGGCAATAAGACTCGGCCGCCAGGATCACCAACTAGAGCCCCAAGACGACGGCCCGGGTTGCGCTCGGCCCCAGCACCAGGCCCAGCCCGCCGCTGGCGGACAGGCCCACGAGCGCCGCTCCCATGCCCATCGCATAATAAGCGGGAAACAACTGTCGCACGACGCGGCTGAATGCCTCCGCGTCGAGTTGCCGGGCCAAAATCGGCGCGACGACGAACGATAACAGCGTCACTTTCCCCACGACCAGGCCCGCCGCCAGCACATGCAGATAGTGCAGCATCGATTCCATCGTCTTCGTCCTCCCGGCTAGGGCACCCGCGCGAGCCGCCGCGCGGCCTCGAGGGCGGCCTCGAAGTTCGGCAACTCGCCCATCGGAACGAGTTGGAGATATCGGATGATTGCGTCCGCATCCACCACGAGCACCGCCCGGTGCAGGACCCCATAGAGGGGCAGCAAGAGTCCGGTCTGTTTGCCGAAGCCATAGGACGGGGCATCCGAGAGAAATCGCATGTTGGAAATTCCGGCCTTCGCGGCGAACCGGGCTTGATCCTCGGGTATGTTGGTGCTGATGGTCACGAACTCCACCACTCGGTCGAGTCCGCCGTTCCGCTCGCTGAAACGATGCGTCTGCTCGTCGCAGACAGGCGTGTTCAATTGAGGCACGACGCTGATCACGGCGATGCGCCCGACCGAATCGGCCAGCCGCACGCGCGTGCCGCCGGCCCCGGTGAGCGTCACGCCGGGCAAGCGATCGCCGACCTTCATCGTCACCTCGCCCCCCTGCGGCGGCCCCACTCCCCCTGCGAAGGCCGCCCCGGACACCAGCCCCGCGAGGATCGCTCCACTAAGCATTGCTCCAAACCTGAACCCCCATCGGCATCCCGTCATCAGAGGGCCCTCCGTACCCGCAACGGCTCCGGCCGTCCCGCCGACGGCTCCGGCTGAAGAATCGCCCGCAACGCGGATTCCAGATCCGGGTAGCGGAAGGGAAAACTGTGCGACAGGGCGACCATCGGCGTCACCCGTTGCCCGGTCGTCAGGAGGCGGCCCATTTCTCCCAGCCCAAGTCTCACGGCGAATTGGGGAACCGGGAGCCAGGACGGGCGGTGCAGCACGCGCCCCAGCGTGCGGCAGAACTCCGTCATCGTGACGGCCCCCGGGGCCACTGCGTTGAGCGGCCCGGACACGGCCGTGTTGGCAAGCGCCCATTGAATCAGACCGATCACGTCCTGCCGGTGAATCCACGAGACCCACTGGGTCCCCGGCAGAATCGGCCCGCCGACGCCAAGGCGAAACGGCGGCAGCATTTTGGCCAAGGCGCCCCCGTGGCGCCCCAGGACCATTCCGAGCCGGAGGCGTATGACGCGCGCCCCGAACGACTCGGCTCGGACGGCCTCCGCCTCCCACGCCGCCGAAAGCTCTGCCAAAAACCCCGACCCCTGCGGCCCCCGTTCGTCGAACGGGCGATCCTCGTCGGCGCCGTAATAGCCGACTCCCGAGGCATTGACGAGAACCAAGGCCCGGCGTGCGCGTCTGGAGAGCGCGTCGACGAGGCTCCGCGTGGCCGCGACGCGGCTCTCCACCAGCAACCGTTTGCGGGCCTCCGTCCAACGGGCGTCGGCAATCGAGGCGCCGGCCAAATTCACGACGGCATCCGTCTCCTCGAGCGCCTGCTCCCACTCGCCCCCGTCCGCGCCATCCCACCGCAACAGCTCGGGCGCCGGCCCCAGACGCCGCCAGGCGCGGATTGGATCGCGGCTCAACACCCTGACTCGGTGTCCGTTCTCCAACAGATTGGTACAGAGTGCCTGACCGATGAACCCCGTTCCTCCCGCCACCACGATATTCATATCGACCTCCTACCGCGCGGACCCGTCCGCGTCCAGACTACGGGCACAGCGAAATCCGGTACCATGCGTCTGTAGGGCGAACCCCCCGCGCCCCCGCGAGGCCGCCGCGATATCCCACGAGGGGCTGTGCCAGGATCCGCCCCGGATGCTTCGAACCACGCCCTTGGCGGGACCCCTGGGATTTCGGTCGGGAGCCTCCCTGTAGTACTCGGGCTCGTACCAATCCTCGACCCATTCCCGCGCGTTTCCGGACATGTCCTTGACTCCGTAGGGCGAGTCGCCGGCCGGCAGCGCACCCACCGGATGCATGGTCTGCGCTCCGTTCCACTCCACGTCGAAGAGGGCGCGGGCGGGAGAAGGCGGCTCGTTCCCCCACGGATATCGCCGCCCGTCCGTCCCGCGCGCTGCCTTTTCCCATTCCGCTTCCGTCGGCAAGCGCTTCTTGGCCCAGGCGCAGTAGGCCTTGGCGTCGTACCACGTCACTTGCACGACCGGAAGCTGTTCGATCCCTTTCGGCGACAGGAGCGCGCCGATCCCATAGGGATTGGGCGGATTGCGATGTCCGCTCGCCTTCACGAACGCCAAATAGCGCTCATTGGTCACTTCCACTTGATCGATGGCGAAGGCGTCGAGATGGACCTCGCGCTGGGGTCGCTCGTCATCCCGTCCCATACCCTCGGGGCTGCCCATCGTGAAGGGGCCAGCGGGAATGGTGACCATCGCCACCGGGTCGGGCTCCGCCAGGGTTCCGGCAAAAGCCGGCGCGTCCAAGGAGAGCAGGCCGAGCAGGAGGAACGCTCGCCCGGCTCGCTGTAGGCTCGTCAACTCCGCATAAAGGTGTCTCATCGCTTGTGCTCCATACTCTCCTGGATGGCGACATTCGAATGGCGACGAATCTGTTCCACCAAGCCCTCCACGAGGCGCAGGTCGCCGCGTTCCGCGGCGACCTGCGCTTGCGGGACCAGCGCGCGCGCGTCGTGCAGGTGTTGCTCGATGTCGGCCTGCACGGCCGGCGAGGCGATCGTGCCTCCCAGCGCCGCCTTGTGGTAGGTCTCCCAGGCGTGGTCCACGGCATGCTCGGCCTCGTGGACGACCTGGGCCGCCTCGGGGTAGGGGTGGGCGGAGGGTTCGATCGGCCCGGCCTGAACCACCCCGGCAAGGAGCCACGTCCCGAACACGAAGGCCGCCGACCAAGCCACTACACGAGCAGGTGACTGTTGGGAGATATCCATGGACGTGCTCCTGGGTCTGAACGGTAAACGCCTCAGCCTTTCTTCATGGACCGGTCGATGAGTTGCCGCAGCTCGATCAATTCCGGATTGACGGGATCCATTTCCAACCCACGCGCGACGGCTCGCTCCGCCTCGTCATACTCCTCGCGGCCCATTTTGATATAGGCCTCGATGGACGCTTCTCGAATGCGCTCCTCGATCTGCAGCGGGGCTGTTTGGGCGCAACGGAATCCAAGCCCGACCCCGTAGCTGTTGTTCAACGGGTGATTCCAGAATCGATGCGTGGTCCGCAGCGTGCCTTCGGGCGCGATCCACGACCCACCTCGAATCACCCGCTTCTCTCCGACGGTCAAGCGGTCGACGTAGGTCCCGGTTCCGCCGAGCCAAACCGGTTTCACCGGGCCGGTCGGGTTCACGCTCGTTTCGAGCCTCCCATAGTACTGGGGGTCGTACCAGTCGGCGACCCATTCGAACACATTGCCGGCCATGTTGAAGACCCCGTAGTAGCTGGCGCCATCCGGGTGCGAATCCACGGGGAGGGAGGCCACCTCATGTTTCCCGTAATTGGCCTTGGCCGAGTCGAACTCATTCCCCCAGGGGTAAAGGAAGCCGGCCGGCCCGCGAGCAGCCTTTTCCCATTTGGCCTCCGTGGGGAGACGCTGTCCCCTCCACTCACAATACGCCCTGGCATCGTGCCAATTCACCCCGACCACCGGCTGATCGGGCTTGTTCAACCGCGGATCGTCCCAATACGCCGGAGCCGGGTGCCGAGTCGCCTTCATGAATTCGCCATACCGGCGATTGGAAACCTCGTACTTGTCGATGAGGAAGGCGTCCAGCATCACCATATGGGCGGGCCCCTCATCATCGAACGCCGCGGCCGACCACGGCATGTTCATGCGCTGTTGATACAGCGTCATCTTCGTCGGGAACTCCTCCCTGCGGACCTTGTCCAATCCCATGACCGAAGCCCCCCCGGCCACGTACGCCATATCGGGCGGGATCTGCGCGTCCGCCGCCTGGGCCAAGACCGGCAGCGCCACCATCCCGACGACCCCACAGAAACCGCTGATGAGCTTCTTCATCACGCCCTTCTCTCGTGCCATCGTGCTCCGCCGGCGGGCCCAGGGTCGCCGGTCTGCACCGGCGACCCTGGAGCGCCGGGTTATTTCTTGAGGTTCTTCTGAATCAAGTCGCGCGTGGCCAGGTACTCCTTATTGTTCGGATCCTCCTTGAGCGCCTGCTCGATCGACGTCATCGCATCCGTCCACTTCTCGATGCCCATGCTGATCAACGCATGGATGAACGCATCGCGCCCTCCCCGGTCGGTCTGCACGACCGGCTCGGCCGACTTGGCGCAGCGGAATCCCAGCCCGACTCCGTAGGAATTGTTCGCCGGTTGGTTCCAGAACCGGTGACTCGTGTGCAGCGACGTCTCCGGCGCCAACCAGGACCCTCCGCGCAACACCTTCACCGGCCCCTGGTTGGCGAAGTTGTAGCCCTTCTCGGCCCCCTGGGGGTTCAAGGCGTTGCTACGCTTGTAGGAATTGGGGTCGTACCAATCCGCCACCCACTCGAACACGTTGCCCGCCATGTTGTAGACGCCGAAGCCGCTCACCCCCTCCGGATATGAATCGACCGGCTCGGTCCGGCCGATGTTCTGGCCGTAATTGGCCTTCTTCGGATCCAGGGCATGGCCCCAGGGATAGTGGTTGTCTCCGGACGGTCCTTTCGCGGCCCGTTCCCATTCCGCCTCGGTCGGCAGCCGCTTGCCCTCCCATTTGCAGAAGGCCACCGCATCGTGCCAGCTCACCCCGACGACCGGCTGAGTCGGCTTGTTCAGCCGCGGGTCGTCCCAATAGGCGGGGGCCGTGTGACCGGTCGCCTTCATGAACTCCTTGAATCGCGCGTTGGACACCTCGTACTTGTCGATCATGAAGGTATCCAGCACGACTTGATGGCGCGGCTCGTCCGAATGCTCGTTGCTGCCCATGCTGAACTCGCCGCCCGGAATCTTGACCATGTCCCGATCTCCGGCCGACGCCCGCCCGGCCAGTCCGCCTCCGAGTCCGGTCGCAAGACTCAATCCGATGGCTGCCGCTATGAATGTGTGTGTACTCCGCATGGCCGCTCTCCTTCGTTGAAGTGATTGTGCACTTCGTTTTAGATGCACTGCCCGCTACAGCCCGCTGCCCTGCTCGTCTCCGCGCCCGTCGACCGATCGCTCCGCACCCCGCCACAGGTGTCGCTGGTCCTTCCTCGCTCCGCGCCGTGGAAGGACTCACGCTCACCCTCCGACGCCGGTGCTGCAAAATCACCGGTCGATGATGTCGCCGCATTGCACGCAGCGCATCGCCTGGAACGCCGACTGGCCGGTGCTGTTCAGCAGGTCGAGGCAGTGATCCACCACGAGCATGCCGCCGCAGCGTTGGCATTTCTGTGTGGCGCCAAGGAACTCAAACGAGTGTGCGCCGGTGGTCTGGACTGGGACCGCTCTGTTTATCGCTCTTGTGAGCACGCCCCACCTCCTTCTCATGTTTTTCGTTGACCACTGTTTGTCCAATGTTGGTGGCATTATTAGCGCGACTTGTCCACTGTGTCAATAGTTATTTGTAAAAATATTGTACAAACATTAGACATACTGTGCTATTATTGGCCAACAGCCATGAATACCCATAGAATTCATAGAGTTGCGAAGCTAACCGGTCTCACAAAGGACGTGATTCGCGTCTGGGAGCGGCGTTACGGGCTGCTGAAACCGACTCGGGGAGCCAACCGTTACCGCAATTATTCCGACGAAGACGTGTTGCTGCTTCGCTTTTTGAAGCAGGAGCAGGAGCGGGGTTACTCGATCGGGGCTTTGGCGGAACTGGGCCGGGATGAATTACTCGCGCGTGCGCGCCAATCGGCATTGCCGGCGCACGCGTCGGACACGAATCCCTATGCAAGATTGATCGAGCAACTGATCCTGTCGCTCGATCCGCTGGACAAGATCGCCTTTGAACGGAGGCTGAACGGCGCCATCGCCATCGTGCCGTTCGAAGAAGCGATGCATTCCATTTTGTTCCCGCTGCAAGAGCAGGTCGGTCGGCTCTGGCACGACGGTCGAATCTCGATCGCGGTCGAGCATTACGTCACCAGGCAGATCCAGCAGAAGATCTATTCGGTCATGAACCAGCTGCCGATGACCGAACTCGGCCCGAAGATCGTCGTGGCCTGCCCGCCGGGCGAAGAACACGAGCTCGCCGCGTTGGCCGTCGCCTATCGATGTCGCAGTCGTGGCTGCCTCGTCTATTACCTCGGGGGCAACGTGCCGATTCCCTCCTTGGTCAACCTCTGCCGCAGCGTCGAGCCGGACCTGGTGGTCATCTCGGTGCCCCTCGCCCTGCCCGAGGCGAAAGCATCGGAACTGGTCCACACGCTCGTGTCGGACCTCGGACCCCACGTCACTCTTGCAGTCGGTGGACACGGCGCGGTCGAGATGCGGGATCGGTTCGAGAAGACGCCCATCGAGGTCATGGATGACTTTGCTGCCTTGGATCATCGATTGGACGCGCTGACCACGCGATCACGGGCGGGACGTTCGTAGGGAAACCGGCGTCGAACGACAGCCGCTAAGCACGTTCACCGGGTGGAAGGCGGGCCGGTCGACTCAGGTGGGACGACCGCCGTGAATGGGACGGCACTCGAACGAATCAGGACGGTCGAGATTTCGTACCAGCCGTCCGGGCGTCTTCCTTCGATCGCCACACTCACGTAGGGCGAGCGGGCGGCCCGGTCCAGGATCGCCAGATCCAAGTGGTAGGAACCATCGGCCAGGTATGGGGGCAGCGCAATTCGATCCTCGACGGTCTGGCGGACGCCGGGAAGCCATCGTTTCAGATCTGCGGGACTGGTCCACCGGGCGACGACCGCACCGGTGGCGGACCGGAGGCGATAGGCCAACGGCCAGGGATGATAGATCGGCGCCACGCCGATGTTGTCCCAGGTCGAGCGTACCAGCAGCTCACGGCTCGGCGCGGCTTCGACCGGATGGGTCAATTCCCGCAACACCAGTCGATACCCCAGCTTTTTTAAATACTCCTCGAAGCGCGGACGCCACACCGCCGGAATCGGCGAGGATTTGGCATTCAACACCGACACGTGCCATTCCAGGCCCTTCTGGAGGATGCGGTCGAGATCGAATCCCTTGTCGTACCAGTCCTGCACGACCCCGCACACCTCGAACTGGACGGGGCCATGCTTCCAGGCCTCCGCCACGACCGGATCGTCCAGCGCAGGCGTGTACGCATGGTCCATGTGGTTCCACGTGTCGGTGAAGTAGCCGTAGTCGCCGAAACAATCGCCTCGCCAACCGGCGCCTCTGGAGGCGGCGTAGTGCAAGAGACCGCCATGCAGCATGACGAGGGGGATCGTGGGAAAGGCATCGAAATACGCGTCGGCGATGCGGCGTTGGTTCGCTTCGGTCGGATACAACCGCTCGCACTGTGGCCGTTGCTCGTCGATGCAGCAGGCCGTATTCCACTCGCCCCAGCACCCCACCGATCCGATATCGACGTGATCGATGTCGGGCGAGCCGTCGTATCGCGCGCCGAAGGCCTTGATCAGTTTGTCGTGGTACTCGAGGAACAGGGGATCGTTGTAGTCGGGGAAGACCCCGTCGCTTTCCTGTATCGACCGCACACCCTTCGAGAGCAGCCAGCCCGGTGTGCCCTTCTCGTACTCGGTCATGATGCGGAACGCCAACGCCTCGCCCTTCGCCTTGGCTTGCGCAATCACACGATCCACGAACTCGAACGCGTACCGACCCTCCTCCGGCTCGAGTTCCGCCCAGGACCACCGAAAATACGCCACGGTCGAGCGGGGATATTCCTCCGGGATCCTCGGCGGGTGGCCGAATCCAAAGTGAAAATCGGCGAGGCCCATGCCGGGGTTGTAGAGAATCTGGTCGCTCTCCTTCGGATGAACGGTCACGGTGCCCGTGGCGGTAGGGGCATCGGAATCCGGAACCGCGCGCTCGAGCGACACGCAAGAGACGGACGTCGTCAGCGCGGCCACGAGAAACAGGGACATCGAACACGGCATGACGCTTCGGTGCATGGCGGACCCCTCGCGACCTGCCATCGAACCCCACGCAACATCCCGTGTGTTCAAGCCGTCTCTCCGCTTGCGCGACCCAATAACCAACCGTGCCTGTCTGGGCGCAATGATAATAGGGACGCCCGAACGGAGGCGCGTCGGGAATCGAGGGATTTCCGGAAAGACACCGAGGCAGGAACCATCGGTCGGCCTGACGGGGAGGGGCGTTCGTCGAAACCGAGCGTCGAACGCCGACTCACCGGGCTCAGCGGCGGGAAATGGGGATCGCCGGTCGTCCATCCACGAGCATCGAGCACGAGCATCGAGATGGCGACTACCGGCCGCCTGGGGGAACGAAGCCTCCGCCCCCGTCGGGAAGCTGCAAGACGATCGACTGCGCATGGCCGTCGGGCGTGACGGTCGCGACGATCTTATCGCCGCTCTTGAGCCGCCCTCCGGCCACGCCTTCGATCTTCGTTTCCGGGCTCACATGGAGGCGGACTTCGTGTCCCGATACGTCCTTCACGATCACCTCGTCGCCCTCCCAATACAGCACGTCCGCCTTGACCGTGTTACCGGCACTCGACGGCGAACCATCCGCCGCACGCACTTCGGCCACCAAGGGAACCAGCGCCAACACAAGAACGAGCAGGACGTTCATAGTCCACCTCCACTGGCGGCTAGCCTATGAGGATCTACGAGGTTCTGTCAATTGGGCCCTCCGAGGATCATCCCGAGGCTATCGGTCACCGATCGCGGCAGGCCCCAATGAAATGGGGTGCGGTCGAATGCCGCCGGCCGGATCGATCGGCGAAACCGATCCCGCGTCGCTGCAGGATGTCGCCTACACCGAACCCTGCTTCAAAAAAGTTGCGGAATCATTTCGCCGGTGAATGTCGACCGTCGGATAATAACTAAGCAAATGCTGTGCCGTAAGGTGATCGTTTCAATCAAAAATAGTGCACCCACCTTTTGATGTTGAATTAACCGTTGCATAGGTTCGCAGAAGTTGCCTACTCTCGCAGCAAGCCCTCCGCACAGCGGGAGTGACGTGGCCGCCCGGCCAGGTCGCGGGACTCATGGGGCAAAGCCCGTCCCCATGAGCCAGGACAGCACGACGGCCAGGCCACCGCGGAGGGCCGAGAGCAGCGCATATCGCATCCCCCGAATCCGGACCCAGGGGCGGATTGAGGCGGGAACATGGCTGCCGACAGAGTCGGGGGCGGGCCGGATCCTCGGTCCCCGCACACAGCACGGGCCGATCTGCGTGTCGCAGATCGAGCGGACTCTCGGGACCATCATGGGAGCCACGAGTGTGCTTTTGACCCTCATCGCATTGTTCGCCGCCATCGCAACCGCGTATGCCCTGGCCCGACGCTATGGGACGCCCCACGCACAAGGGCGTTATACGACGATCGACGGGCTAAGGGGCTATCTCGCCGTCTTCGTGTTCCTCCATCACGCGGTCATCTGGCATGTCTATCTACACACGGGGTACTGGTCGGTTCCGCCGTCACACGTGTACGCGCATCTCGGGGAGAGCAGCATCCAGATCTTTTTCATGATCAGCGCCTTTCTATTCTGTTCCAAACTGCTGCGCGGGCGGGAAACGGGCCTCGATTGGGAGCGCTTGTTCATTTCGAGGTTCCTGCGGTTGACGCCGATGTACTTCGTCGCCGTCCTGCTGCTCTTCCTTATCGTGGCGATCGTCTCCGGGGGCACGCTGAAAGAGCCCCCCCTCACGTTGTTGTGGGGCATGGCGCAGTGGCTCACCTTCGCGATGGCGGGAGAGCCGGACCTCAACGGCGTCCCGTCGACTTCGCTGATCCTGGCGGGGATCGTCTGGACGCTGCGGTATGAATGGTTCTTTTACTTGTCCCTTCCCTTGCTGGCGCTCGCGCTCCGGATACGGCCCCCGTTGCCGTACCTGCTCCTCGGCCTGGCCACGGTGGCGGGAGTCGTCCTCTGGAAAAACCCGGCGTCGCACCACCTGCTGGCCTTTCTCGGCGGGATCGTGGCCGCCCTCCTCGTGCGCGTCGAGGCCTTCGGTCGATTCGCCCGCAGACACGCCGCCTCGCTCGTGGTCCTCGGGATCGTGGGAGTCACGGTGGCCGCGTTCCCATCCGGGCACGGGAACCTGCCGGTGCTGCTCCTATCGGTCGCATTTTGGCTGATCGCCGGCGGCAACACGATGTTCGGCCTCTTCGTCCATCCGGTCTCCCGCTTCCTGGGGGAGATGACCTACAGCATTTACCTGCTTCACGGCATCGCTTTGTACACGTTCTTCACCCTCCTGGTCGGGACCGAGACCGGCCGGGACTTCTCGTCGACGACCCATTCGCTGCTCGTGGTCGGGCTCACTCCGATCTTGATCATGGCGAGTTATGCCACCTTCCGGTGGATCGAACGGCCGGCCATGCAGAGGACGGACGTACTCACGGACTGGCTACGCACGCGCCTCGCCCGGCATCCCCGGCCGGTCGGCAGCCAGATTGCGAACTGAGTCGTCCTCGCGGCTCGGTGCCTACTCGGCCCGACGTGCAATTCCCTTAGGTCCCCTCGCCGCTACATAGACCCACCTAACCCAAAAATGTAGAATCCATCGGCCGGGAACGTCCCAGATGGAACTTCTGAAGGGGAACGCCGAGACGATTCCCCTTCCCGAGGCCTCCATCGATGTGGACACCAGCAACGGGGTCTTGAATCTCGTCCCGAATAAACCGAAGGCCTGAGTGATCGGGGAGTTGGACCATCTCTCCAATAGCGCGGACGCCGAGACCCGAGAGGTGGCAGCACAGTATGGAGCGAAAACCCTCGTGATCGAAGGAGGCAAGCCGTCTTGACGAGCGGCTGCGCACCATGGCCGTGTGGTTGCAACAAGGAAACGGCGGCCGCTCAGAATCCCCCATCCATGTCACTCTGGAAAGGACACTCCTATGAATCCCAATCAAGCACTGTGGGAAAAGGGCGACTTTACTCGAATCGCGGCGAGCATGCGCGAGAGCGGACGAGAGCTCGTGGAGAGCCTCGGCGTCATGAAGGGATGGAAGGTCCTGGATCTCGGTTGCGGGGATGGGACGACAGCCATCCCAGCGGCGGAACACGGGGCGGAGGTCTTGGGCGTCGATATTGCCCGCAATTTGGTGGCGGCCGGGAACAGACGCGCGCAGGAGCTGGGGATGACAACCTGCCGGTTTCAGGAAGGCGACGCCTGCAATCTTGCGGAGCTGAAGGACCAGACATTTGATCTTGTACTGAGCATGTTTGGCGCCATGTTTGCTCCAAAGCCGTTCGATGTGGCCAAGGAGATGGTCCGCGTGACGAAGCCGGGCGGTCAGATCGTGATGGGAAACTGGATTCCGAACGATCCCACCTTGGTGGCGCAAATCTTGAAAATTAGCGCCTCGTACTCGCCGCCACCGCCGGAAGGCATCGTGAGTCCGATGACGTGGGGCATCGAAGGCAACGTGATCGAGCGATTTGCCGCTGCGAGGATTCCTCAGGAGAAGATCTCCTTCGTTCGGAAGACCTATACCTTCAACTACCCCGGCACCCCCTCGGCCTTCGTGGAGACCTTCAGACGCTACTACGGACCCACGATGAACGCGTTTGACGCGGCAGAGAAGACCGGCCGGGCGAGTGACCTGCAGGAGGAACTCGAGGCTCTGTTCACCAGCCACAATCGAAGCCCGCGCAAGGATGCCACTTCCATTCCTGCCACGTACTTGCGCGTGACTGTGACCGTGTGACGAGTTGGACGCCCCGGAAGGACATCGATTGAGGTATGACTACCGTGGGCGTCAAGGAAGATGGCGCGCCCGAAGCGCCCATGGCTTGGGGGGGAGAAAAAAGACCAGGCTACCTAATCAGTCGAGGACGGCCGCGTCGGCGCAGTGTGGATTCCAGCCCCAACGTCACGGCCATCCGCTCATGCCAGGCCGGACCGCCAAACGGCTGTTGGTAATTCACGCTGGTGCGCAGCCCGGTAAACTCATGGTCGAAGAGCGGGTGATCGATCAACGAAGTGACATTCTGAGACAAGGGGATCGGGCCGGCATCGGTAAGGCGGGCGAAGTGGCGATTCGACCCAGACCACTGCGCCGTCTGTGCGACCAATCCCGCACGGATCGGATTCCGGAGCCCCGTGCAGAGATGGGCGTCTTGTTGGATAGGAAAACTCTCGAACCGACCCTGCACACATGCCCATGGCCGTGGTAGTGCCGATGATACCGTTGGGCACGACTGGTCATCCACCACTGCATGAAGCGACTGAGGGCGGTCTCCGAGGCGGGGTGATTGCAATGGCAAAGTAGCCTGTCCCCTTTTTTGTCCTCAAGGCCTTCATCCAAGGACGTCGTGTTCTGCGCGAGGACGGCATTGGCTCAGTCGTCTTCGCTCACAAAACTACCGAAGGCTGGGAAGCGCTTCTTAGCGGGATGATCAGGGAGGATGGACGATCACCGGCTCATGGCCTATCGCGACTGAGAGACCAGGACGCCTCCGCTCCCAAGAATCGGCAGCTCTGGCTACCAGCGTCCATCTTGTCTGTCGCCCTCGAACTACTGATGAGATTGGTGACTGGGGTGAAGTGTATCGAGAATTACCCCTTCGTGTTGGCGATTGGATCGAGCGGTTGCAGTCTGAAGGTGTGCGCGGGGCGGATCTTGTCTTTGCCTGTATCGGCCCGGCGATGGAAATTTATAGCCGCTACTCGAAGGTTGAGGATGCAGAAGGGCGAGAGATTCCACTGGGTGGCGACCCAACGGCGGTCGAGCCTTACAAGCGTGGGGTTCTTGCGTACGTCTGGGAAACCGTCGGTCGATTAGCACTTCAGCAAGTGCTCGGCACGGCTGAGGCCAAAGCGCGCAACGGAGCGGCAGGTGCGTTGGAGGAGGATGCGCGACTGACGGCGTTGTTCCTATGGACGCTGCAAAGTACCAATGGAAAGGGTGAGGTCACGGTTGAGGGCGAGGGTGCTGCTGATGAGGAGGACACAGAAGGCGATGATGATGAAGAAGAGGAGAGCGGGAGAAAGAAGAAAGCCAAGGGCTACACGCTGATCCTCGATGTGGTCCGCCGATTCGCCCAGCCACTTGGGATTCATCTTGACCAGTGGGAGGGTCGAATCATCGAAACCGAAAAAGGCATCGTCCGACTTCTGCCAGTGAGCGAGCGAGCCGAGCAGCTCTTTGGCGAAGATGGCGCTTCAGCTGTAGCTACTCGCATAGAGCATGAAGCTCGCCGCAATCCTCAGATGACGTTGGAGTTTGCGTTGCCGGAGTCGGAAGCTCTGGCAGTGAAAGGTCGCGGTCCTGGCAAGAAGAGCAAAGCGCCATCATTGAAAGACGTGGCCGATGAGTCCTTGACCTCGCAGCGTCAGGTAACCACCTTGGATCGTGTCCACGCCGCGATGTTGTTGCAATCAAGCGGTCGGGCCAACGCGTTGCGGGCGCTGCTAAAGGCCGAACAGGAACGTGGCCCAGACTTCCTGCGCCTTGCCAACGCGCTCTCGGCGCTGTATCCGAAAGATAGCGAAGAAAAGCGCCTACTCGACGCGATGTTGTTGGCCATACCGAGGACTTGAGTATCCGCTATGCCAACTCTTGCCAGAGCTACCAAGGGACGCCTACTGAAAGATCCTCCGTCAAGCTTTCCTCTGTACTTTCGAAAAAGGCAGCCTCGCGTAGTCACCGCGGATGTGTGGGCCTATCTTCGCCACGCTGCTGCGCAACGACTTCCCAAGCGGGAAGAGAATCAAGCGATTGCCTTCATCGAACAGGCCTTTGAGTTCTATGAGGCAGCTGAAAACCCGCGGATCGGATCACGTCCACTTCTGGACTATTACACCTTCTTGAATCTTGCCAAGGCCACCTTGTTGATCAAACGGGTAAACCTCCCTCTGGCGCCGAGGCACGGGATCTCTGACCCTCGTACCAACGTGAAGAAACGCCTACGTCTGGAGGGGCAAAAGATCCGAGTGGAAGCGTGCGCCCACAACCACCAGGAGCTCTTCCCGGAATTTGTGAAAGTGCTCGGGGGAGATGCTAGTAGGCCGCGAGAGCTCAAGGTCCTGTCTCTCTTGCGGCAGCTCCCTGGTATTCACAGAACATTTTGTAGAGTTACCGGGGAGCTATGATCGAAAGTTGTGTATGGCAGGATAGGAAAGGGCGGCGTATTCTTGATGGTCGACCAAGAGCATCCACCTTTTGCAAGGAGTGAATACGCCGCATGCACCACGATACGGGAGTCGAGCCGAAGAATCCAGGGGTGTCCAGCGAGGTCCAGGATGCGCTCACCGAGGTCTTGCGCCACGGGGCACACCAGTTGTTGACACAGGCCATTGAAACCGAAGTGACGGAGTTCCTCGCGCGGTATCGCGATGCGCGTGACGAGGCGGGCCGGCGGCGAATCGTTCGCAACGGGTACCTCCCACCCCGTACGATCCAGACGGGCCTCGGGGACGTATCGGTGAAGGCCCCACGGGTGCGGGATCGCAGCGGCACCATCCGCTTCGCCTCCTCGATCCTGCCGCCGTATCTGCGGCGCACCAAGACCATCGAGGCACTGCGGCCGTGGCTGTATCTCAAGGGGATTTCCACGGGCGATTTCGGCGAGGCGCTCACCGCGCTGTTGGGCCCACATGCACCAGGGCTGTCGGCGGGCACGATCAGCCGGCTCAAGGCGGTCTGGCAGCACGAGCACGCGCGCTGGGAGCGGCGTGACCTGGGGCGCACGCCCGATGTGTATCTGTGGGTTGACGGTATCCACTTCGGCGTGCGCCTGGAAGAGGCCAACCAGTGCCTCCTCGTGGTCATCGGCGCCACGGCCGAGGGCAAGAAGGAACTCCTGGCGCTCACCGACGGATTCCGTGAATCTGAGGAATCCTGGAAGGACGTGCTGTTGGACTTGAAGCGCCGCGGCCTGACCGTCGATCCCCGGCTCGCCATCGGGGATGGGGCACTCGGCTTCTGGAAGGCCCTGCCCCAGGTGTTTGGGAACACCCGCACCCAGCGCTGCTGGGTGCACAAGACGGTGAACGTGCTGAACAAACTGCCGAAGCACCTGCAGGCCAATGCCAAGCGCGCGCGCCATCAGATTTGGATGGCGTCGACGCGCGAACACGCGTACCAGGCGTTCGAGACCTTCCTCACGGCCTACGCGCCCACATACCCGAAGGCGGCCGAGTGTCTCGCGAAGGACAAGAAAGCCTTGCTCGCCTTCTACGACTTCCCGGCCGAACACTGGCACCATATCCGCACGACGAACCCGATCGAGTCCACCTTTGCCACCGTGCGGCTGCGCACGGCGAAAACCCGCGGCTGTGTGTCGCGCACGAGCATTCTCGCGATGGTGTTCAAGCTGGCCAAGAGCGCCGAGGGCCGTTGGTTGAAATTACGCGGGACTGAGCTGATCGCCAAGCTCCTGCACGGCGTGCAGTTCAAAAATGGAGTTGAGGTCCAGAAGGAGAACCGTCAGGAGATCGCCGCCTGATCAGATCGGCGTACACAACATTTGACTATTTCTCGTTACCCGGGGAGGAGTCCTCATTTCTCCCCGTTAGGGGATTTCAATTGCTCCGTGCAAAGGGCAAGGTTTTCTGCTGGCTTGTGCTCAATCAGACGGATGCTGATGTTCGCAAGACCATCGACATCATAAGGAACAGGCGAGCTTTTCAAGGGTGTTTCCATCAGGTTCGTGCACCAGCCGAATACTCCAACGAGCAGGTATGGTTTGAAACTCAACTGACTGCGGGTGCTCAATCCACAACTAACAGCGCTTTACGTAGGCTTGCCAAGTCGGTAAACCAGGTAGGTATCTGGTCTATTTTGACTGCTCAAGGTTACCTGTATTACCTTTGCACCATTCCGCCAAGAGATGCGCTTCCTCCATTGGCTTCGATTTACGCGACAATGTTTTACTTTGGATCGATCACACGGTACAAGCCCTATGACTTCGATCGAATCGTATCGCGTGAGCATTCCTGGTTAGTAAGCGAGTTTTTGAAGACACAACCCTCACAGTTCCTTTATGGCCTGGCGAGTCACATTGCAGGAGTTGACGTGGTACGGCCGTTCGCTTCTTTAACGTAAACTCGCATTGGCGGAAAGCGTCATCTAATGGAACCTTGGTACAAAGTCGCGATGCCGCGTCCCGAAGTGCGTGAGGGGCGTTCGTTCAATCCCGATGAATGCGCGATTGCCCTCTATCCCAAGGACAGCGAAGAAAAGCGCCTGCTCGACGCGATGTAATTGGCTGTGCCAAGATAGCACCCGACGAAGCCTGCTAGAGAGGTGATGATGGCTAACCCAGCGTTGAAAATGCCTCCTGTTCAGGATGCGATCGCCGAGATGGTGCGGCGCATTGTGTCCCAGTTCAACCCGGACAAGATCATTCTCTTCGGCTCTCACGCACGCGGCAAGGCGGGGCCGGACAGCGACGTGGATCTGTTGGTCGTCATGCCCCCCCACGGGTCCAAACGCGAACGGGCGGTCGAAATTTATGGGCTGCTCGCTGGGATGGGTGTACCGAAGGATGTGATCGTCGTGACTCCAGAGGAATTCGAGGCATACCGCGACGCGCCCGGGACCGTGATTCGGACGGCCCGTCAGGAAGGAAAGGTCCTCTATGAGCGAGCGGCCTAGGCTCGAGGACCTTGTCCGGTCGTGGGTGGACAAAGCCGAGCACGATTTGCTGAATATCGAGAATAATCTGGCTGCCAAAGAGATCCCTTGGGATACTGTCGGCTTCCATGCCCAGCAATGTGGTGAGAAATATCTCAAAGCGCTGCTGGTCTTTCACCGGATCGACTTCCCGAAGATTCATGATCTGACGGAGCTGTACGCCCTCCTGCCGAAGGATCTTCGTCTGCCCATCGATCCGCGCCTCTTGGACCGATTGAACCCTTATGCAATCGAAGGGCGATATCCCGGCGTCTGGGAACCAGTCGAACGAGACGAAGCGCTTCGTGCCGTAGAGGCTGCGCGAGCCGTTCGTGACGCCATTCGCTGTGCTCTTCCAACCACCTGTTTAGGTTAAAAAATGGCCTTGGACCCTTGGTACAAAGTCGCGACGCCGCGTCCCGAAGTGCGGGAGGGGCGGTCGTTTAATCCTGATGAATTTGCCATTGCCCGTGAACAGGTCGTGGCCGGCACAGCTCCCAAGGACTACAAAGACCCACTGCAATTCTTTAATCGGACCTGCTTCACTCGCGCACTCCAAGAACATGCTGGAATGGTGCTTCGTCGTTTATCGGGAAAGACCGAGAATGCCGCCCCGGTTCTAACTTTAGTCACCCAATTCGGTGGCGGGAAAACGCACACCCTTGCCTCGCTGTACCACCTCATAGAACATGGGAAGAAAGTCGCTGCGCATGACGGCGTGAAAGATTTGGTGAAAAAGGCTGGACTGTCCGAAATTCCGAAGGCGAAAGTGGCGGTCTTTGTCGGCAATGCGTGGGACCCTCAGGAAGGTCGCGAGACACCGTGGATCGATCTGGCTCGCCAACTTGCCGGGGATGCCGGTGTCGCGGCGCTTGGCCCTGCTGCCAAGACAACGCCCCCTGGGACTGAAACGATCAACCGTGTGATTCAGGCCGCTGGAGGGAGCGCTCTCATCCTTTTTGATGAGGTCCTGAACTTCATGAATCGCCATCGCGGGATGGCGGAGGGCTTCCATGCTTTTATCCAAAACCTGACGGTGGCGATGACCGGCACCACACGCGGTGCCGCGATGATCAGCTTGCCACGCAGTCAGGTAGAAATGACTCAATGGGATCAGGAATGGCAAGACAAGATTACGAAGGTCGTCAAGCGTGTGGCCAAGGATCTCATCGCGAATGACGAGACCGAGATCAGCGAGGTGGTACGGCGGCGGCTCTTTGAGGATCTTGGGCCTGAAAAAGCCCGAAAGGCCGTCGCGAAGGTCTATGCCGACTGGTGTTTTGAGCGGCGTGCGCAGTTGCCTTCTGAATGGACTGCTGTCGACACGGCGGCCACTGACACCAAATCACGAGACTTTCTCCGGAGCCGATTCGAAGCGTGCTACCCGTTCCATCCTGCGACGCTGTCTGTTTTCCAAAGGAAGTGGCAGGCCCTACCTCAATATCAACAGACGAGAGGAACTCTCGCCATGCTCGCGCAATGGATCTCGTGGGCCTACCGCGACGCCTACCAACGAGCGAGGCGTGAACCGCTCATTACCCTCGGATCCGCTCCATTGGAAGTGTCAGAGTTTCGCGGTGTGATTCTGGGACAACTGGATGAGTCTCGTTTGCTTGGTGCCATTCAAGCCGATCTGACGGATGAGCATAGCCATGCTCGGGCACTCGATGTGGACACCAAAGGTTCGCTTCGCGATCTCCATCGGCGAGTGGGCACGACGATCCTGTTTGAGTCTTCCGGAGGGCAAGGAGATAAAGCAGCCCATTTGCCCGAGCTTCGCTTTGCGCTGGGGGAACCGGAGATTGAGACCACATCAATTGATAATGCTGCAGTGGCCTTTGAGTCGAAAGGTTATTTCATCCGAAAGATCGGTCACGACGGATTCCGTTTCGGATTCAAACCTACGTTAAAAAAGGTGGTCAGTGATAAGCGTGCGTCTCTGGATGACGACGAGGTGCAGAAGGCCGGCTTGATGGTGGTGAGGAAAGAATTCGAGCGTGGAGCAACCCTGCCACTTGTCGCTTTTCCTGAAGATGGGACAGCCATCCAAGATACCCCTCGCTTGACCTTAGTGATTCTCGATCCCGAATCCGAATGGCGTGGCAACGGCATCCTCCGAAACACCATCGCTGAATGGACAAAGCAGCGAGGAAAATCGCCCAGGCTGTATCCCGGGTCCCTGATTTGGTGCATCCGAAAGCCGGGCCGTGATCTCAAAGACAAACTAGAGATATGGCTGGCCTGGAAGCGAGTGGAGAAGGATCTTGCCGACGGCACTCTTGCTGGGGAGTTCGAACGGGTTGACCGTTCAGAGGTGGGAACCAAGGTTCGCGACGCGGAAGAGACAGCCAGGGACGAGGTGTGGGCAAGCTATCGCTATGTGGCACTGGCGGATAACAAGGAACCAGACGGGCTGAAAGTCATTGACCTTGGGGCCGGCCACGCCAGCAATTCAGAGACGCTCTGCGGCAGAGTGTTGACGGCTTTGAAGTCTCAAGCCTTGCTCAACGAATCGCCTGGTGCTGGTTACCTCGAAAGAAAATGGCCGCAGGCCTTCAAAGAGTCCGGCGCGTGGCCGCTCATCAGCCTACGCCAGGCGTTCCTCAACGGTTCAATGGAGCGGTTAATCGATCCCGATGCCTACCTCCGACGCAGTATTCCAGAATTTGTCACGCGGGGAGATTTCGGTCTTGCTTCAGGCCAACAACCCGGCGGCACCTATACGCGACTCTGGTTCGAAGAGATGCTGCCGGCGGATGAAGTTGCCTTTGATGCTGATGTCTATCTGGTCCTGCGGTCGAAGGCTACGGCGCTGAAAGTAAAAGTTCAGACGAATGACGAGATTCAACCTCCTCCTGGGCAATCTGAGCCAGAAACTCCACCTCCCACACTGCCAGGAGCGAAGAGGACATTGCACATTACCGGATCAATTCCTCCGGAAGTCTGGAACCGCCTCGGTACGAAACTACTACCGAAGCTGCGCAGCGGATCTGAATTGCGACTCGGCTTGAATTTCACAGTGGAACTCCCTTCCGACCAGGTCGCCGCGTTGCAAGCTGAACTTAGACAGAGGTTACAAGATTTGAACCTCGCACAGGCCATACGAATGGAAATTCAATAGCCTGAATTTCTGGTAGGGATTGCAATGGATCTTGTTCAAGCAAGCGGGACTTGTGTCGTAGCTCCCAGGAGGTAGGCTGACTACCAACCAGGATGAGCGAGGAGGCTGCTATGTGGTGGCTGTTGGTGTTGGTCCTGGTGCTGCTCGCCACTCCCGCGTCGGCCGAATTCGGCTTCGATGAGAAGTACGAGCACGACTACAATATTTTCAACCCGGCGAATCGATACGCGCCGGACAATCCACTGAATCCTGCCCAGACCTACGCGCCGGATAATCCCTTCAATCCTGCGAACCGCTTTGATCCCGGCAATCCCGTCAATCCGGCGAATCGCTACGCCCCCGACAACCCGTTCAATCCTACCAACCTGTATCACCCTGACAATCCTTTGAACCCGGCCAATCGCTTCAACCCCACCACACCATTTGCCCCATTGAATCATCTGCCAAGCCGCGATCGCTAGGCCCAGGCCGCGGACGCCCACACCCCGCCGCTTCGAGCATGGGCCCTCCCTCGTCGGCAGGGCGCATAGCCCTATCGGCTCAAGCGGTCGAGAAACTCGACCAGTGAGATCATTTCGCTCCCGGCGTGAGATTGGAGCGCGAGCAGATGCCGGTCTCCCGACACGACATACTCCGCTTGCGCTGCGATCGCACATTCCAGAATCCTGTTGTCGGGTTCGTCTGACAGAACGTGGAGAGACGGGCGCGGACGCAGCACCGTCGCCGTCCGACTGATCTCCTGGATGGCCTCCCGCACCTCGGCTTCAGCCCAGTCGAATTTGGTCTGCAGGACTCCGGCTGTTTCTGTCAGGATGGCGACAGAGGTGAAGAGTTGAAACGCGCCACGGATCGCCGCAAGGTACGCCTCCTCCGCTCGTCCGCCTGGGATGGCGAGGGCGGAGATGTAGATGTTGGTGTCGAAGACGACACGCACACTCACCGGCCTGCAAACACCAATTTCTCGACGTCGGCCTCCGTGAGGATGCCTTGCTTGCGGGCTTTCTTGGCGCCATAGCGCTGAATCTCAAGAAATCGTTCTTCCCGCCGATGACGTTCGTAACTGGTCAACATGTCTCGAAACAACTGACTCTTATTTTTGGATTCGGCCTTGGCCAGTTTCTCGAAACTCTCGGCGAGGTTCGAGGGGAGGGACACCGTGACGGGTACGCGAGGAGTTTTTTTCATGATACAGCTCCTGTATGACAAAATCATACAGGACCGACCACCTGGGGTCAACCAGCCTGGGCCGCAGAAAAGGCTCCGATGGTTTTCGGCTGTCCAATCCACCCCTTGAATTGTCCGCCAAGCAGTCGTCGCGTGTTACTCAAAGGGGGTCGCGCCTTGCAATCCTACGCCACCCTCCAAACCCGGGGATTCGTCCCCGCGGCGGCAAAGGAGTTGCTTGATCGAGGACACGGACGGCCACGACAAACCATCGCCGTGGAGGACCAATCGACCGTGATTATCGTCGATCGGTCGTGTAAGGATGTCGTGGAGGCGCAGGCAGCCCTGGAAGACCAGTCGGCGGAAGGTGGGTCAGGGCAGCCCTAGGCCAAATCCTGAAAACCCATAGATGGAGGGACACATGCCTTTCGACGGCGCAGGAACCTATAGCCAGCCCGCCGGGACGGCGGCGGTCACCAAAAATCTGATTTCCACGAGCGCCTTCAACACGCTGATCACCGACATCGCGGCGGCGCTGTCCAAGATGATCTGCAAGGACGGGCAGAGCACGCCATCCGCCGACATCCCGTTCGGCGGCAACAAGATCACGAATGTCGGGGCCGGCACGGCGCTCACCGACGCGGCGACACTCACCAATCAGGTGAATCAATCCGGGGCGTATTGCACGGTCGGCGGAACAGAGGACGCGATCGTGTTGACGCCCACCCCGGCGTGGACCGCCTATGTGACCGGGCAGATGGTGCTCTTTCTCGCCTCTGGGGCGAATACCGGCGCGGTAACGCTGAATGTGAGCGGGCTGGGCCCGCGGGCCCTGGTCAAGAACGGCACGACGGCGCTTGTGGCGGGCGATATTCCGGCGGCAGGGGCGGTGGTGCTGGCCGTCTATACCGGCTCGCAGTTCGTGACGGTGGTGTGATGGGACTGACGCGCGCCTGTCTGCCGGGCGCCCCACGCGACAGACACGTTCCCGCCTGGTGATCCCCCGCCGCGTCCCCACGATAAGACTCAGAGTCCCGCTGCCGCCCGTGCAGCTGTATAACTCCCCGCATGCGGCAGTTTCATGGCATTGAAGGCCGGCACCAGATCTGCCCCATTCGCCGCTTCCGTCATCGCCACCAGCAGGGTATTCGCCGTGTGCGGATCGTTCAGCGTGCAGGAGTTGAAGTCAAACTGATGCTGCGGCCGCATCATGCGGAAGAGAAAACTCGGGGTTAGCTGTCCAGCTTCCCGGATATGATAGAACACACAATAGCCAGTCTCGTGCGGCCCATTGGCCGTCAGGCAGCCCAGCCGGAAGTCCGTCCCTCGTACTCCTCTCGGTCCTAACTCCTCTGGTGGTAGTACGCCGATCACACTGGCGATCGATTCGGCCATGCCTTCGTTCAGGCACTGGGCGTTATAGCCATAGAATTGGACCACGTGAGCAAAAAAATCATGGCCTATCTCATGGGCAAAGCGGCGCAACGATTCGACCTGAATCCCACCCGTGGCCGCAATGTAGGGCGGGTTACCGTAATTCACCGTCACCCGGCCATCCCCATAGGAGAAATTGCCCTCGCCATTGACAGCTCCAAGAAGATCCGTTGGCAAAAAGACCGCACGAATCGGCCGGGCCGGCCAGCCCAACAGATCCCGCTCCTGGATGATGATCACTTCGGCGCCACTGTGCAGATCTGCAGTGATGGCGTAGTTGACGTGGTGGATCACGGTACTTTCGAGGAGCGCCGTGCTCCGCACCTGTGAGACGTAGGGCACTACGGTGTCACCGCCCCAGACTGGCTGATCCCCATAGAAGCCGAGTGAGACATCCAGATCGGACTGCAACACGGCCCCAGGCCGAAAGCTCCACCAGAAGGCCGAGGGATGCGTGAAGCCGCCATTACTGACCACGGACACGCTCAAGGGAATCTGGCTCCCAAGGGTGAGCAGGGCGCCATCGATCCGGTACCCATCGACGGTGGGCAGGATCCGCGTTTCTCGAGCTGGCACACAGCCAGGATTGGAGGCAGGGCAGGCTTTGGCGACGAATGGCTCTCCGGCTTGGCAGAAGGCCTCACAGGACGAAAGCCACGGCGGTAACATCGCACGTGTCTCTTCCGGAGGTGGTGGGGGCATTGGTGGCTGCGCTGGCTCAGGATTGGGCGGGGGTGCGGGCTCAGGAGTCGGTTCTGGCGGGGGTTCGGGCGGACCTGGTTGTGGTGGTTCTGGTGAAGGCGGAGTTGGCTGCACACGCGGATCTGGGGGGTTGGCCTGTTGAGGCGTGTTGCTCTCCGTGTTCGCTGCGGTGCCGGAATCACTGCCGGAAGAGCAGCCCGTCACCAGGAGCAGGAGCACCAATATCGAGGCCATGGCCTCACTTCCCCTTCGGCAGGATCCCCCGACGCTCGAGGTCCTGAAGCTTCGCCTCCGCGAGCTCGATCAGAAAGTCTTTGACGGTCTTGCCCTCATGGGCCGCGGCCATCTTCACCCGGCGCATGAGGTCGCGCGGGATCTCTCGGAAATTCCAGGCGCCAGTTCCTTCGGGTGGGGTGCGTGCCATCTCGGGCGGGGAGAGTATCACCCCTTAAATATAGCGTCAAATATCAGTTGACATGGTTAAATATCCTATGATAATTAGCATACTCTACCAACCTAGGAGGCTTCGCTATGAAGATGGTGCGCATACTGATTCAGGTTCCGGCGCCGATCAAGGACAAGCTGGACGCCCTCCGCCGGCAAGGCACCACGGCGAGCGGCTACATTCGTAACCTCTTGGAGCGGGACCTGGCCGGGACGGCCAAGAAAGGACGGTGACCCATGACGGACGAATCCATTGCCTGGGTGTGGAACTCGCTCCCGGCTCGTGCCAAAGCCGCATGGACACGTGAAGCCAAGCGAGCAGGCCGAACGGGGCAGGCGTACATGCGGTACGCCGTTGAGCAGATGGTCAACGGGAATTTTGACTACGACAAGGCCGGTCCCCGCACACGGGCGCGCCGATGTCGGTAGGCGGCCTCGCATGACGACCACGACCCCGACCACCATCGGAGAAGCGCTCCGGCTCTACGACGAACTGCATGTTTCGACCTTGCGGGAGCCGCGGCCCGTGCGGACCCGGATCCGTCTCTACTTCGATACCATCCGGGCTACGCCCATCGACCAACTGACCACGGTGGACACGATCCGCTGGCATCAGGAGAACCGCAAGCGGAGCGTCCAGCAAGCCAATGCTGCCTTGGTCATTCTCCGCGCGCTCTATCGGAAGCTCGTCGAATGGGATCTGTACAAGGGGGCTTGTCCCGCCTATGCGGTGAAGATCAAGCGCCCTGGCCCACGATCCCGGTATCTGCAGCCCGAGGAATTGACAACGCTCCTCGCGGTCCTCGCGCGGGAGCCGCTCATGCATCGCCTCTTCTTCTCCCTCATGCTGTTTGTCAGTTGCCGGCCGGGGGAAGCGGAAACGATGGAATGGACCCATGTGAAGCTCTGGACCGATCGCGAGACTCAAGCGGCCATGGGCACGTGGACGAAGCCGCGAACCAAGAACGGGACTGCGCATACCGTGCCGCTGCCGCCCATCGTGGCGCGGCTGCTCCACGAGCATCGGGCCAACGTGTTCCCGGAGTGCCCCTGGGTCTTTCCCGGCCAGCACACCTACCGGAGCAAGGCGCACTGGCACCATTTATGGGTAGAGATCCGGCGCAAGGCCGGGATTCCCGATGTGCGCCGGCACGACTTGCGGCGGACCTGCGCCACGTATTTGCTAGATGGCGGGCTCGATCTGCTCACGCTGTCCAAGGCGGTCCTCAATCATACGAGCCTCAACAGCACCAGCGTCTATGCGCAGCCGCTTCAGGAGACGGTGCGGGCGCAACTGACCAAGAACAGCGAGCGGATGCTGGCCTATGCGTTTGGAACCCCGCCCGAGCAGAGAGGGGCGACCCCGCGGCCGAGGCTGACGCTGGTGCCGGGGGACCCGGAGACGGACGCGACAACAGACCACGACTCAGACGGGACCGCCGACGCTGGCCGCTCAGGGCGGGGGTCACGGTGGGATTGAAGAAAGGACGGTCATAGATGGCACGATCCACGAGGGGCCTCTACAAGCGCGGGCATACATGGTGGATGACCTATCGCGATGCCCTGGGCCGACAGCGGTTCGAGTCGTGCAAGACCTCGAACAAGAAAGCCGCCGAACAGCAATTGATCGACCGGCGGAAGGAGGCGCTCGAAGGGATCGTCCCGGCTCCACCGATCAACCCTCTTGCCCTGGAGGACTTGAAGGAACGCTACCTCGTCTTTGTCGGCCATCAGCGAGGCGTGGCGACGAAGAAGATTCACTTTGCCCACTTCGCACGGATCTGGGGCAATCCGCCGATTCATACCCTCACGGTCGAAGTCCTCGACCAATACCGAGCGCGACGAGTGAGCGAGAATGTCGGGCCGGCCACGATCAACCGGGAAATGGCGACCTTGAAACATGCCTTGAGCAAGGCCGTGGAGTGGAAGCTCTTACGCAAGACCGCACGAGAAGAATTGACCGCCATTCGCAAGTATCAAGAGCCGGATGGCCGGTTGCGGTATCTGTCCGGGGAAGCCGAAGCAGACCGATTGCTCCAAGCCTGTGAGCCCTGGCTTCAGCCCATTGTCCTGACGGCGCTTCATACCGGCATGCGGAAAGGGGAACTCTTAGGGCTCACCTGGGACTGTCTAGACATGACGCACGGCTTTATCCGTTTGAAGCAGACGAAGAACGGCAAGGCACGGGCCCTGCCCTTCAACGAAACGCTGTGGGGACTCTTCAGCCAGTTCCGGACCAGACAGGACGTGCCCTGGGTCTTCCATGATGCCGAGGGCCGACGCTACCGCGATGTCCGGCACGCCTTTGATCGGACCTGTGAGGCGGCAGGGATGACGGATTTCCACTTTCACGATCTCCGGCATACCTTCGCCTCGTGGTTGGCGATGAAGGGCATTCCCCTGGCGACGGTGGGTATCCTCCTGGGGCATACCTCCCCGACGATGACCCTCCGCTATGCCCACCTCTCCCCCCAGCACCTCACGTCCGCCGTGAGGGTCTTGGACCCCGTTTGGGACACGTCACTTGACACTTACTTGACAATTGAGCCGAAACGGTCACCGGAAGGGGGGTCAGAAGGTCTTACAACTGAAGGGGTGGAAACGCTGAAAACCATTGATAGAAGAGGGGAAAATGTATTGGTGCCGAAGGGGGGATTTGAACCCCCACACCCTTGCGGGCGCTAGACCCTGAATCTAGTGCGTCTGCCAGTTCCGCCACTTCGGCACATACAGGCTGCTGAAAATGCCTTCCCGCGTCGTTCTCAGTCGTCTGTCCCCCTCGACGTTCCAACCGCCGGTACGCCTCGGGGGCCAAACTCCTTGCGGCCTAGGGGGGAAGCCATTTTGAGCAGCCTGAAGAGAATACAACCACTCCAGCTCCACGCTCACTTCCTGTGGTCTTGCTGAACGGCTTTTTTGAACATCCCTGCGGGACAACGGGCCATGGCAAGGCGAATCTCATTCCCCGAACCCTGGTCGAACTCAAGGATTATGGCGAAAGGGTCGAGGCGGCGTCAAGGTAACTTCGCTCGTTCCCGGGGAACGGCCTTACGCCACGCTCGCCGATTGGGGCCGCATCGCCCGCCAGATGGGCGCCTCGTCGTTCACGTGCCAGGCGCGGGTGACCGAGAAGTCCTTCAGATCGCCACTGAGCACGATGCGTTCCCGCACCAGGGCCGCCGCCGCCAGCACGAAGGCCGCCGGGGTCCAGGGTGCGTCCTCCACCACCAGGACGTCGAAGCGAACCTTGGCGAACAAGGAATCGCTCGCCGCGCGAGCCGCCGTGGTGGCCACGATGCGACGGTTTTGGATGAAGGCTTGCCGGTTCGTCCCCTCCTCGGCGGCCAGGAGTTCGCGAATCTTCTTGGTGCCGCCGAGCCGAACGACCTCCTCTTTCAGCTCGTCGTACTCCGGTCGCATGTCGCGCGGGATGGCCGCTTCGGGACTTAGTTCGTTGATCCGCGCTTTCGCGATGTCCAGTTCTTTGAGGAGCCGGCTCGCCTGCTGATCGTAAATGGTACGATATTCGCCGAGCGTGGCCACGTTCTTCCCCACGGCCTGCATGGTCAGGCGCTTCCAGATCGGCAAGGCCTCGTAGCTGGCCACGGTCACATCGATCTCGGCGATCTTCGTCCGGAACTCGGTCAACTGGGTCATCAATCGCCATTCGAGGAGCCTCACTTCATCGAGCTCCTGCTGCTTCTGGGCCTTGTAGGCCAAGATCGGCGTGAGCTCCCGGAATCGCTCGTACTTGCGGCGCAGGGCCGCCTTGTCCGCGCGCGACTTGGCGAAGAACTGATGCATCTGCGCTTCAAAGCCCAGGTCCTGGAGCGGGATGCCCTGAATTTCTCGAGCCACCGCCACCTCGTACCGGGTCATGTGGCTCTTGTAGGGGAGCCCCGCGGCCTTGACGCCACGAGCCGTGACGCCCAGCACCTCATCCGTGGTCTGCTGGTCCGGACCGATCAGGAGCACTTTCTTGTTGCTTCGAACCAGGTCGAGCAACAGGGACGCAAGCCGGGCGCGACGCCCCGTCGGCGCCTCGCCCCAAAGCGTCGTCAGCACCGCCGCGGGGGTGGACGTCGAGACCTGGACGATTCGGTCTTGGTCGGCATCGAGCAAGCCGGCGAGCCGTTCGGCCGGCCCGAGCGTGTAAAGATGCGGCTTCGCGGCAATGTCGCCCAGCCGCCTGGCGACGGCATCCAGAAAGGCCGTGGCATCCGGCACGAGGGTGGCCGAGGACAGCGCCGCGCCGACTCCGTCGACGACCTCGAGCAAGACGGCGCCTCCCTGCTGCCGGAGCACCACGCCCTCGGTCGGTTCGCCGCCGTCGGCCGGCACCAGCGTGACCGGCGTGTCTTCCAGCACGAGCCGATCCGGCGGCGCCACACAGTCGTAGAGATGGAGCGTCCCGATCGTCGCGCGCAGCGCCACGGCCCGCACTTCGATCGGCGCGTCCATCCCTCGGCCCGGCGCCGTATCACGCTCGGTTCGCAGCCGGCGAGCAAACCCGTCTATGGCGGTGACGATCGACATGGCGTTCCTGGGCTCAAGCGGCGGAACCGCAGCAACATACTGAATCCGGCGGCAACCCGTCCAGCACCGATCTGCGGGGATCTGGCCCGCCGCGCCCCGAGGCAGGCTGCCCCTCCCCTCGGCGTATCTGATCGCGAGGGGAACGCACGCGATCATCGACGACCCGAATTCGTTGACTTTTGGCCTCTTTCGCCGGTATCTTGTGGTTTCTTTTTCTCTGGTTAAGGGGTGTGGCTATGAAAGTGATTCTGCAGGAAACGATCGATGGAGTCGGTAATCTCGGCGACGTGCTGGATGTGTCGGACGGGTTCGCCCGCAACTTCCTCCTCCCGCGGAAGAAGGCGGTCGAGGCCAACAGCCGGAACATCAAGGAATTCGAACACGCCAAACGAGTGGCGGCCGAACAGGCGAAGAAGGAGCGGATGGAAATCGAGGCGCACGCGAAGAAGATCTCCGCCGTGAGCCTGACGATTCCGATGCAGGTCGGCAAGGACGACAAGTTGTTCGGGTCCGTGACGAGCAAGGACATCGCGGAGGGCCTGACGGAACAGGGATTCACCGTGGATCGGCGCAAGATCCAGCTCGCGCATCCGATCAAGGACCTGGGCACCCACACGGTGGCGGTGAAACTGCCTCGCGACGTGACCGCGACCGTGGCGGTCCACGTGGTGAAGAAGCAAGAAGCCGAGGCCCCGGCCGCTTCCTAATCGACCGGCCCCCCCGGTCGAGTCGGCCCTCGCCGCCGCGACCGGATACCATAGAGGACATTCATGAGCGACGCGATAGGCTCTCTCGACGCCCTCAAGTCCACGGATCTGGACACCTACAACGCCATTATGGCCGAAGAGCAGCGGCAGCATGAGAAGCTGCTTCTGATCGCGTCGGAGAACTTCGCCAGCCCCGCGGTCCTCGCGGCACAGGGCTCGATCATGACCAACAAGTACGCCGAGGGGTACCCCGCCAAGCGTTACTATGGGGGATGCCAGCACGTCGATACGGTCGAGACCCTCGCCATCGAGCGGGCCAAACAAATCTTCGGGGCGGAGCACGTCAACGTCCAGCCCCATTCGGGCTCGCAGGCCAACATGGCCGCCTACCTGGCGGTGCTGAAAGCGGGAGATCCCATCCTGGGCATGGATTTGGCCCAAGGCGGTCACCTCACACACGGTAGCAAGGTGAATTTCTCCGGCATCCTGTTCCAGGCCTTTTCCTACGGCGTGGACCGAACGACCGAACGCATCGATTACGACGCCGTCCAGAAGCGCGCGGAAGAGTGCCGTCCCAAAATGATCGTCGTCGGGGCCAGCGCCTATTCGCGCATCCTCGACTTTCCCCGCTTCCAAGCGATCGCCAAATCGGTCGGCGCCTATCTGATGGTGGACATCGCGCACATCGCGGGCTTGATCGCCGCGGGGCTTCATCCCAATCCCGTCCCCTACGCCGATTTCGTCACGACCACGACCCACAAGACGCTCCGCGGCCCTCGCGCCGGCATGATCATGTGCAAGGCGGAATTCGCGAAGGCCGTCGACAAAATCGTCTTCCCGGGGCTGCAGGGCGGCCCGCTGATGCACGTCATCGCCGCCAAGGCCGTGGCGCTGAAAGAGGCGCTGTCGCCGGCCTTCAAGCGCTACCAGCAGCAGGTGATGGCCAACGCCACGGCCTTGGCCGAGGGACTGCTCGCGCGCGGTTACAAGGTCGTGTCGGGCGGGACCGACAACCATCTCATGCTGGTCAACCTGTCCAACAAGGGCGTGACGGGGAAAGAGGCCGATGCCGCGCTGGATGCCGCGGGGATCATCGTCAACAAGAACGCGGTCCCCTACGACGAGAAGCCGCCCGCTGTCGCCAGCGGCATCCGTATCGGCACCCCGATCGTCTCGACGCGCGGGATGCGGGAAGCCGAAATGGGGCAGATCGTCGAGATGATCGATCGCGTCCTGCGAGCTCCCCAGGATACGAGCGTCCAACAAGACGTCCGGGCCGAAGCCAAAGCCTTGTGCGGGCGGTTCCCGTTGTTCGCCCAATACTGACCGGGCTCTCGACACGCTCCCGGGAGTTCGCTCCTGTGCCCCGGCCGGCGGCGCCACGCGTGCCACCCGCGCGGATGTCGCGAGTGACGGCGCGACGGTGCTCCGCCTCAAAGCTCGAGCCCCGAGCGTTGCGAGAATCAAGCCGGCGGGTTTGTTCGGTTTCCTGCCGGTTGCTCCTCACCTGAACGCGAGACCCACCCCGTGAAGTGCCCCTTTTGCGACGCGCTCGAGGATAAAGTGGTCGATTCCCGAATGGCGAAGGAAGGGGAATTGATCCGCCGCCGCCGCGAATGCCTCGCCTGTAAGCGCCGCTACACCACGTACGAGCGCGTGGAGGAGACGCTTCCATTGGTCATCAAGAAGGACGGCCGCCGGGAGCCGTTCGACCGCACGAAGATCATCAGCGGCCTGATGAAGGCCTGCCAGAAGCGCGACATCAGCATGGCCACCATCGAGATCGTCGCCGATCGGATCGAGAAACGGCTCCAGGAAATGGGTGAAACCGAGGTCTCCAGCCGCACCGTGGGGGAAGAGGTGATCAATGCGTTGCGCGACTTAGACCAGGTCGCCTATGTGCGGTTCGCCTCCGTCTATCGAGACTTCAAGGACATCGATCAGTTCATGGACGAGCTGAAGAATCTGGCCCGCGAAAAGCGGGAACGGTAGCTCCCGGCCCACGCCGGATGTGCATCCGCCGTCTCGTCGGCTTCCCTGCGACATGTGATGCCCGTCTCCAGTCCGATGCCGCCGACCGCATCGACGGGGTAGGCGTCCGGATCATGAATGCGGTAAAGTGAGTCGCCATGCCTTACGGTCGCGCTCAAACCAGGACTTCTCGAGGACGCACGTCGGCAAAGACGCGTCGCGGGCCGGTCAGGCACACCGGGGGCGCCCGACCTCGGAAACGGCCGGCGGCGCGCCGATCCGCAACGTCCACCACCTATGTGGCGATGATCGGGGCGGGGCGGGGCGGGACGGCCCTGATGGAGATCCTGGCGCCGGATCCCCTGGTGCGCATCGTGGGCATCGCCGAAGTGAATCCACGGGCCCCCGGCTTGACGCTGGCCAAACGCCTTGGGATTCCCGTCACCCGCCACTACCGGACGCTCCTGTCGATGCAACGGCTGGACCTGATCATCGACGTCTCCGGCAATCCCCAGGTCGAACGCACCCTCCAGAGGTTTCATCGCGCCGGGGTGACGGTCATCGGCGGGGCGAGCGCCAAGTTCATGTGGGAACTGATCGAAGCGCGCGTGCGCGCCACCGCCGAAATCGAAAAGACCCTCGCCAAGTACCAGTCGCTCTATCAACTCTACGTGAAGGAGGCCACCACGGCCGTCGGCGAGGAGCGCACCCGGATCGCCTGCGAGATCCACGACGGCCTCGTGCAGAGCCTGGCCGGGGTGAACTTCAAACTGGAGCTGTGCCAGGAGCTGGCCAAGAACGATCCGGTCGCCTGCCGGCAGACGCTTCAAGAGACCAAGACCCAGCTCAAGCTCGCCATCCAGGAGGCGCGTCAGGTGATCTTCAACCTGCGCCCGCTCCACTACGACAAGATGGAACTGGTACCGGGACTGACGAACTACCTCAAGTCCTATGAAACGCAGACGCACATCAAGACCGAATTCGGTGTCGTGGGGGACGAGCACTTCCTCTACCCGCGGACGAAGATTTTCCTCTTCCGCATCGTGCAGGAAGCATTGAGCAACGTCGAGAAACACGCCAAGGCCGATCGGGCCAGCGTTCATCTGGTCATCGCCCACGATCGGCTGACCGTCACGATCGAGGATAACGGCGTCGGCTTCGACGTCGAAGCCGTGTCCCGCGACCCGGAAAAGTGGGATCATTTCGGCCTTCGTGGTATTCTCGAGCGCGCCCGCCTGGTCGGGGGCGAGGCTAGGATCTCATCCAAGAAAGGGCACGGCACGCGCATCGTCATCGACGTGCCGATGGTTCCGAAGGAGGCGGCTCGCAATGGAAAAAATTAAGGTGTTGATCGCCGACGACCACCGCGTGGTCCGCGAGGGACTGGCCGCCATCCTCAAGACGAAGGAGGACATTCACGTCGTCGGAGAGGCGCAAGACGGACAGGAGGCCGTGGAGAAAACACGCACGTTGCTGCCGGACGTCGTGCTGATGGACGTGAGCATGCCCCGGATGGGCGGCGTGGAGGCGACGCGGCAGATCAAGCGCGAGTTCCCGCACATCGGGATCGTGGCGCTGACCATGTACGAAGAGCAACAATACATCTTTGATCTCGTTCGGGCGGGCGCCACCGGATATCTGCTCAAGGACTCGGAATCCTCCCAGATCGTCGCCGCCATCCGAGCCATCTATCGCGGGGAATCACTGATTCATCCCTCGGTGGCCAGCAAGATTCTGGCGGAGTTCTCGCTCATGGCCCAAAAGAAGGGAAAGAAGCCGGCCTGGGTCGAACATGACTTGACGGAGCGCGAAATCACGGTGTTGCGCCTCGTCGCCGACGGGAAGACCAACAAGGAAATCGCGAACGCGTTGGATCTCAGCGAGAAGACCGTGAAGAATCACGTGAGGAACATCTTTCACAAACTTCAGGTCTACGACCGCACGCAGGCGGCCATCCTCGCCATTCGTAAAGGCCTCATCGAACTGGAGCCCCGTCCGTAGTCACACGGCGCGGCGCGGCCTCGGTCGAGTAACCTTCCCCCGGGACACACTGGTGCCGGCCTCGCCGGAGGGGCCTCCCTCGCGGATTTGACGCTCTCGCTTCCCCATTCCTCGCTCGCCGGCCCCTGTCCGCGAAAGGCGGATCTCGCAACTCACGCCTTCGTGCAAATCTTGCAGGCCCTCGGTCGGCCCGATTGCCGGTCATGCGGCAACCGGTGGGCTCCTTTCCGCTAAGTGGCTGATTATCAAGAGTCTCTGTCGTTAGGAACCTGCTCGGAGCTGCGAGGTGTGTGAATTGCTATGTCTTCTATCGGGAAGGCCCACTGATACGACCTCCCGAGAGGAGGAGGCACCGATGACTCCGCTGATCTGCGCCGCCTGCAAGCAGTCGCTCACGATGGGGATCTGGGATCACCAGACGGAACAGGTTTATTGCAGCCGGTGCATCCCCCCGCTTCCCCAAACCGATCCGGCCGAGTCGCACCGGCTGATCAGATCCGGGGTCGCGAGAGCGTGGCCAACTCCCCTGAAGTCCACCCCGATCAAGGGCAAGCCCATATGAATCCGGAGCAACCGGTAGACACCGAGCCTCCCGATCATGCGTGCGAGCGTTGCGGCTTGCCCAAACCCCGCCTCTTCTTTGATCATTGGGACCGGCTTCTCCTCTGTGAACCATGCCTGGAGTCAGTCCGGTGCTATCAAGTCTGGACCCTGCTACGGGAGGCTGAGGCAGGAGAAGCGTCGTGATGCTCGGACCGCGAACCTCGAACGGTCAACCTTCACCGGCATGGGCAAAGAATATACGGGAGGATCGGTGGTGTTGATCGCTGATTGGGTACGCGTAGAGTTGGCGTTGTCGGCTCGCTTGCGGGCGATGAATAAGGCGCTGGAATGTCTCGTGCCGGACACTCACTTGACCATTTCTCGGGATGTGGTCGAGGCGGTGCTGGAGGCCGTCGACGGCCGCAATCTGCCCGAGGCCGTCGGCCTGATCGGCGAGGTCCATCACATCAATCCCTGTTGGTTCCCCGGCTACCTCTTCTTGGCGACGATCTATGAAGACACCGGCCGCCATATCGAGGCCATTCACGTCCTCGGACGAGGCCTCGACCTCTGCGCGCAGGGGTTCCGGCTCGTGCAATCTCGACACGAGGTGGCAACCCGTCGGTGGTGGTACGATACCGTCGAGCGGCTGGAGGCCGCACGGGACCTCGAACGCTTCCGACGCTACCAACAAATCTTTTTGCACCGGATCACCAGACTTCATTATCTATGCGGCTGTTTCGATGAAGTCATGGAACAATGGGGATGGATCGAGGATATGCACTGGTCTTGATGGCGCCCGCGTGAGCGGGCCGCTCGACCGATGTCATGGTTGCAGGAAAGAACGAAGCAACCGTCTTGAATGTCAACTGTGCTCACCCACGAAAGACCACGGTGTTTGATGTTTGAGCATGGCATTGAGAATCGTGAGCAGTTTGCGCATGCAGGCCACCAGTGCCACTTTCGGG
>JBDIVW010000004.1:0-164679 GCA_039794185.1 Candidatus Inralta sp. | reverse complement strand
CCGAAGCTGGACCATCCGTGGCGGAAGCGGCTGCTGCCGAAACGGGGCTCACACGCGGCGGCAGCCGGAACATAAACCGGACATTTCTACGTTGGGAAGAAGAGGACATTTCTATTTGGGCTTGACAGAATGGGCGACCGCACCTTGACTTCCGGTACCTCGTCGTTTAGACTTCCCGTGGTCTTTTCCCTGAAAATTCGAGGGTCTAGACGGTCGGAAGGGGATTTCTGTGCTCGAAGCCTTGAGTGAGAGATTTGAGGGTGTCCTGCGCAAGCTGCGGGGGCAAGCCGTCCTGACGGAAGCCAACATGGCGGAGGCTCTGAAGGACGTCCGCCTGGCACTTCTTGAAGCCGACGTCAACTTCAAGGTGGTCAAGGACTTCGTCGAGCGCGTCCAACAAAAGGCGCTCGGCCAAGAGGTGCTGAAGAGTCTGAGCCCCGGGCACCACGTCATCAAAATCGTCTGGGAAGAACTGGGCGAAATGATGGGGCGGTCTCACGCGGGAGTCAAGCTGGCTTCCATGCCGCCGACCATCATCATGATGGTCGGTCTTCAGGGAGCCGGGAAAACCACGACCTGCGGCAAGTTGGCCCGATGGTTCAAGGGGCAAGGCAAGCGGGTGCTGCTTGTAGCCGCGGATCCGCGGCGGCCTGCGGCCGGCGATCAGCTGGCGAATCTCGGGGCCGCGCTGGAAGTGGATGTCTACCGAGCCGACCAGGCGGATGCATCCCGGCAGGATGTCGTCCGCATCTGTTCCGCCGGGGTGGATCGAGGTCGGCAGAAGGGACACGACGTCGTGGTGCTGGACACCGGCGGTCGTCTCCACATCGACGACGACCTCATGGACGAGTTGGTGGCGGTGCGGGACTCGGTGGCGCCACACGAGATTCTGTTGGTCGCCGACGCCATGACGGGGCAGGATGCCGTGACGATGGCCGGGCAGTTCGACCAGCGCATCGGGTTGACCGGGGTGATTCTGACGAAGACGGAAGGTGATGCGCGTGGCGGCGCGGTCTTGTCGATCCGCGCGGTGACGGGTAAGCCGATCAAGTTTCTGGGGGTCGGCGAAAAACTGGAGGCATTGGAGCTCTTCCATCCCGACCGCATGGCTTCTCGGATCCTTGGGATGGGGGACGTGCTGACCCTGATCGAGAAGGCCCAAGCCACCTACTCGGACGAGCAAGAGGCATTGGCACGCAAAGCGATGAGCGGCCAAGCGCTCACGTTCGAGGATTTTCGAGAGCAACTCAAACAAGTCAATAAGATGGGCAGCTTCGATTCGATCTTGGGCATGCTGCCCGGCGGGCAGCGCCTCAAAGAGATGGTAAACGGCGATGGCGTCCCGGAACGGGAGATCCGGCAGGTCGTGGCGATCATCGATTCCATGACCGCCCGAGAACGGCGGGATCACACGTTGCTGAACGGCAGTCGCAAGAAACGGATTGCGAAAGGGAGCGGTACCACCGTCCCGGAGGTCAATCGGCTGATCAAACAGTTTCTGGGCGCCCGCAAGTTGATGAAGGCGATCAGCGGGCCGTCCGGGCGGCGTAACTTTCTGCAGGCGCTTCGGTCGATGTAATCACATCGGTCGGGTTTCACAAGGGTTCACAAAAGGAGATTCACGTGGCAGTTCATCTACGACTTTCGCGGGCGGGGCGACACAAACTTCCTTTCTATCGGGTGGTGGCGGCCGATTCCAGGAGTCCTCGGGACGGGCGCTATCTCGAAATCCTGGGCACCTACAATCCGCTCAAGAATCCGCCTGTGTCTGAATTGAAATCGGAGCGGGTGCAGCATTGGATCGCCCGGGGGGCGCAGCCGACCGTGACGGTGCGCACGATCTTGAAGCGCGCCGGCATTCTGCAGTCCGGGCCGGCCACGAAGGAGGCTCCGGCCGCAACGAAGAAATAGGACCGGTTCCGCGGTCGAATCGGAAGGTGGGCGGACCGTCAGGATTGAGGATGGTTGGGACGACAACGTCCGAAACGGAGACGCAGGGCCTGGTGGTGATCGGCGCCATCGAGCGGGCGTTCGGCGTCAAGGGCGCCCTGTGCATTCGGCCGTTGAGCGATGTGCCCGGGCGTTTTGCCGAGCGGGTCGCCGTGGTATTGTCCGGTCCGCATGGTAGCCGCCTTGACGTCCTCGTGACAAGTGTGAGGCCTCATGGGAATCGGCTGATCGTCGGTGTGGATCGACTGACCACCCCGGAAGCGGTCGCACCCTTTCGCGGCGGATATGTGTATGCCGCAAAGACCGGAGTGGCGGCCCCGGCCGGCCACTTCTTCCAATGTGATTTGTTGGGATTGTCGGTTGAAAATGAGCGCGGTGAACCCTTGGGAAATCTCGAACAGGTCCTGGAGACTCCGGCCCATCATATTTTCGTCGTCCGGCTTGGGGAACGCGAACTGCTCGTGCCGGCCGTGCGGGAATGGGTGCGGCGCGTTGACCTTGATCGGCGAATCATGACCGTGCGAGTGCCGGAGGTGGGCGAGCCCGCAGCCCCGGCTTCGACTGAGGCGCGCCATGCGGTGTGACGTGCTCACGCTGTTCCCGGATCTGGTGGCCGCGGTGGCGAGCCACAGCATCCTTCGGCGCGCCCAGGATAAGGGCTTCCTCGAGGTGCGGCTCTGGAATTTGCGGGACTACATCGAGGATCGCCACAAGGTCGCGGACGACGCGCCCTACGGGGGCGGCGGCGGCATGGTCATGAAGGCGGAGCCGTTCTTCCGTGCCGTCGAGGCGCTTCGGGCGGAATCAGGGGAAACCACGGGAGGGTCCAAACTCCGGTTGCTCATGCCGTCCCCCCAGGGCCGTCCGTTCGGCCAAACCCTGGCCGAGGAACTGGCTCGTGAATCCCGACGACTGGTCTGGATGTGCGGCCATTATGAGGGCATCGACGAGCGGGTGCGGCTTGGCTTGCAACCTGAGGAAGTTTCGATTGGCGACTATGTGCTGACGGGAGGCGAACTGCCGGCGCTGGTCATGATTGATGCCGCCGCGCGGTTTATTCCGGGCGTGCTGGGCGATCCGACCTCGTCGATCAACGATTCGTTTCAGGGCGGACTCTTGGACTACCCGCATTACACGCGGCCCCCGGAGTGCCGTGGTCTGTCGGTGCCCGATGTGCTGATGTCGGGCAACCATGAAGCGATCCGTCGATGGCGCCGGGAGCAAGCCCTGCGCAATACGTATGTGAAGCGGCCCGATCTGCTTCGGGATCGAGCGCTCTCGGCGGAGGACCGGGTGCTGTTGGACAATATCATTCAGGAACACACGACATCGACTTGCGTGAAGTGTGGGGAGGAGGGTTAGCGTCATGAATCGGATGGAACGGTTGCAGCGGTCGTTGTTGAAAAAGACGATGCCGGTGTTCGAAATCGGGGATACCGTGCGTGTGCATGTGACGGTCAGCGAAGGGGATAAGGATCGCATTCAGGTGTATGAAGGGGTGGTCATCGCGCGAAAGGGCGGCGCGAACACCGAAACCTTCACCGTCCGCAAGGTGTCGTATGGGGTCGGCGTCGAACGTATTTTCCCCGTGCACTCGCCGATCATCGCAAAAATCGACGTGGTGCGTCAGGGGCGGGTACGGCGCGCGAAGCTCTACTATCTGCGCGAGAAGAAGGGTAAGATGGCCAAGGTCGCCGAGCGGGAAACGGGGCCGGAGTCCAGGGCGGTTGCCTCCGCACCGACGAACTGACCCTGGTGCTCGAGCGCGGGGTGTCTCGTGGCTCCGCTTGTGACGGACGGTACAGGGACAGACCGCGTGGAACCCACACACCAGTTTGAATCCGAAGCCCGCCGTTGCGGCTACCGTTGCATCGGGGGAATCGATGAAGCGGGTCGGGGCCCCTTGGCTGGCCCTGTGGTGGCGGTGGTGGTCGTCCTTCCGTCGCGGTGTACGATCCCGGGCCTGAACGACTCCAAACTTCTGACTCGGGAGGCTCGTGAAGGGCTTTACCGCATGATTGTGAGGAAGGCCCTCGCAGTCGGCGTGGGCCAGGCCAGCGCTGCTGAAATCGATCGGATCAACATTCTCGAGGCCACCCGCCTGGCGATCGCTCGAGCCCTCGGCAAACTGGCCGCGGCACCCGATTACCTGCTCCTCGATGCGATTCGGCTGCCGGGGTGGCCCGTCGTCCAGCGTCCGATCATCAAAGGGGACCAACTCTCGGTCTCCATTGCGGCCGCCTCCGTGGTGGCCAAGGTCGTCAGGGACCGCTGGATGGCTCGGTACCACGACCTCTATCCCCGCTATAACTTTCTCGTGCACAAGGGGTATGGCACGCCGGAGCATCTCCGGTTGCTTGATCGCTACGGGCCGAGTCCCGTGCATCGCCTCACCTTTGAACCGGTCCGTCGCCTGGCCGGACTTCTAAGTAGACCGGAGAGTGCCCCCCTGGCCGATGTCTGGGGACATGCCTCTCAGTTGGAGTTCCCACGGAAGGACGCAGCGGCCCCGCTCCCAGGTGCGGCCAGGGAACTTCCGTGCTGACGTCTCGCCGGGTGGATGCGCGCCAGTTTGGTCAGGAGAGCGAGCGAGTCGCGGAACGGTATCTCCGCCGTCAGGGATACAAAATTCTCGGGCGCAATGTCCGTTTGCCGGAAGGCGAGCTTGACCTGGTCGCCAAACACGGGTCTGTGCTGGTGTTCGTCGAGGTCAAGGCACGGCGCTCGTCTGCCATGGGTGGGGCGGTCTACGCCGTCAACGGAAACAAACGGACCCGGTTGATCCGTCTGGCCGCGCAATACCTGGCAGTCCATCGGGCCGGTGAGCAGTCGTGTCGGTTCGACGTGGTGGTGATCCAACAGGCTCCGCTCGGCCAGGCGACGGTCGAACACATTGAAAACGCGTTCGAGGTCCCGGGCGGGGACTCGCGATGGTAGCCTGGGGGGGCGGGCGGTGATCCGCCGAGTGTCTACCGGACGATGATCCAGCTCTTCCACGTGTCAAAAGCCTATGGCCGATGCCAGGCGCTTCAAGACGTCAACTTGGATATCGGCAAGGGTGATTTTGTTCTGCTGATGGGGTCGAGCGGGGCCGGCAAGTCCACCTTGCTCAAGCTGCTGTTCGCCGGGGAACAACCGGACGAAGGCCAGATTCTGGTCCAGGGACAGAACATCGCCAAGCTCTCGAGTCGTCAGATCCCGCAGTTGCGACGCCGAATGGGCATCGTGTTTCAGGATTTTCGACTGCTGACGAAGCGCACCGTATTCGATAATGTGGCGTTGCCGCTGATGGTCGCCGGCGCCTCGGGCCCGGACATTCGGCGCAAAGTGTCGGACGCGCTGCGCGCGGTGGGAGTGGAGCACAAGCGGGAGCACCTCCCCGCCAGTCTATCGGCCGGCGAACAGCAACGGGTCTCGATCGCGCGCGCGATCGTCAACACCCCGATCATTCTGTTGGCCGACGAGCCGACGGGCAATCTCGACCCGCACCTGACCTCGGAGATTGTGGAGCTGTTCAAAACCATCAATGCGCGGGGCACGACGGTCGTGGTGGCCACCCATGATCCACAGGTCATGCGGCAGGTCAATCGGCGGGTGGTGACGTTGCGCCATGGCCAGATCATGGCGGATCAACAAGGAGCGATCGCGTGATTCGGACCTGGATGTACTTGGTCCGGGAAACGATGGCCAACATCCGATTGAATCGGACGACGAGTCTGGTGGCGATCGTCACGACCGGATTCACCTTGGCCTGTCTGGGCGTGTTTCTCCTTGTGTATCTGAACCTCCGGGGCATGACCGCGTCCCTGGCAAAGGAAATCAAAGTTATCGTCTATCTGGAGGACAATCTTTCTCCGGCGCAAGTCGACGATCTTCGCCGAGAATTGGAACGGCAACAGGCGGTGGCCGGGCTCTCTTACGTGTCCAAGGATCAGGCCCTGGCGGAATTCCGCACCCAGTTCCCCAACGAATCCCAGTTGGTTGAGGGGTTGGGAGAAAACCCATTGCCCGCCTCGTTCTTAGTGACGCTGGCCTCCCGATTTCGGGCGCCGAACTTCGTGAATCGTTGGGCGGAACAGTTCAAATCCTTCCCCGGGGTGGCCGAAGTCGAGTATAGTCAGGATTGGGTGGAGAATCTCACCGCTTTGTTGCGGAACCTCGAAGGAGCGGCCCTCAGTGTCGGCCTGATTCTCTCGCTGGCATCCGTGACCATCATCGCGAACACCATACGGCTAACGGTGAATTCACGGCGGCACGAGTTGCACGTTCTCCAACTGGTCGGCGCAACTGGGCTCTTCATTAAACTGCCGTATTTGCTCGAGGGGGCCCTCTTAGGCGGGATCGGAGGGGTGTTGGCCCTGGGCATCCTGAAAGGTGGTTTCGAACTTTTCCGGCTCCAAATGGAATCGACCTCCAAACTGCTTGGCGCGCAGCCCTGGCTCAGTTATTTCCCCGGTCATCTCATGGGGGTTCTGTTGTTGATCGGATTGTCGTTGGGAGTGGTGGGCAGCTTTGTCTCGGTGATCCGGTTGCGGGAGGCGTCCCCGGCATGATCCGGTGGTCGGGGCTCGCGGCAGGGGTGGCGGCGGCGGTGTTGGGGCTCGCCGCGCCGGGGTGGCCCGCCAAAGAAGCCGAAGTCCTGTCCGAGAAGATCGCGCGGGAACGGAAGAATCTCGAAAAGCTGAAGAATCGCATCCAGGAAGAGAAGCAGCATGCGGAGGAAGCCGAACGCAAGCGGGAATCGATGCTCCAGACCATGCAACGGCTGGACCAGCGTCTCGTCACGATGCGTCGGGACCTTCAAGAGGTCTCTCGGGAACTGAGCCGAAAGGACAAGGAACTGACCGAGCTGAACGCCCAACTGGCGGAACTCAGGGGGCGGATGACCGAACATCAAGCGGCTATCCTGGCGCGGGCGCGGCTCCAATACATGCAGGGACGCTGGGGCCCGATGAAGGTGCTCTTCGGTGCCCAGAGCTATACGGACTTTCAGCGTCGGTTCCAATACTTGTCGGCGGTGACCCAGCGGGAGTACCAGTTGGTGGAGTCGTACCGACGAGACCTTTCGACCATGGAGCAGGCCGAGCATCAACGGGCCATGGCCCGCGAGCAGATGATGGCCGTTCGGCTCAGCACGGAGCGGAAACTCAAGGACATCCAGGATGTTCGCAGGCAAAAACGTCGCTATCTGAAGAAGGTCACCTACCAGAAAGAATCGTATGATCGCATGGTCGAGGAGCTGTCCCGGTCGGCCGGGCGCGTCGACAGCTTGCTGAGAGAGTTGGAGCAGCGACGGAAGTTGGCGATGTCCAGGCCCCCGGCGTCGGTTTCGGCCGGCCGGGGGTTCAAGGGCGCCCTGCCGTGGCCGGTCGACGGGGCGGTGGTGTCGTTCTTCGGTCGACAAAAACACCCGACGTTCGAAACCTACGTCCAGCGCAAGGGCATTGAAATTCGGGCCAACGAGGGCAGCACCATCAAGGCCGTCATGGCCGGCAACGTGGTGTATGCGGATTGGCTGAAGGGATACGGGCTAGTCGTCATCGTCGACCATCTCAATGGATACTTCTCCCTCTACGCGCACGCGTCCAAGCTGCTCGCCAAGGTGGGAGAACATGTCGACGCCGGCCAAGCAATCGGCGAAACGGGCGACACTGGGATGACGGGCGATAGCACGCTATACTTTGAGTTACGGGAAGGGGCTGAACCGGTCGACCCCTTGCAGTGGCTGGCGAAGCGATAGTTCGGCTGAAAGAAAGGAACGTGGAGAATGGAACAGCAGTCGCGACGGCGCTTCTGGTTCTTCAGTCCGTTGGTGATCGTGGCCTTGATCGGCGGAGTGCTTATCGGAAAGGGTGTGGACCGGACCGGTCACGCGACGGAGACCTATGAGGAACTCAAGGTCTTTTCCGAGGTCCTGAGCCAGGTCCAGAAGCACTATGTCGAAGAGGCGAAGATCAAGGATTTGGTCCAGGGGGCGATTCGAGGGATGCTCTCGACGCTGGATCCGCACTCGGCCTACATGACTCCTGAAATGTACAAGGAGATGCAAGTCGAGACCAAGGGCGAGTTTGGCGGCGTCGGCATTCAGATCGGGGTCAAGGACAATCGATTGACCGTGATCGCTCCGATCGAAGGGACGCCCGCCTTCCGGGCCGGCATCAAGGCGGGTGATTTCATCACCAAGGTGAACAACGAGACCACCAAGGATCTGACCCTCATGGATGCCGTGCAGAAGATGCGCGGTCCGAAGGGAACGAAGGTTCTGCTGACCATCCAACGTGACGGCACGGCCGATCCCATGAACTTCGAGTTGGTCCGCGACACCATCAAGATCGAGAGCGTCAAAGGCAAGCTCATCGATAAGAATATTGCCTATGTGCGATTGACGCAATTCCAGGAGTCGACGGGCCGTGACCTGGCCAGGGCGTTGAAACAGCTCCGTGAACAGAAAGCCACCGGAACGATTCTGGACTTGCGGAATAATCCAGGAGGGTTGCTGACGGCGGCCGTGGAGGTCTCGGAGCAATTCGTGGCTCCGGGAAAGCTGGTCGTCTATATCAAGGGGCGCGACGGGCGCAAGGATGAGTATGTGGCGAAATCCAAGGAGCCGGTTGATGAGTCTCCGATGATCGTGCTGGTCAACGAGGGGTCCGCCAGCGCGTCGGAAATCGTAGCCGGGGCGCTCCAGGACTGGGGCCGCGCGGTCGTGGTGGGCACGACCAGTTTTGGAAAGGGATCGGTGCAGACCATCCTGCCGCTGCAAGATGGTTCAGGGTTGCGGTTGACCACGGCCAAGTACTACACCCCAAAGGGGCGAACCATCCAATCGACCGGGATCACCCCGGACATCGTGGTCAAGCTGCCGCAACCCGCCCAACTGGCGGCGGTCGCCAAGCCGGGCGAGAAGGAGGCGACGGACAAGACCGCAAAGACTCCGCCGCAGGCCACGACGGGGAAAGAGAAAGGATCGTCCGCCACCGTGCCTCCCGCCAACGGCAACGGGAAATCCGGAGGCCCTGGGGCTCCCGCGGCCGCTCCGGAGGGAAACGAGCCCTCTCTCGAGGAAGACGTGCAGCTTCAGAAGGCCGTGGAGCTGCTGAAAACGTGGTCGATCTTCAAGGAGCTCAAACCGTCCCTGTAGGAGGAGCGGAACGGCTCACAAATCGTCCGTCCGCCCGGACCAGTTCCGTGACCCACGTGGAGTTCCCGTGCAGCGGGGGGAGCACCCACTACCCAACCCGTGCGCCGATTGATTGATGATTGCATCCGGACGGTTACGCAGCCGCGCGCTGATCCTGTCGCGCGCCAGTCGATAGCCATCGGTGATCCGCATGGCAGTGCCGGGGGGTCACGGGAGGCGTTCGTCTCCGGTCCGGTGCCGCTCAATGGCCGCCAACAACGCGGCCTCGTCACCATCGAAACTCGGGAGCGTGCGGAGCATGTGCGATCGGACCAGGGCGGCCAGGTCGTCCAGATTCCTCAGGCCGAGCTTGAAATACAGATGCTGAACGAGGGGCTCCGACAGGCCCGGCAAGGTACTCCACCCGGCCACCTCCGGCGGGAGGGGCCGTCTGAGCGATTCATAAGAGTGGATCGTTCCTCCCCGTAAGAACTCCTGAATCTTCGTGGCCAGTTCCCGGCCGATTCCGGGAATTTGCTCCAGGGCGCCCCGTTGCGCAACGGCCTCCAGCGGTTCTTCCAACGCGACCAGCGTCTCAGCGGCCCGGCGGTAGGCACGAACGCGGTAGGGATTGGTCTGCTTGGCGTGCAGAAGATCGGCCATGCGTTGGAAGATTTCGGCGACCTGCTCGTTCGACCGGCTCATTGAGGCCTCGCGCGGGATCCGGTTTGTTGACATTCCGAGAAATGGTCCCATAGGATTACCGTGAGACGTGCCAGTAATGCAAATCCAGGTCAACGGGGAACAGCAGGAAGCCGCCGCCGGATCGACGGTCGCCGATCTTCTGGCGGCGTTCAAGGTGCGCGGCGACCGGGTGGCGGTGGAGCTCAATCTGGAGATCCTGGATCGGTCGGAGTTCGCGACCCGTCTTCTCAGGGACGGCGACCGGCTCGAAATCATCAGTTTTATCGGAGGCGGATCCGTGACGGAGTCGCCTTTGCGTCGGGATCGAGGATGACATGGCGGACGATCGATTGATCATCGGAGGGCGGGAATTCAAGTCGCGACTCTGGGTCGGGACGGGGAAGTACAAGGACTTTCTGGAAACGCAGAAAGCCATCGAGGCCTCGGGGGCCGACGTGGTCACGGTGGCAGTACGGCGGGTGAATATCACGGATCGATCGAAGGAAAATCTGCTGGATTACCTCGATCCCAAGAAGTACACGATTTTACCGAATACGGCCGGTTGCTACACCGTCGAGGATGCCGTTCGGTACGCACGGCTTGCGCGCGCCGCAGGGGTGTCCGATCTGGTCAAGCTGGAAGTGATCGGGGATGAGAAGACCCTCTTTCCGGATACGGCGGGGTTGATCGAGGCGGCCAAAATTCTGATCAAGGAAGGCTTCGTGGTCTTTCCTTATACGAACGACGATCCCATCGTGGCGAAGAAACTGGTCGATATCGGGTGTCCTGCCGTCATGCCGCTGGCCGCGCCGATCGGCTCCGGTTTGGGAATTCGAAACCCGTATAATCTCAAGATCATCTTGGAGACCGTCAAGGTGCCGATCATCGTGGATGCGGGCGTCGGTACCGCGTCCGATGCGGCGCTGGCCATGGAGTACGGAGCGGATGCGGTGCTCATGAATACCGCCATCGCCTGTGCGCAACAGCCGATCATGATGGCCGAGGCGATGAAGCATGCCGTGCATGCGGGAAGATTGGCATTCAAGGCCGGTCGTATGCCGCGGAAGTTGTATGCGACGGCCAGTAGTCCCATCGAAGGGATGTTGTAAGCACCCGTCCGCTCATGTCCACGGTGGATTTTCGCCTGTATCTGGTCACCGATCGGATGCAGACCCGTGGGCGGGATCTCGTGACGTTGCTCCGTGCCTCAGCGGAAGCCGGGCTGCCGGCGCTGCAGGTCCGCGAGCGCGACCTACCGACGCGCGCGTTACTCGACTTGGTCGCCGACATTGCGGGAGGACCGTGGGTGAGGCGACCGAAGATCCTGGTGAACGATCGGCTCGATGTCGCGGTGGCAGCCGGCGCGGACGGTGTGCATCTGCGAGCCGACAGTCTGCCGACGTCGGCCGCGCGTCTGGTGTTGGGCGGGGAGCGTTTAATAGGCGTGTCGACGCACTCGATCGAAGACGTTCGACGAGCGGAGGCGGAGGGGGCGGATTTCGTAGTGTTGGGGCCGATCTACGAAACGCCCTCGAAAAAGGCCTATGGAGCGCCGCTCGGACTGCCCACGCTCGAGGCTGCGTCACGATCGGCGCGACTGCCCGTGTTTGCCATCGGCGGAGTGACGGCGGCGCGTGTGGCGGAACTGCGTCAAGCAGGTGCGTTCGGTGTGGCGGTGCTCTCGGCCCTGTTGGCGGCGGACGATATTCGGCTGGAAACGGATCGGTTCTTGCGCGAACTCGATCGTCCGCTGTGATCGCGGGCGCGGATCACGCGATCGGATGATCGTTTCATCGGCGAGCGCAACCGTGTTCCAGTTGACCAGTGGTAGGGTGGGTGTTAGAATGCGCTCAAGCTCGCCAATGACGCGGTGTTTCGTTGATGCGACAGGCGAGAGGTCGCATGGGGGAATCCCGAAAGGGCACAGGGCGAATTCATTCTCTCCGTGAATCCGTCAAGAAGATAACCCGTCGGCTGTCTGAAGGAGAATCTCCACTCGTGCAGAAACACGACGAGCACCAGCGAGAGATCGAGAAGCTTCGAGTGCAGGTTCAGTCGATGGACGAAGAGATCCGTCGACTCTACCAATCCCGCTACCAGCTCGAGCAAGCCAACCGTCAGAACGAGCGGCTTGCCAGCACCCTGCAGGAAGCCAAGGCCCAGATCGAGGCGCTTCGCGCCGAGATCGACAAGTTGACCGCTCCGCCCAGCTCTTACGCCATCTTTTCCAGCCTGAACGACGACGACACGGCCAATGTCTACGTGTCGGGCAGAAAAATGAAGGTCAGTGTCCACCCTTCGATCAATCTCAAGACCCTCCGCAAGGGCCAGGAAGTGATTCTGAACGAGGCGCTGAATATCATTGAGTCCCGGGGCTTTGACAGCCAGGGTGAGGTGGTGAGGTTGAAGGACGTGATCGAAGGCAACCGGGCGCTGGTGACGTTACACTTCGACGAGGAGAAAGTCGCGGAACTCGGCGAACCGCTCATGGCGCAGCGCCTCAGCGTGGGGGATCACCTCCTTTACGATCCTCGCTCCGGCTGCGTGATCGAGAAGCTGCCTAAGTCGGAAGCCGAGGAGTTGGTGTTGGAAGAAATTCCCGATATTGCCTACGAGGACATCGGGGGCCTGCAACGCGAGCTCGAACAGGTCCGGGATGCGGTCGAGCTACCGTTCCTCTATCCGCACCTGTTTACGGAATATAAGCTGGCGGCTCCGAAAGGGGTCCTTTTATACGGCCCGCCGGGATGCGGGAAAACGCTCATCGCCAAGGCGGTGGCGAATTCGATCGCCAGAAAGCTGGGCCATCTGACCGGCAAGGAAGTGCGGAGCTACTTCCTGCACGTCAAAGGGCCGGAGTTGTTGAATAAATACGTCGGGGAGTCCGAAAGACAGGTCCGCGAGGTCTTCAAGAAGGCCAAAGAGCGGGCGTCGAGCGGCCATCCGGTGATCGTGTTCTTCGACGAAATGGATGCGCTGTTCCGTACGCGAGGCACCGGGATCTCCTCCGATATCGAGTCGACCATCGTGCCGCAATTCCTCTCGGAGATCGACGGCGTCGAGCGGCTCACCAACGTCATCGTCATCGGGGCCAGCAATCGGCAGGATCTGATCGATCCCGCGGTTCTTCGGGCCGGCCGGTTGGATGTGAAGGTGAAGGTGTCGCGACCCGATGCCCTCGCCGCCAAGGACATCTTCTCCAAGTATGTCACGACCGCCTTGCCGTTCGATGCGGGCGAAGTGAAACAGTTCGGCGGAGATCCCCAGGCGCTCGTGACCCATGTCATTGCCGTCACCGTCGAGCAGATGTACAGCACGAGCGAAGAGAATCGATTTATCGAAGTCACCTATGCTAACGGGGAAAAGGAAGTTCTCTACTTCAAGGATTTCGCCAGCGGAGCCCTGATCGAAGGGATCGTGTCGCGGGCCAAGAAATTCGCCGTGAAACGGGCGATTGCCGGCGAGAGACATGGTCTCCGCAGCGAGGATCTCATCCGCGCCATCCGCGAGGAGTTCAAGGAACACGAAGACCTGCCCAATACCACCAACCCGGATGACTGGGCCAAGATCGCCGGCAAGAAGGGCGAAAAGATCGTGCACATCCGGACCATCAGCGGTGGCGGCTCCGAGGCGCGGCAGATCGAAACGGTCGGGACCGGGCATTACCTCTGAGCGGATACGCATTGCGACCCCTATGACCTCAGCCCACGCGTCGTTCCCCCGGGTTCTCGGCACCGAAACGGAATTCGGGATCGCCTCCAAGGATCTGGCGGTGTCGGATCCGGTGGCCAACTCGATCCGCGTCATTGCAGCCTATCCGTCCCTGCCGGCGCCGCAAGGCGTCTGGGACTATGAGAACGAAAATCCCTTACTGGATGCGCGGGGGTTCGAAGTCGAGGGCGAGCGCGAGCGTCCCGGGCCGGACTACAACCGGCAACTCAACAAGCTCCTGGCGAACGGTGGACGGTTGTACGTCGACGGGGCCCATCCTGAGTACAGCACACCCGAATGCCTGACTCCCCTTGAGATTGTCGCGTACGAGAGAGCGGGTGAGTTGGTCATGGCCAAGGGATTGGAGGCGCTGGAACGGGCTCGCGGCGACAATCCCTTGGTCCTCTACAAGAATAACTCCGACGGGAAGGGGAACAGCTACGGGTATCACGAGAATTACCTCGTCGCCCGCACCGTGTCCTTCGAGACCTTGGCGAAGGTCCTCGTGCCCTTTCTCGTCACCCGGCAGATTTACGCTGGGGCGGGAAAGGTGGGGGCGGAGAACCAGACCGCACCGTGCGAGTATCAAATCTCCCAGCGCGCGGATTTTTTCGAGTCGCTGATGGATCTCAATACGATGGTGAAGCGGCCCATCATCAATACCCGCGACGAACCGCACAGCGATCCCGGGAAATACCGTCGATTGCACGTCATCGTCGGCGATGCCAACATGGCCGAGTGCTCGACGTTCCTGAAAGTCGGGACCCTGGCCCTGGTTCTCGATATGGTCGAGGCCGGGTGGGTCCTGCCGGGATTCGATTTAGAGAACCCCGTCCGCGCCATCAAGGACGTGTCCCGCGACCTGGAAGTGAAACAAACGCTCAAGTTGGCGGATGGCCGCCCGACGACGGCGCTGCACATTCAACGGGCGTACTGGCAGGCGGCGGCCGATTTTTCCGCGGCCTATCCTCCGTCCCCGTTTGCGCAGACCGTGCTCTCGCGGTGGCGGGAGGTCCTCGACAAGTTGGAATCGGAACCGATGGCGCTCGCGCGCCAATTGGATTGGGTGGCGAAGCGGCAATTGATCGAGTCCTACATGGAACGCAAGGGCTGCGGGTGGATGGATCCCCGGGTGCGCCTCCTGGACCTGCAATATCACGACGTGCGACCCGACAAGGGGCTTTATTATGCGTTGGAACGGACCGATCGGGTCGATCGGTTGTGCTCGGACCGCGCGATCGCCGAAGCCGAGCACACACCACCGTCCGGTACGCGCGCCTACTTCAGGGGGCGGTGCATCAAGAAGTACGGATCGGCCATCTATGCTGCCAGTTGGACGTCGATCCTGTTCGACGTCGGGGCGAGCATCAAGAAGGTCCCGCTGATGGATCCCAACCGGGGTACGGAGGCCCTGACGCGCGGGCTGATCGACGCCAGCGAGACGGCCGACGTGTTGCTCGCGAAACTGCAGGGATAGCCGGTGTGTCGTTCAGTGTGAGTCCATGAAACTGCCCTTCTTGCCCCACCACGACGGTTCCAGTTTTTTTGATTTCCTGCAGCACGAGCGTCCCGATCTGGCTGCCGCGACGCGGCGCTGGGGTGCGACGGCCATCCCCTCAGAACAGATGCCGACGCCGGCCGCGATTGCGGTGCCGACGGGGACCACCGTCTTGGCCTTGAAGTACGGCGACGGTGTGCTGATGGTGGGCGATCGACGGGCGACGGAAGGATATCAGATTGCGGATCGACGCATCCAAAAGGTGTTTTCGATCGATGGGTACTCGGCGATGGCCATTGCGGGCGCCGCCGGTCCCTGCATCGAGATGGCCAAACTCTTTCAGACGGAGCTGGAGCACTACGAAAAGATCGAGGGGGTGCAGCTTTCGTGTGAGGGAAAGGCCAACAAGCTCGGACAAATGGTCAAAGCCAATCTGCCGATGGTGTTCCAGGGGCTCGTCGTGATGCCGATCTATGCAGGCTTCGATCGGCCCCGCAACGAGGGGCGGATCTTCAAGTACGATGTGACCGGCGGCCGGTACGAGGAGTCGGATTATTACGCCATCGGGTCCGGAGGCAAAGAGGCGCGCAATACGATGCGAGAGCATTTTCGTCCGCGTCTTCCCGAGGCCGAGGCGCTCAAGGTGGCCTTGTTATCCCTGTACAACGCCGCGGAGGACGATGTCGGCACGGGCGGGCCAGATCTGGTGCGAGGGATTTTTCCGACGGCGAAGTTGATCACCCAGCGCGGCGTGCTGGATGTCGACGAGGCTCGCGTCAAGGCCGTCTACACCGACCTCATTGCCTCCCGATCGAGAACGGAAGAGTAAACCCGTGGCGCTACCCTACTACGTGTCCCCCGAACAGGTGATGCAGGACAAGGCGGAGTATGCCAAGAAGGGCATCGCCAAAGGCCGCTCGATCGTCGCCATGGAATACGATGAGGGCGTCCTCTTGACCGCGGACAATCCCAGCGCCTCCCTGCACAAGATCTCCGAGATTTACGACTGCATCGCATTTTCCGGAGCGGGCAAGTACAGCGAGTTCGAGAATCTGCGCAAGGCCGGCATCCGCCACGCCGACCTCAAGGGGTTCATGTACAGCCGTGAGGATGTCACGGCCCGATCATTGGCCAACACCTATTCGCAGGCGCTCGGGACGATCTTCAGCCAGGAGCTCAAGCCGCTGGAGGTGGAGATTCTGGTCGTGGGAGTCGGGACGGGATCGGAACCCAACGAGATCTACCGGATCTCCTTCGACGGCAGCATCATCGATGAGCGCGGGTATGCGGTCATCGGCGGGAGGGCCGACCTGCTCCAAGCCCATTTGAAGGACCGCGTCCCCGCGTCCCTCCCCCCCCTTGCCAAGGCGCTCGCCTTGTCCTACGTGGCCCTCCTCGAAGGCGGCAACGCTCAGAAGATTTCCCCGGAAGGGCTTGAAGTCGCCGTCTTGGATCGCGGCACGAAGGCCGGGCGGAAATTTCGACGGCTCTCGACCTCGGACATCCGCCAGTTCGTCTCCGCCTAAGCCGCACGGTCCGCCAGCGTTCCTAACGAAACCGCAGAAACCCGGAGGAGTCGGACCCCCGGGACTGCCCGCACCGGGTGTCGGCTGGGGTCCATCGGCCCTCTGCCTCCATTCCACCGGCACGGAACCATTCACGCTGTTCGCCGGTCGGGTCACTCCGGTCTCGCGGTTGCAGGACCGCCGAGCCCTGTGTATGCTGACAGGTGAGTGACGGCTGTGATGAATCCCCGGATTTTCGGACTTGAAAACGAGTACGGCCTCATCTTCTCGCCCAACGGCCGGATCTATCTCCCCATGGAGAAGGTCTTGGGCTATATCTTCGAAGGATTGATTCCCAATAGTTGGCCCTCGAACGCCTTCCTGGTCAACGGCGCCCGATTCTATCAGGACACCGGGTGTCACCCCGAATACTCGACGCCCGAATGCGACAACATTCAGGATCTCGTCATTCATGACAAGGCCGGCGAGCGATTGCTGGAGGCCTGCCTGCCGGCCGCGGAAGAGCGTCTGCGGGAGGAGGGCTTGTCGGGCGAGATCTACATTTTCAAGAACAATACGGACTCCTTGGGCAACACCTATGGGTGTCACGAGAACTACTTGATGCGGCGGGACGTCGATTTCTGGAAGGTGACGGAACAGCTAATCCCGTTCTTCGTGACCCGGCAGGTGTATGCCGGCGCTGGGAAGGTGCTGAAGGTGTCGGGGAAGCCGCAGTATTTCGTGTCGCAGCGGGCCCAACACATTCATGAAAAGACCTCGTCGTCCACGACCTCCTCACGGAGCATCATCAACACCCGGGACGAGCCGCATGCCGATGCCGAGCGGTATCGGCGGCTTCACATCATCGTCGGGGACTCCAACATGTCGGAGTACGCCACCTATCTCAAGGTGGGGACCGCTACCATGGTCCTGTCCATGATCGAGGAAGGCTATACGGTCAGCGGCATTGAGCTGGAGGATCCGGTGAAGGCCATTCGAGAAATTTCGCGGGACCCCACCCTCAAGAAAAAGGTCCGCCTCGACGATGGTCGTCAGATGAGCGCCCTGGAAATTCAGCGCGTGTACTTGGAGCGGGCCCAGGAGTTTCTGGCGACGCAACCGTACGACGCGGTCATGGAAGACGTCATCGAGAAATGGGCCCGCATACTGGATCGACTGGAGGAAGATCCGATGCAATTGGTACGGGAGGTTGATTGGGTCGCCAAACGGCACGTGATTCAATCTTATGTGGACAAGAAGGGATGTGGATGGGATGATCCACGGGTCTTCCTGATGGACCTGCAGTTCCACGACGTCAAACGGACGCGGGGCCTGTACTATCTTATGGAAAACAAGGGGTTGGTCGACCGCATCGTCTCGGAGGAGGCCGTCCAACGGGCGATGTCCGTGCCTCCGCAGTCCACGAGGGCCAAAGTCCGCGGGGACTTCATCCGGTTTGCCAGGGCCAAGAATCGCTCCTACACGGTGGACTGGACCTACCTGAAGTTGAACGGCTATTGGGAAGAAACCATCTTGTGCATGGATCCCTTCAGCCCCATCAATCGACGTGTGGAAGAACTCGTGTCGCAGGTGGCGGGCCTGCGATTCTACCGGTGAACGGAATGAACACGGGAGTCAGTTCAGCCATGAGCGTGACGGAGAGGGTGCTGCTCTCGGCCATCGTGATTTTGGCCAGCATATTTCCAGTCGAATGGTTGCCGATCGGGGTGCAGATTCTTCACGGAACGGACGGACAACTCACCGGCAAACAGGGCCAGGTCTTACTCGTGCGGGTGCCGGTCGACGATCAAGCGGCGGTCGTGGAGGGGCGTTTTCGCGGACGACCCGTTCAGTTTTTCCCCGAGTTCCGCGAAGGGCAGTCGCCGGGATTCGTGGCGCTGCTTGGGATCGACATGCAGGAGGAGCCGGGGACGCATGAGCTGTCTGTGGACGTGCAGATCAAAAACGAGCGCAAGTCGCTGAGCTACAACGTCGTGGTGCTGAAGGAGCGGTTTTCAGTCGAACGGTTGACCCTGCCCAAGGAAAAAGTGGACCTGGACGAGCAAGGCCTGGCGCGGTACAAGGCGGAGCAGGAGCAGATCCGTCAGGCATTGGCGGAAGATTCGCGTAACCGCCTCTGGTTTTCCAAGTTTCTGGAGCCGGTGGAAGGGCGGAACAGCGGCCGATTCGGGAGCGTTCGGATCCTCAATGGCAAGCCTAAAACACCGCATCGCGGGGAGGATATCGCCGCGCCGGCCGGCCAGGATGTCGTGGCGAGTAACGACGGCATCGTCCGGTTGACCGTCGATCACGTGTTCTCAGGAAAAGGGATCTACCTCGACCACGGATTGGGTCTGTACTCGATGTACTTCCACCTGTCCCAGGTTCTCGTCAAGGACGGGGAGACTGTGAAGGCCGGCCAGGTCATCGGAAAGGTCGGTGCTACGGGACGCGCCACCGGCCCTCATCTCCATTGGGGAGCCAAGGTCGGGGGGGCCTGGGTCAATCCGTTTTCGTTGGTGGGGTTGCCGCTGCAAAACGGGGCCGCCCCACGCGCCAGCGCTTCGTACTAGGATCCACGTCAGACGAACGGCCGGTACCGATCCACGGCATTCGGCCTCCTTCCGGCCTCGCCAGTGTCTGTCCCCACAGAGCCTGATCGGTCGCCGTCCGCCATCCGGGAGCATGTCGTCTACATGCTGGTCGGGAGCACGGTCGGCGCACGGTTCAGCACGTCGGCTGCCGCGCGGGACAACTCGGCATCGCGGGCATGGTCGAGGGCGTAAATGCGGAATTGCACCAACCGGGTGGGAAGGAGATCCAGAAACTCCTCCAGCGGTTCCCGTGAGACACTCTTGGTGCCGGGATCATAGACGAAGAGGGGAGTCCCGCGGGCGTCCTTCGGATCCGGCCGCGGGTCGAGCGGCGCCATGTCCACCCGAAACGGCAGCGACTGGAGGGCCGGCGGCAGCGCTTTCTTGATCCGTTTCTCGAAATGGGCATGGCTGGGAAAATCCATCCCGCGTTCCTGCCCCTTCTCCTTCAAGATCGTCGTATAGGCCATCTTCCATTTCACGTCGCGCCCGAGAATCCGTCCCCACTCGCGGCTGAGCCGTCGGCGAGCCGCATGGCGCGAGGTTGCCCACCCCCGGACTTCCTCCAGCAACGACCAATCGGTCAACGTCAGGTAGCGGTCCATATGGCGTCGCGGGTCGTACGGGAAGAGCAGGCGCATACTCTCGCCGAAGATATCCCGCAGGTGGATGTCGATCGCGCGGGTCGTCCGATGATAGTACACGTTCGAATACAGGTACATGCGTGTGGTGAGGAACATCTGAAGCGCCGGAAGGCCCGTCTTGTGAATCGTAAACCCTCGCTTGGAGATCAATGTGTAATGGATCAAGCGATCGAGGTCCACCGGACCGACGGCGACGCCGCACATGTACGAATCCCGAAGAACATAATCGAGGTTGTCCCCGGTATAGCTCCCGGAAATAATGGGTTGGAGGTGTCGAAGCCATTCGGGGATCCGGGAGCTGTCCTTGGTCTTGTCCTTCAGGATCAGATGAGCGACGTGCCCCGGATCGAGGGTTTCCCCCTTCGCAAAGGGACCATGGGGGCTTCGGCGGATCTTCTGGATCAGCGGACCCAGATGCTCGCGAATGATGATCTGGCCGAGTCGCTCATGAGTCAGGTCGTACTGGGTCAAAAAATTGTCGTCGAAAAAGTGGCAGAAGGGTCCGTGGCCGATGTCATGGACCAGCGCGGTGACGCGCAACAACTCCTCGACGTAGTTGATCGACGGCACCGACGTGGCCACCTCCAGCAGGGAAGGGTAGAGGTGTCGCGCGAAGCGGCCCGCGACGTGCATGGTGCCGAGCGAATGAACGAACCGGCTGTGCTCGGCCGACGGATACACCCAGCGGGCGCTCTGCAACTGGAAGATGTACCGGAGGCGTTGCATCCAGGGAGAATCGATGAGGTCCTTCTCGGTACGTTCGCCGGGGTCCGGATGATCGAAGGGAACCGTAAAGGTAATGTACTCGTGGATCGGATCCGCGAGCAGGGCGCAGCCGTCGTAGGACGAGGTGCCGGAGAGGATGGAGGAACGATCGGCGGACTTCATAGGGTGAGACGGATACGGCTCATCTTAGCCAATATCGGTCTGGCGCGGCAACGGGGCCTTGGTCGGCTCCCCGGTCCGCAGGGGACGAAATCGGAGCAACAGCCAATGGGCGATCGGATAGGCCGCCAATCCTCCGATGACGCTGAGGACCAGGCTGCCGACGAAGAACGGCACGGTATAGGGGGCGACCTCCCGGAAAATGCCCGTCGCACTCGTGTCCGACCATTCCAGCGCGGTCGGAAATGGGATGCCCAATAACATGCAGCCCAGCCAGAGGCTGAAGGCCAGGGTGGGGACGATGGTCCAAGGGGTGTTTAGGCACAGTCCGGCGACGAGCGCGGCCAAATTGAGACGGAAGGCCCAGGCGCAGGCGAGGGCCATCAGCATATGCAAGCCGTAGGGAGGGGAAAAGGTGAGGAAGACGCCGATGGCGAAGGCCAGGGCTGTGCGATGCGGAGGCTCGTTCAGGTGCAGGAGCTGCCGAAGGAGACCGCGCACTCGTGAGGTGGAGGCCATGGTCATGGACGGCGTGCCGACCGGAAATGCCGATATCCGGTCATGGGAAGAGGTTCAAGTGCGCCTGACTCCCGGCAGAGCTGCCGGCCGTAGGAGGCCGGCATGATACGGCCGATTTCCGTGATCCGCACCCGCAGACGCCGCGCGAGCGCCCGCACCGCCGGGCGGTGCTGCGGGGCGGTGGTGAACAGCAGTTCGTAGTCCTCGCCGCCCTGAAGGGCCAGGTCCACGGGAGAGCGATCCGTGGCACGTGCATAGGCCTGCAACGAAGTGGAGAGCGGAAGGTCTCCCGCCTGCACACAGGCGCCGACACCGCTGGACTCGCAGAGGTGGGGCAGATCACCGGACAGGCCGTCCGACACATCGATCATGGCGGAGGCCAACCCGCGCTCTCCGAGCGCCACGCCCAACGCCACCTGGGGCTTGGGGCGCCGGTGTCGCTGAAGGAGTCTCGCGCGATCGCCCGAGGCCAGCCCCGCCCCTCGGGTTCCTCGTCTCGGTGGCCGCGATAGTTCCAGTCCTGCGAGCGAGTCGCCGATGGTGCCGCTCACGAATAGAGAATGTCCCGGCTTGGCGCCATGCCGAAACACCGGCCGGGATCCGGCGGAGCGACCAATCGCCGTGATCGCGATGAAAAGCCCGTTCCGCGAAGCCGACGTATCCCCGCCGATGAGCCCCACGGCATGAGGGCGACAGATCTGGGACAGGCCGTGGTAGAATCGCAGCAGCTCTCGGGGAGCCAGCGTCGAAGGAACCGCGAGGTCAACCAGGACGTACCGCGGCCTCGCACCCATGGCGGCAAGGTCGCTGAGGTTCGCAGCGCCGGCCTTGAAGCCCAAGTCTTCCAGGCTCGTAGTGGCGAGCGAGAAATGGACTCCGTCGGCCAGCAGATCGGTGGTAAACACCCAGGGGGTTCGTCCCGAAGCGCGAACGACTGCGGCGTCGTCACCGATTCCGGCCAATAGATCAGGGGTGCGCGCCCCGAATCGCGCCCGGATCACCTCGATGAAGCCAAATTCGTCCAGGTTGGGTGGAGGGCGACGCAGACGAGCGCCGGCCATGTCACGCTTGGATGGGGTGGATCGCCGACCCTGGTCGGGTCGGACGACGGACCGGCGTGCGGATGGCCGGCTTGTTGGGTTTGTGACGCGGGCCTTTGCCCGCCCGGGAATGAGCGCCGTCGGCCTGCCCGGCGAGGCCGCTCGGCAGCCGACGAAGTCCGGCTCGAATAACGTCATCCATCGTGTCCGCAAAGACGAAGCTGAGCCCCTTAAGCAGATGTTTGGGAATCTCGTCGAGATCCTTCTTGTTCCGCTTGGGGAGGATCACCGTGCTGATGTGGGCCCGCTTCGCGGCGAGGATCTTTTCCTTCAACCCTCCGATCGGCAGCACACGACCGCGTAACGTGACTTCGCCGGTCATGGCCACGTCGCGACGCGCCGGCAGGTTCGAGAGCGTGGAGGCGATAGCCGTGGCCATGGTGATGCCCGCGGAGGGACCATCTTTGGGGATGGCGCCGGCCGGCACGTGGATGTGCAGATCGGTTTTGGCGAACACGTCCGGCGAGATCCCGAGCAGCTTGGCCCGCGCTCGAACGTAACTCAACGCCGCATGGGCGGACTCCTTCATGACGTCACCGAGGTGCCCGGTCAACGTCAGGTGTCCTTTGCCCTTCATGGCCGATGCCTCAATGTAGAGGACGTCCCCGCCGCTCTCGGTCCAGGCCAGACCTGTGGCGACGCCGACCTCGTCCTTCTCCTGTTCCGGGTCAGGCACGAATTTGGGCACCCCGAGGTACTTGTGGAGATTCGCGGGCGTGATGGTCTGACACTGCGTGCGGCCCTCGGCGACCTTCTTCGCCACCTTGCGCATGATGTTGGCGACTTCCCGTTCCAAACTTCGCACGCCGGCCTCACGCGTGTAATGGGAGATCGTCTGGCGCAGCGCTGCTTCGCCGAGCTGGATATGCTTGCCTGTGATGCCATGTTCCGCCAACTGGCGCGGCACGATGTAGCGCTGGGCGATCCCCAGCTTTTCCTCCTCCGTGTACCCGGGGATTTCGATGATTTCCATGCGATCCCGGAGCGCGGGGAGAATCGGGTCCATCAAATTGGCCGTCGCGATGAACATGACGTCCGTGAGATCGAAGGGCACGCCTAGGTAATGATCGCTGAACGCGTGATTCTGCTCGGGATCCAGCACCTCCAACAGCGCCGCGGAGGGGTCGCCGCGAAAGTCCATGCCGACCTTGTCGACCTCGTCGAGCATGAAGACCGGGTTGTTGGTGCCGGCCTGTTTGATGCCTTGAATGATACGGCCGGGCAGGGCGCCGACGTAGGTGCGGCGATGGCCCCGGATTTCCGCCTCGTCCCGCACTCCGCCCAGGCTGATACGGACGAACTCCCGTCCCAAGGCGCGGGCGATCGATTTCCCGAGCGACGTCTTCCCCACGCCGGGCGGGCCCGCAAAACAGAGGATTGGGCCTTTCATCTTGTCCTTGAGCTTCCGGACCGCCAGGTACTCCAATATACGTTCCTTGACCTTTTCGAGGTCGTAATGGTCTTCGTTCAGGACCTTGGCGGCGGTCTTGATATCCAGATTGTCCTTTGATTTCTTGTTCCACGGCAGTTCGACCATCCACTCCAGGTAGGTGCGGACCGTCGCGGATTCGGCCGTGTCGGGGTGCATCTTCTCGAGGCGCTTGAGCTGCTTTTCGACCTCTTTCAGGACCTTTTCGGGCATCTTGGCGTCTTTGACGCGCTTGCGGAACTCCTGGATTTCTTCCGAACGCTCGTCGAGTTCGCCCAACTCTTTCTGAATGGCCTTGAGTTGCTCACGCAGGAAATACTCGCGTTGCGTCCGGTCCATCTCTCCCTTGGCCTGAGCCTGGATCTTCTGCTGCATGGAGAGGACGTCGATTTCCTTGGCCAAGATCTCGCTCGCCTGCCGGAGCCTGGCGATCGGATCGAAAATTTCCAGGACGCTTTGCGTGATCTCGACTTTCAGCCCGAGGTTGGAGACAACCATGTCGGCCAGGCGGCCGGGGTCTTCGAGATTTTCGATCACCACCATCACGTCGGGAATCAGTACCTTCCCCAGGCTGACAAGCCGCTCGACCTGCTCCTTGACCGTCCGCATGAGGGCTTCCGACTCCAGCGTCGGAGCGGCGAACTTTTTCTCGACGACCTTCTCGATCCGAACCGAGAAGTAGGGGTCCTGTTGGATATAGTCGGTGGCCTTGGCCTTGACGATGCCTTGGACCAGGATCTTGATCCGCTCATCCGGCAGCTTCAGCATGCGCATGATGACCCCCACCGTGCCCACGTTGTGGATGTCCTCGGGGGTCGGGTTCTCCACGTCCAACGCCTTCTGCGTGGCGAGAAAAATCATGCGATTCCCGGCTAGGGCGGCCTCGATGGCCTTAATGGACATATCGCGCCCCACGAACAGTGGGAGGACCATGTAGGGAAACACGACGATGTCGCGGACCGGCAGCAGCGGGAGTTGGTCCGGCACGTCCGCGTGCGACACGGATTCGATGCCGGGATCCGGCGACGGCGGGTCCAACAAGGACTCGTCTTTTTCGGACGGCTCGGACTTCGGTTTGGGATTGCTGCCCATGGAGTTAGGACCGCCTGCGGCGGAGCCGCGGTAAGAGCGTCGTGAGGTAGTCGCCGAACGCGGGCCCCAACTTGGGATTGGCCAGCCCGAATTCAACGGTGGCGATGAGAAAGCCGAGTTTGTCGCCGGCATCGTGTCGGGAGCCGTCGATTTCCACCGCGTACATGGGCGATTTCTTCGACAGCGCCTGCAGCGCGTCGGTGAGTTGAATCTCACCGTTCTTGCCGGGCTTGGTCCGGCGCAGGATCGGAAAAATCTCCGGCGGGAGGACGTACCGGCCGATAATGGCATAGTTCGAAGGCGCGTCCGCCGTCGCCGGCTTCTCGACGACGCTCTGGACGCGAAACAGGCCCTTCCCGAGCGGTTTGGGTCGAATGATGCCGTACCGATGCACCTCCTCACGCGGAACTTGCTGCACGCCGAGGACCGCTCCTCGTTTGGCCTCATAGGCCTTGACGAGTTGAGCTAAGCCCGGGACGCGGCCGTCGATGACCTCGTCGCCCAGGATCACCGCGAACGGTTCGTCGCCGACCAGGTGTTGGGCGCAGAGAACGGCATGCCCCAGCCCTCGGGCCTCCGCTTGCCGTACATAGCAAAAGTTGGCGAGTTTCGAAATTTGCTCGACTTCCTTGAGGAGGTCCAGCTTTCCGTTGGAGCGGAGGTTTTCCTCGAGCTCGAAGGACCGATCGAAGTGATCCTCGATGGCGCGTTTCCCGCGGCCGGTGATCAGGATGATGTCCTCGATCCCGGAAGCCACCGCTTCCTCCACCGCATATTGAATCAGCGGTTTGTCCACCAAGGCCAGCATCTCCTTCGGAGAGGCCTTTGTGGCGGGGAGGAAACGCGTACCGAGGCCGGCGACCGGAATGACAGCTTTACGCACCATCGTTGGAAAGATTGCTAGAAGAGGTTCAAGAAGACGTTGCGAGTCTATGTGATGGGGTAGGCGAAGTCAAGAAAGACTGTGCGCGGAGCATGGGCCCGTCCGCGTCGCGGCGCGTCACGGACCGTGGCTTTACATTGATCGGGACGAACCTTATAATTCGCGTGTTTTGTCCGATGCTTTCCAGGACTTCTCGCCCCGTCGCGAGCGGCGAACACCGCGCCCATTTCAGAGACGATCCTTACGATCGATCGGCGGTCACGGCGGGCGAATCGGGAGAGGTCAATCCAGCGATGGCTCAGAACGGGCGTCCCAGAGGAGCCGTGTGTGTGTGTGACAGGGGGAATCGTAAAGGGCAGTGCTGAGTGACGTTCCGCAGGGTCCGCCTCATAGCCGCCTGCGGAGGCCTGTGGTGGCTGCTCCTATGGGGATACGGTGTTCTGGCGTCGGCGCAGGAATCCGTTCAGCGCGTAACCGCGATCACCCTGGAGGGGCATCGGCGGATCGATACCGCCGCGATACAAGGCCGTCTCACCCTGAAGGTGGGCGACCCCTACAGCCCTTCCCTGATCCGAAACCAGATTCGCCTCCTGTACGAATCCGGGTTTTTCGAAGACGTCCAGAGCGAAGTGGACACGAGCCCTGAGGGCGTGGCCGTCACGTTCCGCCTGAGGGAAAAGCCGTTCATCACCGAGATTATCTTCGACGGCAACGAAGAGCTGAGCGAGGACAAGCTCAAAGAGAAGATCACGATCAAGAGCCAGGCCTTTCTGGATCCGCAACAGGTCAAGGAGAGTGCGGAGAAGATACGGAGCGCCTACAACGAGGAGGGATACTACAACTCCCAGGTGACGCCGATCGTGCAGACGCTCGACGAAGATCGCAAGCGCCTCACCTTTTTCATCAAGGAGGGCGAGCGGACCCGGATCAAGACGATCAACTTCGAGGGCGCCAAATCGGTGACGCGGAAAGAGCTCCAGTCCGTCATGGCCACCCGAGAGTGGGCGCCCTGGTACCATCTGTTCACCAAATTCACCATCCCGTCCATCTTCGCCGATTCCGGCATCCTCAAGCGGGAAGAAGTGCCCAACGACGTGGAGCGGATCCGCGAAGTGTACATGAACAAGGGCTACCTGAACGTCCAGGTCGGCCTGCCGACCATCGAGTTGACGGAGGACAAGAAGTGGTTCGTGGTGACCTTCGCCATCGGTGAAGGAGAGCCGTTTACCGTGGAGCACGTGGGGTTCCGCGGCAACACGGTGTTCGAGGAGGCCGAGTTGCGGGAGGGGATGCAGATCGTCGAAGGCGAGATTTTTCAGCGGCAAAAATTGCGCGAGGAGATCACCCGCATTACCGACAAGTATGGCGCGAAAGGCTATGCGTTCACCGACGTGACCCCCAACGTCCAACCGGACCAGGAGAACAAGACGGCGAAGCTGATCTTTCACATCAAGGAAGGCGAGCTGACGCGTATCCGCCAGATCAAGATTTCCGGCAACGACAAGACCCGGGACAACGTGATCCGTCGAGAATTGCGGGTGGACGAGTCGGACGTCATCGACACCGTCGCGATGAAGCGCAGTTTTCAGCGCCTGAACAATCTGAACTTCTTCGAGACGGTCGAAATTCTTCCCCAGCAGGTGGAGCCCGGCAAGGTCGACCTCGACGTGAGGGTGAAGGAAAAGGCGACGGGGGTATTCAGCATCGGCGGTGGGTTCAGTACGCTGGACCGGTTGGTCGCGGTCGCGGACATCACCGAGGGGAATCTCGGCGGCTATGGCTGGCTGGGGCGGGTTCGAGGGCAGTTGGGTCAGCGCCGGAACCTCGGGCTGATCACGTTTCGGAATCCGTACCTGAACGATTCGCTGACTTCGTTCCAGCTGGACGTCTACAGCACCTTGACGAACTTTTTGACCTACTTCGAGAACAAGTCCGGGGTCAGCATGACCTTCGGGCGGTGGTTCTCGGAGTACATCTTCGCCAGCGTGACCCCCTTCGCGGAACGGTTGAAGTATACGGACGCCACGCCCGATGCCCCGGAGTTCATTACGCTTCAGCTCGGCAAGCAGTCCTCGACCGGCCTGCGCACCATGCTGGCTCGCGACACGCGCGACTACTTCCTGGACCCGCGGACCGGTCTTCGGACCAGCCTCGGCTTGGATTTCGGCTCGTCCAGCCTCGGGGGAACGAACGACTTCTATCGGGTGACGGCCGATGTCATCAAGTACACGCCGTTGTTCTTCGACACCCGCTTCGCCGTGCGCGCGCGGTATGGGCAGGTCGAGGCGTTCAACGGAAAGGCCATCCCGCTCGCGGAGCGGTATTTCGTCGGCGGTATCAACACGATGCGCGGATTTGTGTTCGGGCGGGCGGGTCCCGTGACGCCGAGCGGGTCGTTGTTGGGCGCGGCGAAGGAGTTGATCTTCAACTTCGATCTGATTTTTCCCATCTCGACGGAAGCCAAGCTGAACGGCGTCTTTTTCTTCGACTATGGGAAAGGGTTCGACGAGAACGAGGCCTTGAGCTTCGACCTTCGAAAGGCGGCGGGCATCGAGGTGCGTTGGATTTCGCCGTTCGGCCCCTTGCGGGCGGCCTACGGGATCAACCTCGACGCGCGGCCGAACGAGCGCCAGGGTGTCTTCGAGTTTACCGTCGGATCGTTGTTCTAGAATGGATGGCATGGTGAAACCGATGCTGAGCAAACGGACGGTCGACGGACGCTGGCGGCGGCGGGCGCTCCCCCCGCTCTTGGTGCTGGCGGGGCTTCTGTGTGCCGGGTGCGCCAAGACTGCCGCGGTACCGGAAGGGCGCGTGGCCGTCATCGACGCCCAGCGCGTGCTCAACGAGAGCGCGCCGGGAAAGAAGGCGAAAGAGACTCTGGCGACGTTCACGAAAAATCGGCAGGCGCTGATCGAGCTGGAGGAGCGCGAGCTGCGGCGCATGGAAGAGGACTTCGTCAAGCAGAACAGCGTCCTGAGTCCCGGGGCGAAGCGGGAACGCGAGGAGGCGTTTCGACGTCGGATGGCCGAATATCAGCAGAAGGCGGCCGAGATGAACCGCGAGGTGCAGGAGAAACAGAAAGAGGTGCTCGACGGGTTTCGCGATCGGATCGAGCGCGTCGTGGAGGGGGTGGCGAAGGAGCTCGGCCTGCAATTGGTCATCGAGAGGGGCCGGGGTACGCCGACGATGTACAATGAGGCGTCGCTGGATATTTCCCAGCGGGTCATCGAGGAGCTCAACAAGGAGTAGGACCGGGTGAAGGGGAATTCTGGCAGGAGGACGACCAGACCATGAATGACGCACGAAGGGAAGCGATCCGGGCGTGGGGCCTGTGGGGCGTCGCGTTCGTGACGGGCTCGGCCGCTCTGGCGGTCGGGACGGCGGCGGCGGCGGAGAAGCAGGCCGTCGGCGTGATGAACCAGCAACTGGTCATCGAGAAGTCCAAAACCGGACAGAGGGCCTTGGAGGAGCTCAAGGCCTATTCGGCGGCACGGCAGCAAATCATTGCGTCGGACGAAGAGGAATTGAAGGACCTGGAAAAGTCGGCTCAGGACCCGAAGCTCAAGGATGAGCAACGCCGAGAAAAAGAGAACGCGTTTCGGCTGAAGTTCGAAGCCTATCAACGGCGGATCCAGGACTTCAATCGGGAGATTCAGACCAAGCAGAAAGAGATGGTCGACGAGTATGCCAAGCGAATCGGTGCGGCCGCGCTGGCGGTAGCCCAGCGGCGGGGCTATGCCGCCGTTCTGGACGAAGGCGCGGAAGGTAATTTGCGCATCGTCATTTACCATCATCGTTCCGTCGACATGACCGACGAGGTCATCAAGGAGTTCGACAGCCGTGCCGCATCGCAGTAGCCGAGAGGCCTGCGGGAAACGGAGAAGGAGCAGGGTCAATGACTGAGATGGACATCACGAATATCCTGGCGGTGTTGCCTCATCGATATCCGTTCCTCCTGGTGGATCGGATTCGGGAGTGGGAACCGAACGTGCGGATTGTGGGAATCAAGAACGTCACCGCGAACGAGCCGTTCTTCCCGGGGCACTTCCCCGGACGGCCGATCATGCCGGGCGTGCTGATCCTGGAATCCATGGCGCAGGTCGGCGGGGTGCTGGCTTTCAAGTCCGCCCCTCCGGGAGGGCATCCGGTCGTCTATCTGACCGGCGTGGATGCGGCGAAGTTCCGCAAGCCGGTCGTGCCCGGCGATCAGCTCCGCTTGGAGGTGACGGTCCTGAAACGGCGCCCGCCGTTCTGGAGAATGCACGGGCAGGCCTATGTGGGCGAGGCCTTGGTGTGCGAGGCGGAGATTACCGCGATGGTCACCGAAGAAGGGGCGGAGCAGCACGGCAGGACGGCCTCGTAAGTGGCTGCGGACACAGCCCCGCCGGCCCGCCGAAACGACGGCGGGACAACGATAACCGACAGTCGGAGGAGATGGCGTGAACATTCATCCAACAGCAGTGGTGCATCCGAGAGCGCAGGTCGCGTCGGATGTCAGCATCGGTCCGTACTGCGTCGTCGGGGAGCACGTGACGATCGGAAAAGGTACGCGCCTGCTGTCGCATGTCTGCGTCGAGGGCTGGACGGAGATCGGCGAGCGTTGCGAGCTGCACCCGTTTGCCTCCATCGGAGGGCCGCCTCAGCACCTGGGCTACAAAGGGGAGCCGACCAAGGTCGTGATCGGGCACGATAACGTGCTCCGGGAATATGTCACCGTGAACCGCGCCACGGCGCAGGGCGGAGGGGTGACGAGCATCGGTCACCACAACTTTCTCATGGCCTACGTGCATCTGGCCCACGATTGTCACGTGGGGAATCACGTGATCGTCGCCAACTCCGCCAACTTTGCCGGCCACATCACCGTCGGTGACCATGCGATTATCGGCGGGCTCACCGGGGTGCATCAGTTCGTGCGCATCGGTCCGTATGCGATGGTCGGCGGCTGTTGCGCGTTGGGCCAGGACGTGCCTCCGTTCACGAGGGCGGCCGGGGGATACCGGGCCCGGCTCTATGGACTCAACAGCGTGGGGCTGAAGCGGCACCAGTTTTCGTCCGAGCGCATCGTCGGCCTCAAGAAGGCTTTCGACCTGCTGTTCCGAGAAGGACACCGGCTGGCTGAAGCCGCCAAGCTGGCCCACCAGCGGTTCGACGGCAACCCCGACGTCAAAGAGCTCCTGACGTTTCTCGAGGGCACCAAACGCGGGGTGTGCCGCGCCGCCTCGGCCGAGGAAGCGGCCGATGAGTGACGGATCTTCCGGGGGCGAGGCCGGGCTCGCGCCGGGCGACTCGCTCGGTCTGATCGCAGGGAACGGCCGGTTCCCCATCATTTTTGCGGACAACGCGCGCCGATTGGGGTTCCGGGTCTGCGCGGTGGCGCATGTGGGGGAGACGGATCCGGCTCTGGCGGATCACGTGGATCGGATTCACTGGGTCAAGATCGGGCAGCTCAACAAGTTGGTGGAAGCCTTCAAGAGCGACGGCATCACCCAGGCGGTCATGCTCGGGGGCATCAAAAAGACGCACGTCTTCACCACCGTCCGGCCGGACCTCCGCACGTTGGCCATGGCGGCGAGACTGGCGATCTGGCGTGACGACGATATCTTGCGGGAATTTGCCGCGGAGCTCGAACGCGAAGGTATCAGGATTCGGGAATCCACATTCGGACTCGAAGGCGTGTTGGTCAAGGAAGGGGTGCTCTCCAAGCGGACCCCCACGGAAAAGGAGTGGGGCGACATCCGGTACGGATGGGAGGTGGCCAAGGAAATCGGCCGCCTCGACATCGGCCAGTGCATCGTCGTGAAGGACCGGGTGGTGGTGGCGGTGGAGGCGGTGGAGGGCACCGACGGGGCGATCCGGCGCGGGGGCGAACTCGCCGAGGGGGGTGCGGTGGTGATCAAGCGGTGCAAGCCCCAGCAGGATCTCCGCTTCGATCTACCCGCCGTCGGCCCCCGTACGATCGAGACCATGTCGGCCGTCAAGGCCGCCGTCCTCGTGATGGAAGCCGGACGCAGCGTCGTGCTCGACCGGGAGGAGATGTTGGCCAAGGCCGATCGCGCCAAAATCGCGGTCGTGGGCATGAAGGGGAGTTGACCCGGGCACAGGCCGTGGCGTGGATCGTCGCCGTGGGGTGGCCACTCGGCATGAGGGTGGGAGAGGCGCAGACAGCATGCAGCCGCTGAACGTCGGCGTTCTGGGCGTCGGGCATCTCGGCCAACATCATGCCCGTCTGTACGCGAGTTTGCCGGACACGCGCCTGGTCGGCATCTATGATACCGACCGTCAGCGCGCCGCCTTGATCGCGGACCGCCACGGGACCCGCAGTTTTGACGATCCCGAGTCGCTGATCGCCACCGTGGAGGCCGTCAGCGTGGCCGCGCCGACCACCACGCATCACCGTCTCGCCAAGCTCTGTCTGGAACAGGGTCGGCACGTCCTGGTCGAAAAGCCGATCGCTGTCACGGTGGCGGAGGCCCAGGAACTGGTCGATCTCGCGCGGGCGCGCGGGTGCGTGCTTCAAGTGGGGCATAGCGAGCGCTTCAATCCTGTCTTTCTCGCCGTCCAGTCCCGCATCCGGCGTCCGGGATTTATCGAAGCGCACCGCCTGGGGCCCTTCAGCGAGCGGGGAACCGATGTGGATGTGGTGCTGGACTTGATGATTCACGACTTGGATCTGGTGCTCTCGTTCATTGCGAGCCCGATCGAGGAGATTCGTGCCGCGGGGGTCGCGGTGCTCTCTCCCCACGTCGACATCGCCAACGCGAGGCTGGAATTCGCCGATGGATGTGTGGCGAATCTGACCGCCAGCCGAGTCTCGCCGACCCGCTTGCGGCGATGTCGGGTGTTTCAGCGCGAGGGCTATGTCTCGATTGATTTCCAGACGAGGCAGGCGGTCATCGCCAGCCGGACGCAGCCGCAGGGGGGCCGTCCCGCGTTGGAGTTGGAGCAGGTGAGGGGGTCGGACGAGGAGCCGTTGAGGCTTCAGCTCCAGGCCTTCGCGCGGGCCGTGGTGAAGCAGGAACCGCCGGTCGTCAGCGGCGAGGCCGGGACCGCGGCCCTGGCGGTGGCCCACCGTGTTCGGGACGCGATCGCCGCCTACTGGCGGCGGCTGGAGGCCGCGCCCGCTCCGCCGTCAGATCGGTAACGGCGGTCGAGGACCCTCGACGAGGGGAATGCCCAGTGCCCAGCGTGATGATCGTGACCGGGGAAGCCTCCGGAGATCACCATGGAGCCAATCTTGCCGCGGCGCTTCGCGCGGCCGACCCGTCCGTCGAATTGCACGGGGTCGGGGGGACGCGGATGGCGGACGCCGGCGTGCGGCTGCTCGAAGGATTACGGCGGCTCGACCACATGGGCCTCGCCGGTTTCTCTGTCATCCGCGACGGCTACTATAATTATCGGCAGATCTCGGCGTACCTGCGATCGCACCGCCTGGATGCGGTGGTGTTGATCGACAACGCGGGGCTGAATTTGCGGTTGGCCCGCGTGGCGAAATCCGCCGGGCATCGGGTGGTCTACTACATCGCGCCGCAAATCTGGGCCTCGCGTCCCGGGCGGATCCGCCTCATGAAACGAGTGCTGGATCGCGTGCTGGTCATTTTCCCGTTCGAGCCGGCGATCTACGAGAGGGCCGGCGTCCCGTGCACGTTTGTCGGTCATCCGTTGCTGGATCAGGTGGCGCCCTCCTACGATACGGAGGCGTTGCGTCGGCAGTTCGGACTCACGGGGACGGGGCCCATCATCGGATTGCTGCCGGGCAGCCGTGTGCGGGAGATCGACATGCTCCTGCCCGCCATGCTGGATGCCGGCCGGGTCATTCGCGAGGAGTTCCCCGAGAGCCGGTTCGTGCTGGCCCAGGCCTCGTCCATCTCCGATTCCTTGCTCGACCGGCACCTCGGCCGCGCGACGGTGCCGGTGGCGGTCGTGCCGGGTCGACCCAGCGAGGTCATGGCCGCGTCGGATCTCCTCCTCGTGGCGTCGGGGACGGCGACCCTGCAAGCCGCCATCGTGGGGACCCCGATGCTGTTGACCTACAAGACCACCTGGTTGACCTATCACATCGCGCGCCGGGTGATTCTCGTGCCGTGGATCGGACTGGTCAATCTGTTGGCGGGGCGGGAGGTCGTGCCCGAGCTTATTCAGGAGGAGGCGACGGGCGAGCGGTTGGGCGGAGAAGCGGTCCGGCTCTTGCGCGATCGGGGCGCCTACGAGAAGATGAAGCAGGCGCTCCGTGACGTACGGAGCGCATTGGGCGAACCGGGCGCCTCCCGTCGCGCGGCGGAGGCGATCCTCGAGGTGTGTCGGGCATGACGCTGTATCGCCGTCTCCTCCAGTATCTCCACCCCTACCGGATGCGGCTGTGGGCCGCCATCCTCTGCTCGGCGTTGGTGGCGGCGCTCTCCGGGGCCTACGCCTGGTTGGTGCGGCCGGTCTTGGACGGAATCTTCATCAGCAAGGATGAGACCCTCCTGGTGATCCTGCCGCTGGCCATCCTCGCCGTATCGGTCCTCAAGGGCGCTTTCAACTACGGCCAAAACTACCTGATGAACTACGTCGGCTATCGGGTGGTGGCGGATATCCGCCAGCAGCTCTTCGAAAAAATGGTTCGGCTGCCGGTCTCGTTCCACGACGCCAACAACTCCGGACGATTGGTGGCCCGCGTCATCAACGACGTGAATCTCATGACGAACGCCGTCTCCGGCGTCCTCAAAGATATCTGCCAACAGGGGCTGACCTTCCTGGTGATGCTAGGGGTGATTTTTTACCAGAACTGGCGGCTCGCCCTGATGTCGATCCTGGTCATCCCTCTCTCCGTCTATACGATGACCCGAATGGGCAAGCGCTTGAGACGACTGGCCACGAGCGGGCAGGAACGGATCGGGGACATGGCCACGACCCTCCAGGAAACTCTCGGCGGTATCCGAGTCGTCAAGGGGTTCAATCGGGAGCAGACGGAGGCCGAACGGTTCCGTTCGAATAATCGGGCCGTGCTGGAGACCGCGATGAAATCCATCCAGGTCTCCTCCCTGGGCAGCTCGCACATGGAGGTGATCGGGGTCTTGGGCGTGGCCGGCATCATCTGGTACGGCGGCTATCTGGTCATTCATGGCTCGATGACCCCCGGAGCTTTCTTTTCCTTTCTGACGGCGATGTTCATGGCCTACACCCCGCTCCGCCGTCTGTCGGGCGCCAATAACACCATTCAGCAGGCCCTAGCGGCGGCTGAACGGGTATTCATCGTGGTGGACATCGAACACGAGCAGCAGCTCGACCACGGGATGATCGACTTGCCGCGGGCTCACCGGTCGATCGAGTTTCAGCGCGTGACGCTCCGATATCCGGGGCACACGGTCCCGGCGCTGGAGGACGTCAATCTGGCGGTCCACGCCGGCGAGGTGATCGCGATCGTGGGAAGCAGCGGAAGCGGGAAGACGACGCTGGTGAGCCTGGTGCCGCGATTCTACGAGCCGACCGAGGGCACGGTCTCGATCGATGGCACGGATATCCGTTCGTATCGGCTGCACTCCCTCCGGGCGCAGATCGGCATCGTCTCGCAGGACGTCGTGCTCTTCGACGACAGCGTCGCGCACAATATCGCCTACGGACGGGACGGCGCCACCCAAGAGGCCATCGAGCAGGCCGCGCGTGCCGCCCATGCGCACGAGTTCATCATGCGGTTGCCCGACGGCTACGGCACGCGGGTGGGCGAGCACGGCGTGAAGCTTTCCGGCGGGGAGCGGCAGCGGCTGGCGATCGCGCGGGCGATTCTCCGGGATCCGCCCATTCTGATTCTTGACGAGGCCACCTCCGCCCTCGATACGGAATCCGAACGCGTCGTGCAACTGGCCCTGTCGAACCTCATGAGGAATCGGACGACGCTGGTCATCGCGCACCGGCTCTCGACGATTCAGGCTGCCGATCGTATCGTCGTGTTGAGCCACGGACGGGTGGTGGAAACGGGGACGCACGAGCAGCTCCTGCGCCGCAACGGCACCTATCGGCGGTTGCACAGCATGCAGTTCCACGAAACCCCGTTCGAGGCCTCGTGAAGGAAAGGGAGCCGGCACGCGTGTCCGTCGCGAATTGGTTGAAACTGAACGCCGCCCCGCCGCTGGGCGCCGCGGTCATTCGGTTCTTGGCCGGGTCGCTCCGCATCGAACGGCGGGGCGCCGAAGTGATGGAGGAGCATTATGCCCGCGGCCAATCCATGATCTTTGCGTTCTGGCACAGCCGGCAATTGATGATGCCGGCGGCCTACCGCGGTCGGGAGATCCACGTCCTGATCAGTCGCCATCGCGACGGGGAAATCATCGCCCGCATCATCGCCCGCTTCGGCTTCCGCACCGTGCGCGGGTCGACGACCCGCGGGGGCGTGCGGGCGCTGCGAGAGTTGATCCGGATCGGACGGAGCGGCGCGGACCTGTGCGTGACGCCGGACGGTCCGAAGGGGCCGGCCCAGGTCGCCCAAGCGGGCGTGGTGGAGTTGGCCAAGGTCACGGGGTTGCCGATCGTGCCCGTGACCTTCAGCTGCTCAAAAAAAAACTTTGCGCCAGCTGGGATCGTTTTTTAATCCCCCTGCCGTTTTCCCGAGGGCTGTTTCTCTGGGGGCGCCCCATCGTGGTGCCCGCCGACGCGAGCCCGGACGTGCTCGAACTCAAACGACGGGAGCTCGAGGACGAACTCAATCGAATCACGACCGAGGCGGATGCCGCGGTCTCGGCCGGCGGTCGTTCGTGAGTGATCGCGGCCGGCGCCGGTGTGCGCCGGGGGAAAACGGCCGCGGCGCGCGAGCGAAGGCTTCCGGGTGGCGATGCACGACCGGTATGGCACTCTGGCTCTATAATTTGGCGCTGATCCTCGCCTCTCCGCTGATTCTGGCGGTCCTGCTCGGTAAAGCTCGGTGTCGTCCCGGCCTGCCGTATCGATTGGGACTGCGCCCGCCGGTGGGGCCCACCGCACTTTCCCCGGACGGGCCGGTGATCTGGGTTCACGCCGTCTCGCTCGGGGAGGTGGTCGCCGTCGCGCCGCTGGTGAAGGCATTGCGTGCGCGCGACCCCAAGCGGAGGATCGTGGTCTCGACCGTGACCGAAACGGGACGGGAAGCGGTGCTGGAGCGCCTGGCGGGTGTCGCCGCGCACTGTTACGCGCCACTGGATTTTCCCTGGGTGGTCCGGACGTTCATACGCCGGCTCCGTCCGACCCTGTACGTGTTCGTCGAGACGGAGCTCTGGCCGAATCTTCTGTCCGCGCTGGAGCAGGAGAGGGTGCCGACGGTGCTCGTCAACGGGAGGATTTCGAGCCGGTCCTTCGCTCGGCAGCAGTGGCCGGGCGTGCGGCGCGTGTATCGCGGTTTGCTGGAGCGCATCTCGCTGTGTCTGATGCAGTCCGATCGAGACGCCGAGCGTGCCGTCGTCTTGGGCGCGCCGCCCGAACGGGTTCGGCGAGTCGGCAACATCAAGTTCGATCAGCCGCTTCCCGCGGCAGCTCCGGCGCAGTTGGAGCCGATCCGGCGCTGGATCGCTCTCGCCCCGGACGCCCCGCTCGTGGTCGCCGGCAGCACGCACCCCGGGGAGGAGGAGGCACTCGTTCACGCCTGCGCCACCCTCCGGACGCGCGTTCCGGATCTCCGCTTGATCATCGCCCCTCGGCATATCGAGCGGGCGAAGGACCTCGAGGTGATGCTCGCCGGCTACGGACTTCGGGCGTTGCGGCGGAGCCGCCTGGCCGACGGCCTCGACGATCGGAATGGGGACGCCGCTCCGTGGGTCCTGTTGCTGGATACCCGAGGGGAGTTGGGCGCCGTCTATCAATTTGCGACGCTCGCGTTCGTTGGAGGGACGTTGGTCCCGGTGGGAGGGCACAACCTGTTGGAGCCGGCGGCCTGGGGAAAGCCGGTCCTCTTCGGCCCTCACACCGACCATTGCCAGGATATCGCGCGGCTGCTGGAGGGCGTGGGCGGCGGCATTCGAGTTCCCGACGGAGACGCGCTCGGCCAGCAGATCGGCCGGTGGCTGGGCGATGAGGAGCGCCGAATGAAGGCCGGCCGACAGGCCGAACAGGCGGTTCGAGACAATCAGGGCGCGCTTCGGGACTGCCTCGCCTTGATTGAACCCTATCTCGCGGGCGAGCGGATCGAGGATCAACGTCCTCGCTCGGCGCCCCAGGGACCGTCGATATCGGTCGAGCGCGCATGACCACGATGTTTTGGACTCAGACTGACGGTCTCCGCGAGGCTTCGGTCTGGCAGCGCGTTGTATCCTGGCCGTATGCCTTCGCGGTATGGGTCCGGGCGGCGTTGTATCGCGCCGGATCTTTCAAGACACAACGACTTCCTCGTCGGGTCATCAGTGTCGGAAATCTCACGGTCGGCGGGACCGGTAAGACGCCCATGGTCATCTGGCTCGTGAACCGGCTGCAGGCCCGAGGTCGCCGTGTCGCCGTCCTGAGCCGCGGGTATCGGCGTCGGAGCCGGGGCCGGCATGTTCTGGTGTCGGACGGACACGCGCTCAAAGCCAACGCGGCGGAGGCCGGCGACGAGCCGTTCCTCATCGCTCGGCGCTGTCCCCGCGCGATCGTCGCGGTGGGAGCCGATCGACATGAGGTGGGACGATGGATCCTCGATCAGTTCCCGGTGGACGACTTCATCTTGGACGACGGGTTTCAACACTTGCAGCTTGCGCGCGACGTCAACCTGCTTCTGATCGATTCGACCGACGTGCGGGGCCTGTCCGCGCTCTTGCCGGCCGGACGCCTGCGCGAACCGTTGACGGCCGCCGCGCGCGCGACGGCCGTCGTGTTGACCCGTGCGGCCGGGCCGGAAGCCGCCGCCTCGGCGCAGTCCCGCGTGGAGGCCGCGATCAGGCGTCCGGTCGAGCCGGTCTGCGTGGACTTCGTCCCGGCGGGGCTGGTGCACATCATGAAGGGACACTCGTTCGACCCGGCCGCGGTAAAAGGGCAACGGGCGGTGGCCGTCAGTGCCATCGGCAATCCGGCGGCCTTCACGGCGACCGTGACGAAGATAGGCCTCCAGGTGCTCGACCACATCGTCTTTCGGGATCATCACCACTATAGTGCGATGGACGTTTCGGCCATTCAGCGCCGGGCCCATGCCTGCCGGGCCGATCTGGTCGTGACGACCGAAAAGGACGCCTGCAAGCTGGCGGAGTTGCTCGATCCGTCCGATGCCTGGTGGGCCGTTCGGATCGAGGCGCAGGTCTGGTCGGGGGAAGAGCGTCTCGAGCAGCTCCTGGTCCCGTCGCCGTCGGAGGAGGGCGGAAGCCGCCGTGCGTGAGTCGTCGGTGAAACGCGTCCTGGTCCGGGTTCCGAACTGGATCGGCGACGCCGTGATGTGTGAACCCGCTTTGCGCGCCCTGCGAACCTGCTTTCCTCAGGCGTCCATCACCGTGCTCGCCAGACCCGCCGTCGCCGCATTGCTGGAGGGGCACCCGGCGGTGGAGGAGACGGTGGTGTACGACCATCGGGGTCGCCACCGGGGCGTGGCAGGGAAATGGTCGCTCGGCCGGACCCTGCGCGCGCAGGGATTCGAGGCGGCGGTCCTGTTCCAGAACGCCTTCGAGGCGGCGGCGCTTGCCTGCGCGGCCGGCATTCCGTACCGGCTGGGCTATGCGACGGACGGCCGGGGTCTGCTGCTCACCCGGGCGGTACGCGTGCCGCAGACCCAGTCCCAGCAAGTCCGCTATTATCTCGATCTGCTCCGGGCCATCGGATACGAGGGGCCGATGCAGGCTCCGCAGTTGTACCTTCGCGAGGCCGAGCGGGCGGCCATGTCCCGACGCCTCGAACAGGCCGGCGTCGGCCCAGGTGAGATGCTGATCGGCCTGAATCCGGGCTCCACCTACGGATCGGCGAAACGCTGGCTGCCGGACCGCTTCGCCGAAACCGCCACGCGCCTCGTGCAGTGGTGGCGCGATGTGCGCGGAGCGCCGGCCCGAGTCGTCGTGCTCGGCGCCGCCGGCGAAGAGGATCTCGGCGCCGCGATCGCGCGCCAGATCGGCCCGTCCGCGCTGATGTGGTCGGGACGGACGACCATTCGCGAACTCATGGCCCTTACCCGACGCTGCGGGGTCTATATCACCAACGATACGGGGCCGATGCACGTCGCGGCCGCCTTCGGGGTTCCCGTGGTCGCGGTCTTCGGGCCCACCGACTGGCGGACGACGGCCCCGTTCGGTGACCGCCACGCGCTCGTGCGGCAGCCGGTGGACTGCGCCCCCTGCCTCCTGCGAGAGTGCCCGATCGATCATCGCTGCATGACCGGTGTGACGGTGAACCAGGTCGTGGACGCGGTCCAGCGCCTCCTTGCATCCGGCGTCCGGTTCGACGCGCCGACACCTCGACCCACAACACCCAACACGCCCCCGCCATTGGAGGGCGCCACGGTGTTCCTCGATCGGGACGGCACGTTGATTCACGACGTGGGGTTCCTCGATGACCCCACACGGCTTGAATGGTTACCCGGGGTCCTCGACGGGTTGGCGCGATTGAAGGCGGCCGGGGCCCGCCTCGTGGTCGTCACCAACCAATCGGGGGTTGCACGGGGGCTGATCACGAGCCGGCAATTGGAGGCGATTCACGCGCGCCTTCGGACGGAGCTGTCGGCGCGCGGAGTCGAGGTCGATGGTCTGTACGTCTGTCCGCATCACCCGGATGACCGCTGCGCCTGCCGGAAGCCGGAGCCGGGCCTGGTCACCCAGGCCCGCCGCGAACTCGGACTACCTCCCGGTCCGGAGTATGTGATCGGGGACCATGAGCGGGATATTGAACTCGGGCGTCGCATCGGGGCCAAAACGGTCTTCACGAAAACGGGACCGTCGAGTCAGGAGAAACTGGCGAGACTTGCTGAGAGAGGAGTGCGTCCCGATTGTACGGCGGGGGATTTCTCCGAGGCGGTGGGCTGGATCATGGCGGATGCATCGGCGCGGCAGCGCGCTCCGGCAAGCGCGCAGTCGCCGGCGGTGACGTGAGGGAGGTCGGATGGAGGGCCTAGCGCTGGCATCGGTGCGACGATTGCTCGTGATCAAACCCAGTTCCTTGGGCGATATCGTGCACGCGTTGCCGACGTTCGACGCGCTTCGTCGCCGGTTCCCCGACGCGGAGATCTCGTGGCTGGTCAAGACGCAGTGGGCGGACATTCTGCGGCGGGTCGAGGGGCTCGACCGCATCTGGCCCGTCGGGCGGGGATTATCCGATTGGCTGACCGAGATCGGCCGACTTCGTGCCCATCGGTTCGATCTGGCGCTGGACCTGCAGGGGCTCTTCCGGAGCGGCGCCGCCGCCTGGCTGACGGGCTGCGGCGTCAGGATCGGCTTTGCCAACGCGCGCGAGGGGAGCCCCCTGTGTTATACCCATCGCATCGCCGTGCCCTCGCCGGAGGTTCATGCGGTCGATCGGTATCTGCTCGCGGCGCGCGCGCTCGGCTGCTCTCCGTCCCCGCCGGTGTTTCGCCTGTCACCGCTTGCGGCAGATCGCGAGATCGTGCATACCCTACTGGCCGGGCTGGGGGTCGGCCCGTCCGACCGATGGGTGGCGCTGCATGTGTCGGCCCGGTGGGCGACCAAGCGCTGGCCGACGGCGTCGTTCGTCACGGTGGCGCGATCCTTGGTCCGAGACGGAATTCCGGTGGTGCTGATCGGAGCGCCGGACGAGCAGGCGGAAGCCCGTCGGGTCGCGGCGCAATCGGGAGCCGCGGATCTGTCCGGCCGGACGAACCTGGCCGTGTTGCCGGCCTTGTTGCAAGCTGCCGCCTGTCTGGTGACGAATGACTCCGGGCCGATGCACGTCGCCGCCGCGATGGGCACCCCGGTGGCCGCGGTCTTCGGACCGACAAGCCCCATCCGGACCGGGCCCTATGGAAGGAATCACCACGTGTTCACCGCCAATGTGGACTGCCGTCCTTGCTTCAGTCGGACCTGCCGGAATCCGGTCGCGCTGGAATGCCTGACCTCCATTTCTCCCGACCAGATCCTCGGGGCCGTGCGGCAATGTCTGGGGACGGCCTCGGTCGTATCGCGGCCATGAAGCTGCTCGTGTTGGAATCGAGCACGGCCATCGGCGGGCAGGAACTCGCGGTCCTGCTGCACGCGCAAGGCCTGCGCAAGCGGGGTCACGAGGTGACGCTGGTGGTCGAGCCGAACAGCCCGATCGAGGATCTGGCGCGGAGGGAGGGGTTGACCGTGGAACGGCTCTGTATGCGGAAGCGATGCTACGCCTCCGCGTTCTGGCGTGTGCGCCGGCTCCTCCGCGGCCTTCGGCCGGATATCGTCCATGTCAACAGTTCCCGGGACAGTTGGATCGCATCGCTGGCCGCACGGAGCGTGGCGCCGCGCCCGCCGGTGATCCGGACCCGGCATATTTCCACGCCGCTCAATAAAAACCTGACCACCCGCTGGCTCTACCACCGTTTGCTGGATCAGGTGATCGTCACCGGCGGCGAGTTGACCCGCCGAGGGCTCGTGGAGCGCGACGGTCTCGATGCGAGCCGGGTGGCGGCGTTCCCGATCGGGATCGACGTTTCGTATTTCCGGCCCGGCACGCCGCAGCGGAACTTGCGCGAGGAGCTCGGGCTGCCGAGCTCGGAACTGCTGGTGGGCCTGATCTCCTACCTGCGCTCCTACAAAGGGCATGAATATTTCATCGATGCGGCGGCCCGGGTGGTCGCGCGGCGCAAGGGCGTCACGTTCCTGATCAGCGGTCGCGGTCCTGAGGAAGCGAGACTCTGGGCAAGGATCGCCGAGCAAGGGGTCGAGCACCGCGTGCGGATGCTGGGCTATCGGGAGGATCTGCTCAACGTGTTTCATTCGCTCGACCTCTTCGTGATTCCGTCGGTGGAGGGTGACACGATTCCCCAGGTCTTGATGCAGGCGATGGCGGTCGGCCTGCCGGTCGTGTCGACGACGGTCGGGTCGATTCCCGACGTGGTCCGGAACGGAGAGACGGGTTTCGTCGTGCCGCCGCGCGACGCGACGACGTTGGCCGATCGCATCCACGCGCTGCTCGACGACCCGATAGGGCGCCGCGAAATGGGGGCGGCCGGCCGCGCCCTGGTCGAGCGGTCGTACTCGCTGGAGCGGATGCTCGACGAGCTGGAGGGCATCTACCGGCGCGTGGCCCGCAAGGAGCGAGGGTGATGGAGACTCCGGACACCCGCGTCTCGGCGGTCGTGATCGCCTACAACGACGAACCCAATATGCGGGCCTGTCTGGAGTCCGTCACCTGGGCCGACGAGATCGTCGTCGTCGATTCCCACAGCACGGATCGGACGGCGGCGATTGCGCGGGAGTTCACCCCGAAGGTCTACCAGCATGACTTTCACGGATTCGGCCGTCTGCGCAACGAGGCCGCGGCTCGGGCCTCGCACGAGTGGATCTTCAGTCTCGATTCAGACGAGCGGGCGACCCCGGAGGTCGAAGCGGAGGTGCGGCGCCTAGTGGCGGGCGCCGATCCGGCGGCCGCGTACTTTGTCCCGCGGAAGAACTTTTTCCTGGGTCGGTGGATCCGGCACTGCGGGTTCTATCCGGATTACCGCCAACCGCAACTCTTCCGCAAGGGCAGGCTGCGATACCGGGACGACGTCGTCCACGAAGGTTTTGACGTGGACGGGCGAATCGGGTACATGTCCCAACCCGTAACCCAGTATCCTTTCCGTAATATCGATCACTACCTGGCCAAAATGGATCGCTATTCGGATCTGATGGCCCAGCGGATGAACTCGCAAGGCCGCCGATTCCGTACCCATCAACTGGTGACTCACCCGATCTTCACCTTTTTGAAGATGTACGTCGGGAGAAGCGGGTGGCGCGATGGGACGCCCGGGCTGATCTTGTCCGGGCTCTATGGCTATTACACTTTCGTCAAGTATGCGAAGTTCTGGGAACGTGCGAAAGAGGGTCCGGTCGATTCGTAGGATGAGCCACGCGCGCCGGCCCCCTGTACCGACGCGACGCCTGACTCAGCGTTCCGTCCTGGAGGTCGGCGCAACCTTGACCTTAACCTTAATCTTGAAGTTAACCTCTTTGCCAACATGAAAGTCAGCGGTTTTACGTTTTGTCGTAACGCGGTGAAGTACGAGTATCCGGCGGTGGAGTCGATCCGGTCGATTCTTCCGATCGTGGACGAGTTCATCGTAAACGTCGGCCGGTGCGACGACGGGACGCTGGAACTGATCCGGTCCATCGGTGACCCGAAACTCAAGATCGTCGAATCGGTCTGGGACGAGTCCCTGCGGCAGGGCGGCCTGATCTATTCGCAACAGACGAACATCGCGCTGTCGCACTGCACCGGAGACTGGGCCTTTTACCTGCAAGCCGACGAAGTCGTTCACGAGAACGATCTCCCGACGATCGTGCGCACCATGACCGAGCAGCTCGCGAACTCTCGGGTCAAGGGCTTGTTGTTTCGCTATCTCCATTTCGTGGGCGATTACTGGTCACTCAACCCCTGGTACTACCATCGGGCGGTGCGGATCATCCGGAACAACGGGGAGATCGAGTCCTGCGGCGATGCGGTCGGGTTCCACCTGAAGGCCACTCGGGAATACCTCCAGAACGGACCGAAGGACTGGCTCGTCCCGTCGGGGGCGCGCATGTTTCACTATGGCTGGGTCAAGGCGCCGCGCACGATGACGGCCAAGAAGCGGGAGCAGACCGGCGTCTACCACGGAGATGCCCCGCCCCCTTCCGAGGCCTGTTGGTTCGAGTCGGACGAGACGCGGTTCGAGGAGTATGACATCCTCAAGGAGTTTCGGGCCCGCCACCCGGCCGTCATGCAGGGACGCGTGAGCCGTGCGGCGCGGTTGCGTCCCCGGATGAATCGGTGGCTCAATCCGAGATTTTATCGGGAAGTGGCACGACGTGGATTCCGCGGGTAAGGCGGGCGCGGGAGTCACCGCGCTGATCATCACCAAGAACGAGGCCCGCAACGTGACGGACTGCCTGGCGTCGGTCGGTTGGACGGACGAGCAGATCGTGGTGGATGCCGAAAGTACCGATGAGACCGCGCACCTGGCGAAGACCCTGGGGGCCCGGGTCCTCGTGCGGCCCTGGGCCGGCTACGGGCCCCAGAAGAACTTCGGCATCGACCAAGCCCGGACCGAGTGGGTCTTGATCGTCGACGCCGACGAGCGCGTGCCGCCGGAGCTCCGGACGGAGGTGCAGGCGACGCTGGCGAACGGGGTGCCCCCCGACGTGGCGGGCTTCGAACTGCCGCGACGAAACTTCTTTTATGGACGGTGGATTCGGCACGGCGGGATGTTTCCGGATTACCAACTGCGGCTGATCCGCCGAGCGGTCTGCCGGTATGACGATACCCGGTTGCACGAGCGGATGCTGTTCCAAGGGCGGGTCCGTCGTCTCTCCCAGCCGTTGGATCACTGGACGATGCCGAGCGTGGGGCACCATGCGAAGAAGATCGCGGTCTATTCCACGTTGGGAGCGGAGGAGAAACTGAGGCGGCAGGGGCGCGTGACGATCGCCCAGATCGCGGGGCGTCACCTGGGGACGATCTTCAAGACCTATGTGATGCGGGGGGCGGTGCGGGACGGGGTGCACGGGCTCATCGTCTCGGTCTTCGCAGGGATGTTCACCTTTCTCAAGTATGCCAAGGCGTGGGAATCGCTGCAGGCGGCCGGCCCCGACCCGATGACGCAGGGAGGCCGCCGTGCGGCTCGGCATTGAGGCGACGCCCATTCTCGGCGATCGCGGCGGAGTGGGGTGGTATCTCTACTTTCTGCTGCGGGCGCTGGTGCGGCTTCCGGACGAGTACGAGCTGTTCTGCTACGTCGAGCCGGGCTATCGCGAGCGGATCCGATGGGAGCCCTGGATGGACGATCCCCGGTTGCGCTGGCGAGAGGCGACCCGGTTCTCGATGCGGTGGCGCGGCTTGCGCGACCGGCTGGATCTGTTCCACGGGCCGAACTTCCGACTGCGGACGCTGGGGCGGTACGGCGGCGTGGTCACGATTCACGATCTCTGGATGGACCGCCACCCCGAGTATTCCCCGAAACTGTTTCCGAACAAGTCGTCGAATCACACGCGGCGGGCGGCCTGGCAGGCGCGTCGCGTCGTGACGGACTCCTATGCCTCGGCGCGGGAGATCAACGAGTTCTATGGATTGCCGATGGACCGTATCGTGGTGGTCCACTGCGGGATCTCCGAGGACTTCCAGCCTCGAATCGATCCGCAGGCCATGACGGCCTTGCGCGAACGCCTGTCGCTGGGCTCAGAGGGCTACGTAATGTTCGTCGGCGGCGCCGATCCTCGAAAAAATCATCGGGTGCTCTTGGAGGCGGCGGCCGGGATCAGACCGCAACTGCGCGGGCGCAAGCTCCTGCTGATCGGCGATGCGGTGCATCGTTATGGCAACTACCATGAGACGGCCGCGAAGCTTGGCTTGACGGACTTGGTGGTCTGCCCCGGGCGGGTGCCGATGGACGAGCTGCGGCTGCTCTACACTCATGCGGACGTATTCGTCTTTCCAAGCCTCTACGAGGGGTTCGGCATGCCGGTCTTGGAAGCCATGGCCAGCGGAGCTCCGGTGATCACCTCGAATCGGAGTTCCCTGCTCGAGGTCGCCGGGGATGCCGCCGTTCTGGTCGACCCGGAGCGTTGCGGGGAGCTCGGGGAGGCCATCGTGCGCGTCCTGGAAAATCCCGGTCTGCGAGACGCGCTGCGCGCCCGTGGGCGCGCGCGTGTCTCGCGGTTTTCCTGGGATTCGGCCGCCCGCCAGATGATGGCCGTCTACCGAGAAGCCTGCCGGTCTCCGCTGGCCGGGACGCGCGGCCTCCCCGTCGGTGAGCGACAGGGTGCGGAAAGGACGAGCGCTGCGGGGGCAACCGTCCCGGTCGCCTCGCCGCTGGCCGGCGGCCGGGGCGCTCCCATCCGCCGGGCGCTCGTGATCAAACTTCGCTACGTGGGCGATGTGCTCTTGGCGACCGCCGTGCCGCGCGCCCTGAAGGCCGGCCTGCCCGGCGTGCAGGTCACGATGGCGGTCATGCAAGGAACCGAGGCGGTGCTGATGGGCAACCCCTACGTCGACGACATCCTGATCGTCGATCGCAGTTCCTTCTGGACGCAAGCGGCGTTCTTTCGAGAGATCCGCCTTCGGGGCTTCGACTGCGTCATCGATCTGACGGGCAACGACCGGTCCGAGCTGGCGTGCCTTTTGAGCGGGGCACCGGTTCGGGTCGGATTTCGCGACGCGCGCCGATGGCGGGCGCGACTCGCCTATACGCATGAGCACGATCCTCCGCTGCCCCTCGTTCATCGGGTCGACCGAGACTTGGGTGTGCTGACCACGATCGGCTTGTCGGTGCAGGCGGAGTGCCCGAAGCTCTATGTGTCGCAAGAGGAGGAGGCCGGCGCGGAGCGACTCTTGAAGGGATGGAATCTGGAGTGTGGCTCGCGTCCCCTGGTCATGTTACACCCCGGCGCGCGCTACTGGTTCAAGACCTGGCCACCGGAGCGTTTTGCGACTCTGGCGGACCGCTTGACCGACACGATGGGCTGCACGGTGCTGATCGGCGGGGGCCCGTCCGAGCAACCGATCGGGAGGGCCATCGAGCAGATGGCCCATAGCGCCACCGTGAATCTCGTGGGGGCCATGGGATTGCGGGAGTATGCGGCGCTCGTCAAGCGCTGCGCCCTGTTCATCGGAAACGACAATGGCGCGATGCACATTGCTGCGGCGGTGGGGACGCCGATTGTGGGACTCTTTGGACCATCCGACCCCGTCGAGTGGGCGCCTCGGGGCACGCAGGCGGAAATCTGCTATAAGGGGATGGATTGTCGCCAGTGTTTTCACCCGACCTGCATGCGCGGCGAGCAGAGCTGTATGAAACAGATCAGCGTGGATGAGGTCTTGGAACGTGCTGGTCGTTTTCTGAATGGGGCGAGTGAGCGGCCTCGATGGTCCATCACCAGCCGGCGGCAGGGGAGATCGGTATGAATGTACGTCGGTTCGTGGAGACGATTCGAAGTCACTGGGATAATTTCGAGGAGCCGACCTTCCCTAAAGATCGAACACTGCGACCCATTACCGAAACGCAGGTGGGGATGGCCACGGAGAACACCGGCTTCCTCCTGAATTACGCGGTGTCCCTCATGGAGCCGGGAGAATGCTATCTGGAGGTCGGGACGTGGAAGGGACGCACGTTGAGTTACGCCATGAAGGGGAACGAAGACAAGGAGTTCTATGCGGTCGACAATTTTTCCCAGTTTACCAAACGCGCCCGTTGGTATCGTCCCTTCTCCGAGCCGGAGCCGCGCCGTTCGCTGAACCGGGTGCTCAAGAAAGCGGCGTACACGCATCGGGTGAGCTTGCTGGAGGGAGACTTCAGGGTCATTTTACCGGCCTTTTCCAAGACCATCGGTGTCTACTTCTACGACGGCGGGCATACGTTCCAAGATCAGTACGATGGGCTGGAACTGGCGGTGGCGCATATGGCCCCGGTCAGTTTGATCGTCGTGGACGACACCAATCCATATCACGAAGGGGTGAATGGGAGTGAGGCCAGGGCGGCCAACGAGCAGTGGTTGCGCGAGCATCCGGACTGGCGGCTGTTGTTCGACCTCCTGTCTCCTCGGCGTGATGTCGGGTGGCACAATGGCATTCAGGTGATGGGGCGATTCGGATCGCTCGAGCAGGCATCGGTCGGGTAGGCACGCGAGCGTCGGATGAGTGAGAGGAATCCTCAGTCCGTGACCATCGATTTGGGGTGCGGGGGAAACAAAGTTGCGGGGGCATGGGGCGTCGACCTACGGAGGCAACCCGGCATCAACCTTGTAGCGGATATCGAGCGCCGACTTCCGCTCAAGAGCGACTCGGTCGACGTGGTCTGGATGCGACATGTCATCGAGCACGTGCGGGATCTCATTGGGTTGATGGAGGAGGTCTGCCGAATCTGCCGGCCTGGGGGCAAGGTCGAAATCGATGTGCCGTATTATACATCGAGAGGTGCGTTCCGCGATCCGACTCATGTTCGGTTTATCACGGAGGATACCTTTCAATATTTCGAACCTCCGACCGATTACGGCATTCGGACGCAGTTCCGCATCGAACGGGTCTCCTACGAGGTGAGAAAGCCGTTCCGTTGGCTGCCGGCCTACCTGCAGAAGCGCTGTCGCCGGTATCTGTGGAATGTGGTCGACAACATGCATGTCACGCTCCGCGTCGACAAGGGCGTCGATCCCTGAGACCCGTGCGGGGGTCCCATCGATGGGGCGAACGAAGCATGAAAATTCTCTACCTCTGCAATGGTGCGCCGGATTATCTGGCCGACCAGCTCTATGTGGGGCTCTGCCGTGTGCTCGGATCGGAGCGCGTCATCGACTATCCGTGGAAGGCCGTGTATCACGATCCCTGCCACCGGCTGGAGTACCTCCCGCAGAGCCCCGGAATCGAATATACGGCGGCAGCAATCGAGTCTATGGTTCGCGATGGCAAGGTGGATCTGGTGGTTCTGTCCACGCCGAAGGCCGCTGCCGGACCACAGGCCGAGGCCCTTCGACGATCGGTTCGCTTACCACCCTGTGTGCTGCTGGACGGGGAGGACGATGCGGAGATCCGGCATGAGCTGGTGGAGCGGTTTCGGTGCCGTCTCTACTTCAAACGAGAATATCGCTGGCATCCGGAAGCCGGCCTCAAGGGGCGTCTGGCCCGCTGGCGGGCGTTCAGGCGACAGCCCGATCTTGTTCACCGTACGTATCCACTCCCCTTCTCGGTGATACCTGGGTCCGTGACGACGCCGGGGAACGGTCCACGATCTGTGGATCTTTCGTTTGTCGCGCGAGCCTCGCATCCCAAGCGGGTCCGTGCGTGGCGTCTGTTGCAGGCGGCAGGTGATCTTCGGTGCGAAACCGCACTATACGCGCATCCGACCGATCGTCAGTCGAAGATGACGATGGGCCTTCCCCGGTTGTTAGTCAAACTCAAGGGCGATCCCCGAGTCAGTATGGCGGAGCAGGGGGGGCGGATGTCCTACACCGACTATCACCAGTTGCTCGGGCGATCCAAGATGGCGTTGTCGATTCGGGGGGGCGGATTCGATACCCTGAGGTACTGGGAGATTGTGTCGGCGAAGACCTTGCTCGTGTCGGAGCAGCCAGGTATCCACATTCCCAATAACTTCCAGCATGGTATCCATGCCCTGTTCTGCAAGCCCGATCTGAGCGACCTGTTGGCGCTCGTGCGCACGTATGCGCACGACGAGACGGCTCGGGACACCATGATCGAGGCGGGATATCGGCACCTGCTCCGGTTTCATACGTGCGAACGACGCGCGGAGTATCTCCTCGACCTCTGCCGGAAACACGTGTAGGCTTTGCGCCGATTTGAATGAGCGAGGGCGGAGCATGTGCGCATGCCGTGAACGGTCCCAATCGTGGGTGCATCGGGAAGAATGGGGAGACACAGTACGACCCTCCGCGAACCGGTCGGGGACGGGGCGATGGGGACGCTGAATCGTTTGCTGGAGAAACTAGGGCTGAGGTCGCGCCGGAAGCCTCGGACGTTCATGATCAATAACCCCGAGTACGATGGCTTCTCAATCGGGGAGTGGACCTACGGGCGTCCGCGGGTTCCGCGGGGAGACGACGGCGTCACCTTGCGCATCGGTCGCTTTTGCTCGTTCGCCTCCGGCGTGACGATCCTCACCGGGTGTGAGCATCGGGCCGATTGGGTTTCCACCTATCCGTTCCAGTTCCTCGGGGAGTTCCAGCCGCCGTTGCCGTCTGCGTCACGCGCCAAGGGCGACGTGGACATCGGGCATGACGTCTGGGTGGCGACAGACGCGCTCATTCTGTCCGGCGTTCGCATCGGCAACGGAGCCGTGATCGCGGCGCGGAGCGTCGTCACCAAGGACGTCCCGCCGTATGCCGTGGCGGCCGGCGTGCCGGCGCGTGTGGTGAAATTCCGTTTCGATGCCGAGACGATTGCGGCGCTGCAAGCGATCGCCTGGTGGGATTGGCCGATCGAGCGGATCCGGGAGGCGGCCCCGTTCCTGATGTCTTCCGACGTGAGCGAGTTCATCCGGCGGTATGGGGCCTCCGGTCGTGAGGCGGATCGCGGTTTGGGCATGAACTCGAACGGAGTCCGGTGAATATTCTGTTCATCCATGGAATCGGGGAAGTCGGTGGCGCGGAGCGAGAACTGCTCCTCTACATGGATGAGCTCCCGTCGCGGGGCCATGAGCCGACGGTGATCTGCCCCGAGGGGGGACCATTGCGTGGCGAATTGGCCGCGCGGGGGATTCGGACCGCTGGGGCGGCCTTTCCTCCGTGGCGGAAGCTCGCGGGCATCTGGAAGCGGTTTCCTTCCGTCTGGGCGCTCCGGGTCTTGCTCGAGGACCTCCGGCCGGATTTGGTTCACGTCAACGAGTTCTGGTGGATCCCGCAGACCCTGCGCGCCATGCCGCGCGCCCTGCGGGAGGGCACACCGCTGGTGGCGCACTTTCGTCAGGACCTGCCGGTCGAAAAGGTCTGGCAATACGAATTGGACCGTGTCGACGTCGTCTGCGCCGTTTCGAGACGGGTGGCGGCCACCCTCCGAGCGGGCGGGATCGACGAGCATCGCATCCGCGTCATCCACAGCGGCCTGGGGTCCGAGTGGTTTCGCCCATCGACGGGGCGGACCCGGAAGGCGGTGCGCGAGGAGCTCGGCATCCTCGACGAGGGGGTGGCGTTCGTCACCGTGGCGCATTTGTTCGAGCGGAAGGGGTACGAACCGGCTCTCCGAGCGTTCCACGCAGTGGTTCGAGCCAGCCCCGGTGCGCACTACATCGTCGTGGGAACCGGGGACATGGCCCACGAGCGGCGATTGCGCAGCCTCAGTGGGCAGCTTGGTGTGGAGGGGCGCGTGCATTTCGTGGGCTTTCAGACCGATGTGCGCGCCTATCTTGAGGCGGCCGACGTGTACGTGCAACCTTCGTTGATGGAGGGGTTCGGTATCGCGGTGGTCGAGGCCATGGCCTGCGGACGGCCCGTGGTAGCCTCCGAGACCGGTGGGCTGCCCGATATCGTGGTCGATGGGGTCACCGGAGCGCTGGTTCCTCCAGGGGACGCGGATCGGTTGGCTCGGGCGATGATCGAATTGAGCGCCGATTCGCCTCGGCGCCTTGCCATGGGGGCGGCCGGACAACGGCGGGTGGCCGAACATTTCTCCGTGGGCCGCATGATGGCCGGACTGACGGCGGCATACGAAAGCGCCGTGAAGCGGCGCGCACCGTCCGCGACGGCGCTGACGCCGTCATGACCAGGCCGGATTCCCGCCTCCTGTCCTCTCCGTCCGGCGCCAGCCTCGTGATACCGGTTTACAATCAATTGGCGTACACCCAACGATGCCTCGAATCGATCTTCACGTGGACGGAGCCGCCGTTCGAGCTGATCATCGTGGACAACGCATCCTCCGACGGCACGCGCGAGTACTTGAAGACCGTTCCGGCGACGGTCATCACCAATGAGCGCAATCTGGGGTGCGCGAAGGCCTGGAACCAGGGCGTGCGGGCCAGCCGTGGGGACCTCGTGGCGATCCTCAACAACGACATCGTGGTGACCTCCGGTTGGCTGGCCGGGCTGCGGCGTTTCATGGACCAGCGTGGGCACGGGATCGTGTCGCCGGCCGCCCGGGAAGGTCTGCTGGACTACGATCTGGATGACTATGCCAGGGAATTTACGGCGCGGTGCCGGGATGCCTCGCGCGCGGAGTTGTACGGCGCCTGCCTCGTGATTGCGCGCCGGGTGTTCGACCGGATCGGGCTGTTCGACGAAGCGTTCGGGTACGGCGGCTGCGAGGACGTCGACTTTCATTGGCGTGCCCTCGCTGGGGGATTCACCGTCGGGATGACCGGGTCGGTGCTCATCCATCACTTCAGCATGGTGACGCAATCGGCCATCGTGCGGGCCGAGAACCAGTCTTACTCGGCGGAGAATCTCCGTCACTTCACCGCCAAGTGGCGTCGCACCGTGCGGGGCAATTGGTTCCAGCGTCGATGGGCCGGCCTTCGGCATGCCGCCACGGAGTTCTACGAATTCTCGCGATACGGGCACACGTTGGTCGAGAAACCGCCGGCGCCGGCGGCGGATCCGTTGCGAGAGCCGCCTGCCAAGCGCCCGTCGGGGGAGCACTCCGGCGGGATGCGGCGGTGAGGGGCGACTTCCGGTGTCGGACCCGATGAAAATCGTGATCGCCGCCTGGCACCTGCGCCACTTCAACGTCGGGCTCGGCCGCTACGCGCGCGAACTGATCGAAGCGCTCGGGCGCGTGGATGCCAGGAACGAGTACGTGGTGCTGATGCCCGACGCGCAGGGGACCTTTACGCCCCGCGCGAACATGCGCTATCGCACGATTCGCATCCCGTTGTTCAAACGACGCGTCTGGGAGCAGCTGGCGCCGGCGTTCGGGGGGCGGTGCGACGTGCTTCATTTCCCCTACGACTCCTGCGTCGCTTGGAAGCGCGGCAGATTTGTGGTAACGATTCACGATCTCAAGCCCCTGGTCGTCGGGTCTGGGCCGAAGGGCCGGAACCTCAACGAGCTCATCGAGCGGGCCGTCGTCGGCGATCGATGGTCGAAGATCGATCATGTCGTCACCGATTCACGATGGTCGGAGCGCGACATTCTGGCGCACCTTCCGATCGCCGGGAATCGGGTCTCGGTGGTGTATCCCGGCGTGGACACCGATCGATTCCGCCCCTGGGAACCGGTTGAGACTGAGGCGACCGGACGTCCCTATGTGCTCTCTGTGGCCGGAAATGATCCCATGAAAAATGTCGAAACCCTGGTCGACGCGTTTGCGCGATTGCCTGAACGAATCCGGGCTTCGCACGATCTCGTTCTCGCCGGTGACGTGCGGAAACGCGCTCAGGTGCAGGCGCGGATTGCCGCGCATCGGTTGGAGGAGCAGATCAGGTGCCCGGGGGTCGTCGGCGACGCGACGCTGGTGGGGTTGTACCAGCGGGCCCGACTGTTTGTCTTTCCCTCGCGATACGAAGGGTTCGGTTTGCCGGTTCTGGAGGCGATGGCCTGCGGCTGTCCGGTCGTGTCTTCGGACGCGTCTTCCCTGCCGGAGGTGGTGGGGGATGCCGGCGTGCTGGTGGATCCGTCGGACGTTGACAGACTCTCGATGGTCATGGGCGAGGTGCTGGAGGACCCCGTCGCCCGCGCGTCTCTTCGCTCGAAAGGGCTGGCTCAGGTTCGTCGATTCACGTGGGACCGGGCCGCCCGCGACATGGTGGAGGTCTATGCGCGAGTCGGACAAGGGCATTGACGCCGAAGGTCCTTTGGGGCGGCGGAAGGCGCCGGCCATCAGGTCCATTGTCGTATCGCTCGGAAGGGAAGGTGAACATGAAAGGGATTGTGTTGGCCGGGGGGTTGGGCACGCGGCTGCTTCCGTTGACAAAAGTCACGAACAAGCATCTCCTGCCTGTGTACGACCGGCCCATGGTCTATTACCCCATTCAGGCGCTCGTGAATGCCGGTATTACGGAGGTGATGCTGGTGACCGGGGGAAACAGTGCCGGAGACTTCCTCAAACTGTTGGGCAATGGGCGTCAACATGGGCTCAAGCACCTCGCCTATACCTACCAAGAGGGGGAAGGCGGCATTGCCGATGCGCTGCGCATGGCCGAGCACTTTGCCGATGGTGAGGCCGTCTGCGTGATCTTGGGGGACAACGTCATCGAGCGGAACATCCTGGCGGCGGCCCAGGCCTTCAGGGCCCAGCGGGTCGGGGCGAAGATCTTGCTCAAAGAGGTGAAGGATCCGCAGCGGTTCGGGGTTCCCGTTCTCGACGGCACGCGGGTGGTCCGGATCGACGAAAAGCCACAGCACCCCGGCTCGCCGTACGCCGTGACCGGCATCTACTTCTACGATGCTCAGGTCTTCGAGATCATTGAGACGCTCAAGCCATCCGGTCGGGGAGAGCTCGAAATCACGGACGTCAACAATGCCTATATCGAGAAGGGACAGTTGACGTGGGATCTGCTCGAAGGCTGGTGGACGGACGCCGGGACAATCGAATCATTATTCTCGGCCAACCAATTGGTGGCCCGGACCGGAGCGAACAAACTGTAGCGCCATGTCGAGTCGTGATTGCCGAACGATGACGTCGATTTCCGCCGGCACCCCGGCGTCCCCGCCTGCCGGGCGCCCGGACGATGCAGGGGAACTCCGGCCCATCAGCGCTCCGGGAATCATGGACGTGGTGATTGCGTTGCTGACCGAACGGGGCCCGCTCAACGGCAAACGCCTCGTCGACGTGCCCGCGGGCGAAGGGGCCTTCGCGGCGGAACTGTTCAAGCGCGGGCTCGGTCTCGATGTACGGTGTGGGGATATTTGCCCCGAACAATTCAAGTTTGCGGAGGTGGGCTGCGAATACGTCGACTTGAACGGGCCGTTGCCCTATCCGGCGGAATCGGTCGACATTCTGACCTGCATCGAAGGGATCGAGCATATCGAAAATCCGTTTCACCTGGTCCGCGAAGCCCGGCGGGTGCTTCGGCCGGGGGGCAGCTTGATCATTACCACGCCGAATGTCCTGTCGCTGCGCTCCCGTTGGCAATATTTATTGTACGGCGCGCCGAATACCTTCGATTATCTCGCGAGTACACCCTGGCATATCAATCCCGTGAGCTACATCGAGTTGCGCTTCATGCTCGAAGGGGAGGGGTTTGTGCTCGCGCGGGTGGAAACGGATGCCATGACGAAGCGACGCTCGTGGTGGCATCGGTTGCTCAAAAGGGTCGTGCGGACTCGGGGACGGAGCTGGGTCGAAGGCAATCCCAAGGCGGCCGAGGTTCGGAACATGCTCCTCGGCGATACGTTGCTGTTCGGCGACTGTATCATCGTGCATGCCCTGAAGGGCTGACGGAACCCTCGTCAGCCGCCGATCGACAGGCGTCCGTCCATGCGTGGGCGGCGGAACGTCGCGCTCGGTTCTCCTCGTCGTTGAACCTTGGACGAGTCCACTCGGGATTCGGGTGCCGCGTGACGGAGGCGCACGATGAGTGGTCCGGCCGCGAGGCCTGTGGTAGGCTGGTGGCCACGTGTTCCGACCAGCGCGCGGTCGATCACCGGAAGGAAATTCCCATGCGGATTCTTGTAACGGGCGGGGCTGGATTCATCGGTTCGCATCTCGTGCGACGGCTGGTCACGCAGTCGGACGACACCGTGGTGACTCTCGACGCGCTGAGGTATTCGGGCAATCTCGAGAATCTCGCGGATCTGGAGGGCCACCCCCGGTACCGGTTCGTAGAAGGGGACATCTGCGACGCCGACCTCATCTCCGCGCTCCTGCGGGATGAGCGAATCGAGGGCATCATTAATTGCGCCGCGGAGACCCACGTGGACCGCTCGATCACCGAGCCCCTGGCCTTTGCGAAGACCGACGTAATCGGAACGGCCACTCTGCTGGACGCCGCGCGACAGGCGAAGGTCGCCCGATTCCTCCAGGTGAGCACGGACGAGGTCTATGGGAGCGTCGAGACAGGGCACTCCGCCGAGGACGATCCGGTCGCACCGCGCAGCCCTTATGCGGCCAGCAAGGCCGGCGGTGATTTGTTCGTGCGAAGTTACTGGACGACCTATCGCTACCCGGTGCTGATCACGCGAGGCAGCAACACCTACGGACCGAATCAATATCCGGAGAAATTCATTCCACTATTCATCACCAATGCGATCGACGATCAGCCGCTGCCGCTGTACGGAGACGGGCGTTATCGCCGGGATTGGCTCTCCGTTTACGATCATGCGTCGGCCATCGATCAGGTATTTCGACGGGGGGAGCCGGGCGCCGTCTACAATGTCGGGGGCGGGAACGAGCGGGAGAATATCGACGTCGCCGAGTCGATTCTCGCCCATTTGGGCAAGCCTCGTTCGCTGATTCGGTACGTCCAGGATCGTCCCGGTCACGATCGCCGCTACGCCGTGGATTGTGCACGGTTGCAGGCCCTCGGCTGGAGGCCGCAGATGGAGTTCGAGGCCGGCCTCAAGGCCACGGTCGAGTGGTACGCGAGCCGTCAGGCCTGGTGGCGGAAAATCAAGAGCGGCGAATTTCGCGCCTACTACGAGCGGGCCTATGGCCAACGTTTCAAGGGTTCCGGAGGACCCAGGACATGAAGAAAGCGCTGATTACCGGTATCACGGGGCAGGATGGGTCCTATCTGGCGGAGTTGCTGCTGGAGCAAGGCTATGAGGTGCATGGGCTGGTCCGGCGCGTGGCGATTGAAGATCCCACGCACCGTCTCTGGCGGATCGTCCACCTCAAGGATCGGCTCCGGTTGCACGCGGCCTCGCTCGAGAGTCTGCCGAGCGTCTATCGGGTCTTCCAAGCGGTCAAGCCGGACGAGTGTTACCACCTGGCGGCCCAGAGTTTTGTGTCGTACTCCTTCGAAGACGAGTTTTCGACCCTCAATGCCAACATCAACGGCACACATTACGTGCTGACGGCGGTGCGAGACTGCGCCCCGGACTGCCGATTTTACTTCGCTGCGTCCAGCGAAATGTTCGGGAAAGTGGCCGAAGTGCCGCAGAAGGAAACCACACCGTTTCATCCCCGCTCGGCCTACGGCATTTCCAAGGTTGCGGGGTTCCATCTGACGCGGAACTATCGCGAGGCCTACAACGTGAAGGCGACGTCCGGCATTCTGTACAACCACGAGTCGCCGCGCCGAGGCTTCGAGTTCGTGACCCGCAAGATCACCTCCCATGCCGCCCGCATCAAGCTGGGACTCGCCAAGGAGCTGAAGCTCGGCAACTTGGAGGCGAAGCGGGACTGGGGGCATGCGCGTGAATATGTGCGCGCCATGTGGATGATGCTGCAGCATCCGGAGCCCGACGATTACGTCATCGCCACCGGGGAGCAGCACACGGTGCGGGAGTTCGCGGAGGTGGCGTTCGCCCAGGTCGGACTCGACTATCGCGACTATGTGAAGCTGGACCCCCAGCTGCTGCGGCCGGCCGAGGTGGACACGCTCCTTGGCGACGCGAGCAAGGCCACGCGTCGACTGGGTTGGTCGACCAAGATTTCCTTCAAGGATCTCGTCGCCGAAATGGTGGAGAGCGATCTCCGCCACTTTGCGACCCATCGGGGATAAGACGGCGGCCACGCCGATGCGCGTCTTTGTGACAGGGGCCGGCGGACAAGTGGGCCGCGAAGTGGCGCGGGCCTTGTCCCGCGAGTCCCTCTATCTGGCCACCCATGAGACCGACGACGTGGCGGACGTCCGGATCGTCGAGGCGATCGTGCGCGAACGCCCGGATCTGGTCATCCATGCCGCGGCCATGACGGGCGTCGATGCGTGCGAACGCCGGCCCGACGATGCCCGCCGCGTGAATGAGCTCGGGGCCGGGTTCGTGGCGAGGGGCGCGGCCAAAGCCGGCGCGTACCTGGTTTCGATCTCCACCGATTACGTGTTCGACGGCGAAAAGGGCTCGGCGTATGTCGAGTCGGATGCGCCCGCTCCGATCAATATCTACGGCGCGTCGAAGTTGGCTGGTGAACGGGCGGTCCTCCAGGAGACGGACCGGGCCTGCATCGTCCGGACGTCCTGGGTGTTCGGTGAGGGGAAGCGTCACTTCATTACGATGGTCATGAACCGGATTCGACAGGGGGAGCCGGTGCGGGCGGTGGTCGACAAGTTTGGAAGCCCCACCTTCACGAAGGATCTGGTGGCCGCCATCCTCCGTTTGGCCGACCTGAAGATGTCCGGGATCTTTCACGTGGCGGGGGCCGGGGTGTGCAACTGGTTCGAGTATGCGGAGGCGATCATTCGGGCGGCGGAGGCTCCCTGCCTGGTGGTCCCGATCGCGTTTGCGGACCTCGACCGCCCTGCCATGCGCCCGGCCAACTCGGCCCTGGCGAGCGAGCGGCTGGCGGCGATAGGGATCACGATGCGCGGCTGGCGGGAGATGGTCGAGGACTATTTGCGCACGCACGAAAGGGTGCAGGTTCGGTCCGTGACGACATGAGATGACCGCCGTCGATCGCACGCTCGCCGGTCCGACCGGGTGGGGCAGAGTCTGGACGGTCCAGCGGATCGGGCTCGCGACCCTGGCCTTCCTTAATTTTTTTCCTCCCGCCCACGGCCCGACGCGGTACCTGTTCTTTTCCTTGCTGATCCTTGCCGTGATCACTCTGTGGCGACAGGGGATCCCGCTTTGGGTTCGTACGCCGATCGACGCCCCGTTTTTGTTGTTCGTCGGCTGGGTGCTCGTGACCGTTCCCTTTTCCATCGATCCGGCCTACAGCTTTCGTGAATGGCGAAAGCTCGGCGCGCAGGTGCTGCTCTTCTATTGGAGCCTGGTCGTGCTTCGGGCGGATCGAGAGCGGCGGGCGACGACGGAGGTGCTGCTGGCGGTGGTGGCGGGGGCCGGGCTGACCGCAGGTTACGCGCTCGTCGAGTTCGTGTTGCACGGAGGGACCTGGAAAGGGCGCGATGTGCGGGCCGGGGCCTTGGGATCGGACTACAATTGGCTCAGCACCTACATGGTCATGGCGATCCCGATGGTGCTGACGGCGACGGTATTGTTTCGGTCGAGCTGGTTCAAATGGGTGGGGATCGGCACCACCGGATTGGCATTGGCGGCGGAGGTCTTTGCCTACACGCGGGCGGGCTGGCTCGGCCTGGTGGCCGAGGCTCTCATGGGCTTGTGGCTGGCCGGCCGGCGCCGGCTGCTCGCCGGCCTGGTCATCTTGTTGGTGTGTGCCGGGGGCACCGCGGTCGCCATGCTCCAGGTCGATGACCGTCGAGAGACGTCGGCGGTCACCGACCCATGGACCTTCACTGCGCGGATCAACGTGTGGAAGCTGGCGGCCGCCGATCTGCTCGATCATCCGATCGTCGGGGTGGGGTATGGGAACTACAACTTCGTCAAGCGGTATGCCGGACGTCCCGAGCTGGAGAAGGCCTACGGGCCCCACAGCACCTTCGTGGCGGTCGGGCTCGGGAGCGGGCTGCCAGCCCTGGCATGTTTTCTCTGGTTGCTGGCGACGCTCTTTCTGGCGCTCACCCGCCCGGTTCGGATGGCCGGCCCGCCGACGGAGGCCACCGCGCGGCTCGTCGCCTTCGGCGCGAGCCTCCTGCTCGTGGGATTCGTCGTCCGAAATCTCTTCGATTACATGTTCATCGGAGGTATGGCGAACCTGTTTTGGATTCACATGGCGGTGGCCCTGTATGAATCCCTCCGACCCCGTGAAGCTCCCCCGGATTCGCGCGGATTGGCCGGCTGACTCGTGATGCGACGGATTCGAGCCCTGCGCGACCGACGGTGCCTATGGAACGCTCTACCCCGCCCGACGCTCAGGCCTGATCCAGCCTCGCCTTCGTCCGATGTCGACGTCTCTCCATGCCCGGTCCTTCCGCCTCCGAGGGAGACCAGGGCCCAATCCCCCGGTAAAGAGAAACTGGATCCATTCCTTTGTTTCAGGTACCATGAAACTTTCTCCCGGTCGCGCGTAGCTTCCCGATGCGAGCGTCCGTGTGTGGGTGGAATCCTCCCACGTGCGCCCGTCATTGTGCGAACCGAACACGACATTGTGGTATCCCGAGCATGCGCCCCGTGTGCGTGACAGGGGGATGCCGCTGGGCGCATGCATGATGGAGGCGGAATAGTCATGGTTCAGCAACAACAGTCGGGCGCCGAGCCAGGCCGGGCGCCGCAGGTTGCCGTGGTAGGGTCGGGCTATTGGGGAAAGAATCTCGTTCGCAACATGCACGACCTGGGTGCGCTGGGGATGGTGTGCGAGAGCCAGAGCGAGACGCTGTCGGCGCTGGGGACCCAATATCCGTCGTGCCGGTTGGTCCGGGCGTACTCCGACGTGCTGCAGGCCGACTTTATCGAGGGGGTCGTGATCGCTACTCCGGCCGAGACTCATGCCGGCTTAGTCCGGGAGGCGCTGCTCGCGGGCAAGGACGTGTTCGTCGAAAAGCCGCTGTGCTTGTCGGTGGCGGAGGGGCAGGGCCTGATCGATCTGGCGGCACAGCGTGGCCGTTTGCTCATGGTGGGACATCTGCTTTGGTATCATCCGGCCGTCCTCAAGCTTCAACAGTTGATCGCAGACGGTGAATTGGGCCGCATTCAATACCTCTATTCGAACCGGTTGAATCTCGGGAAGATCCGGCGCGAGGAAAACATCCTCTGGTCGTTCGCCCCGCACGACATTTCCGTGATCCTAGGGCTGCTCAAGGAAATGCCCGAGTCGGTCCAGGCGCTGGGCGGCAACTACTTGCATCCGCGGATCGCGGACGTGACGACCAGTTTGCTCTCGTTTCCGAACGGGGTTCGCGCCCATATCTTCGTCTCCTGGCTCCATCCCTATAAGGAGCAGAAGCTGGTCGTGGTGGGCGATCGGAAAATGGCGGTCTTCGACGATACGGAAAAGAAGGATAAGTTGCTGTTGTATCCTCATTGCATCGATTGGAAGGACCACGTGCCCGTCCCGAGCAAGGCCGAGGCGCAGACGGTGTCCTTGGAATGGGAAGAACCGCTGCGAGCCGAATGCCAGCATTTCCTGGACTGTCTTGTGACTCGGCGCACCCCTCGGACGGACGGGCGGGAGGGGTTGCGGGTGCTGACGGTGCTCCAACAATGCCAGGAGGCCCTGGAACGCACGGTGACGCCCGCCTCCGTCGTGGAATCGAAGCCCTCCTACTTTGCCCATGCCTCGGCCTTCGTCGACGAGGGAACGGAGATCGGCGAGGGGACCAGCATCTGGCACACCTCGCACATTCTCAAGGGAACCAAGCTCGGAAAGAACTGCAAGATCGGTCAGAACGTGGTCATCGGGCCGAATGTCACGGTAGGGCAGGGAGCCAAAATCCAGAACAACGTCTCTGTCTACGAAGGGGTCACGCTCGAGGACTACGTGTTCTGCGGCCCTTCCATGGTGTTCACCAATGTCTTCAATCCGCGGAGCGAGATTCCTCGGATGAGCGAACTCCGACCGACGCTCGTGAAACAGGGGGCGACCCTGGGCGCCAATTGCACCATCCTCTGCGGCACCACGATCGGGCGGTATGCCTTGGTCGGTGCCGGCGCGGTGGTGACGCGGGATGTGCCCGATCATGCGCTCGTTGTCGGCAATCCCGCGCGGGTGACCGGGTGGATGTGCCGGTGCGGGGTCAAGCTGCACGTGAAGAAGACCCAGGCCGGATGCCCGGCTTGCGGCGCCCGCTATCGGAAGACGACACGAGGCGTGGTGCCTCAGTCGTCGGCGCCGAGGGACAATCAAGACGGAGTGACTCGATGACGGTACCCTTGCTCGATCTCAGCGCACAGCACAAGCCGATTCAAGCGGAGCTCATGGCCGCCATGCAGCGGGTGCTGGAAAGTCAGGCTTTTATTCTGGGACCGGAGGTCGCCAAGCTGGAGGAACGGATCGCCACCTATTCCCAAGCTCGATACGGCATCGGGGTCTCCTCAGGCACGGACGCGCTTCTCGTGGCGCTGATGGCGTTCAATGTCAAGGCGGGGGATGAGGTCATCACGACGCCCTACTCGTTCTTTGCGACGGCGGGAGCGATTATCCGCGTGGGGGCCAAGCCGGTCTTCGTCGATATCGACCCCGTCACCTTCAACATCGATCCGGCTCGAATCGAACCCGCCGTGACGCCGAAGACGAAGGCCGTCATCCCCGTGCATTTGTACGGACAATGCGCGGATATGGCTGCGATCATGACGGTGGCCAAGCGCCACAACCTGCATGTGATCGAAGATGCGGCCCAGGCGCTTGGGGCGGATTATGCGGATGGTCGGCGGGCCGGCAGCATCGGAGCCGTCGGATGCTTTTCGTTCTTTCCGAGCAAGAACCTGGGCGCGCTCGGGGACGGCGGGATGGTGGTGACCAACGATGCCGATGTGGCGGAACGCCTCCGCGTCCTGCGCGTTCATGGAAGCAAGCCCAAGTATTATCATAAGCTCATCGGGGGGAATTTCCGGCTGGACAGTCTGCAGGCGGCTGTTCTGAACGTGAAACTGAACTATCTCGACACCTGGACGAAACGCCGGCAGGAAAATGCGCGGCGATATCTCGATCTCTTTCAGCGTGCGAATCTTGCGGCGAACCCGGCCATCGTGATGCCCAAAGCGGTGTACGAAGGGAGCGGCGTCGGCCATTACCACATCTACAATCAGTTCGTCATTCGGGTGCCGCAGCGCGATCAACTGATGGCGCATTTGAAGCAACAGGGCATCGGCAGCGAGATCTACTACCCAGTGCCGTTTCATCTGCAGGAGTGTTTCCGCTCGTTGGGATACAAGGAAGGGGACTTCCCGGAATCCGAACGCGCCGCGAAGGAAACGTTGGCCTTGCCGATTTACCCGGAGTTGACGAACGAGCAGCAGGAGTGTGTCGTCACCGGGGTGAGTCGCTTCTTCGGACATTGACGGGTCGACCATCGTGGGTCACGGGTCCACCGGCCACCAAGTGTGTGATTTTCTGATTGTCGGAGCCGGCGTGGTCGGAGTGACGATCGCGCACGTGCTCAAGCGTCGCTATGGCGGTCGTGTCCTCGTCATTGACAAGGAACAGAGCGCGGGTGTTCATGCGAGCGGGAGAAACAGCGGCGTCCTTCATGCCGGTGTGTATTACAAGGCCCACACCCTCAAAGCCAAGTTGTGCGTCGAGGGCAATCGGCGCATGCGTGAATATTGCAGTTCCCATCGGCTTCCCATGAATGATGCGGGCAAGGTGATCGTGGCCCGCACACCCGAAGAGAACGGCGTACTGGAAGAACTGCATCGGCGGGCCACGGCAAACGGGGTGCGGGTGGCCTGGATCGATGAACGGGACCTCGCCGCGATCGAACCTTCGGCGTGCACGGTGCAGAAGGCGTTGCATGTGAAGGACACGGCCGTGGTGGAGCCGCGAAGCGTGTTGGCATCGCTGGTCGCGGATGCCGAGCGCGACGGAGTCGAGTTCCGATTCAATTGTGCCTGGCAGGGCCTCGCTGCGGGCAAGCAGGCGGTGACGACGGGGGGACCCATCGCGTACGGACACCTGGTCAATTGCGCGGGGTTGTTCGCCGATCACGTGGCGCATCGCTTCGGGGTGGGGCAGCAGTATCGGGTGCTTCCCTTCCGCGGGGGCTACTACTGGCTGAATCCCGAATCGTCGGTCAAAGTGCGGGGAAACATCTACCCGGTGCCGGACCTCAGGAACCCCTTCCTTGGGGTACATTTCACGACCCGTCCAGACCGGCGAGTCATCGTTGGCCCAACCGCATTGCCGCTCGCCGGTCGCGAACAGTATACCGGGCTGCGAGGCGCGAACCTCATGGACGTTTTCCATATGGCCAAGTTTCTGGGCCGCATGTTCTCCCGCAACCGTGACCACTTCCGTGGCTTGGCTCTCAACGAACTGGTCAAGGCGAGCCGCACGGGTTTCTATCGGGAGGCTCACGGGTTGGTGCGAAATCTGAACCCGGGCGATTTGTTGCCTGGTCGGGAGGCGGGGATTCGGGCACAGCTTTGTGACGTGAAGACGGCCAATCTGGTCAACGACTTCCTGGTCGAGGAGGGGCCGGACTCCACACACGTTCTGAACGCGGTGTCGCCGGCATTCACCTGTTCGTTGCCCTTCGCCGAGCACGTGGTGAGCATGATCAACCCAGGGAAGTGAACGTGCCAACCAAGCCGAGCCAACTCCGGGGTTCATGGGCGGAGACTTTCGTCCGGAGCTGGTACAGCTATTGATTGACGCGGTGATCTGCGAAATCGTGTCCTGAGAACCCTGTTAGGGATCTACCGGGATCCAATCTTGGGACAAAGGAAACACCTGCTTTGCCGAGTTGCCCGGCACTGACCGGCAGGCAGCAGGGCAGGTCGTTCAAAGAATCTAAGGGCGTTACACATCTTGAGTCGTGCTGGTTCCCATTCATCCCGCTATCTCGTGAGCCATTTTACTTTGCTGTGGCGTGTGTCGCGGACGGAAATGGCCGGTCGTTATGCCGGGTCCATCCTTGGCGTGGGATGGGCATTGGTTGCCCCACTTGCGATTTTGGCAATCTACGCGGTCGTCTATCTGTACATTTTTTCGGTGCGCCCCACTCAGATGACCCCGCTCCAGTATGTCCTCTATATGTTCTCCGGACTGGTCCCGTTCCTGATGATGGGGGAATCGCTCAACGGCGGGGTTTCGTCGGTGGTGACGAACAAGTCCGTCTTAAACAATACGGTATTCCCCATTGATCTCGCTCCCGTGAAACCGGTGTTGATTAGCCAGGCTGTTTCACTCGTCGGATTTTCCACCATCGTGTTTTTCGCTGCCGCTACCAAACAGCTCAGTTGGACCGTGGTGATGCTGCCGCTGGTCTGGGCACTTCAAGTGCTGTTTTTGATCGGAGTGAACTGGATCCTGTCCATGATCCACGTCATTTTTCGAGATTTGCAATATGTGATCGGAATTCTGCTCATGATCATGCTGATCGCGTCACCGATTGCCTACACTCCGGACATGGTCCCCGGGTCTCTCCGTCCGCTGATACTTCTAAACCCCTTCGCCTATTTTGTTATCGCGTATCAGCAGGTACTGGTGCTCGGCCGGGCGCCGTCAGGGGTGCAATGGCTTTCGTTGTTGCTCATGTCTCTGGGAATGTTTGCGCTTGGAGGATGGGTCTTCTCGAAAGGCAAGCGAGCGTTGATTGATTATGCGTAACCCAATTGCAATTCGATTGGTTAACGTCTCCAAGATGTACAAGATCTTCTCGTCCCGTGCAGACAATTTTATCGATGCATTGGGGGGCGCGCGGGTTTTCCGATGGCGGCGCCCTCGCTTCAAGGAGTTCTGGGCGCTGCGAGGAGTAAATCTAGAGGTCAGGGCTGGAAGTCGTGTTGGAATACTAGGTCGCAATGGTGCTGGGAAGACTACCCTCCTCAAGCTCATAACGGGAAATATTGAGCCCACTGAGGGGGAGGTGAAAGTGGGCGGACGGGTCCAAGCTCTGTTGGAGGCAGGATCGGGGTTTCACCCGGAATTTACGGGGATCGAGAATGTTCGTGCTGCGCTAACCTACCAGGGTCTTCGCAGTGGAGAGTTGAAGCATGCCATCGATGACATCGTCGAATTTTGTGAGATGGAAGATTTCATTTCCCAGCCGTTTAAGACGTATTCGGCCGGAATGCAAGCGAGGCTTATCTTTGCAACGGCGACTTCCATTAATCCGGAGATTCTTATCATAGACGAAATATTAGGGGCGGGTGATGCATATTTTCTAAACAAGTCAGCTGAACGGATGCAAGGGCTCGTTCAGAGTGGGGCAACCATCCTCATTGTCTCTCACGACATGGGACAGATCATTAGGCTTTGTGAAGATGCCGTCTGGTTGGATCGGGGGACTGTCGTCAAACGAGGATCTGCACTTGAGGTAGTCAAGTCCTACGAGGCGCATATTCGGAGGTTGGAAAACGAGCGCCTTAAGGCAAAGAATCGCAAGATGGTCTCGAGGCGTTACGCAAAGCTTCTTCAGGAGTCCTATTGCCATGCACTCATAGTCCGCTGTGTTATATCTCCGTTGGCTTCCTGCGATGTGTCGGAGTTGGTCTTGCGTCGTGATGGAGAGGTCGATGCTCGAGTTCAGGTGGGGGGCGCACAGGACGGGGATTCCTCACATGCGGCCTTCGTCAGTTTGGGGGATGGGGATTGGTCTCCTCCTCGGTCGCATGATGAGCGGACTTGGAGGTCGCTGATCGGAACGAGTCCGCATGGGGGAAGCGGCGATATCGTGTTCAATTTGTATTACTTCTTCCATGACGAAGACTATGCAATAGACATTACGTATAGGATTTGTGGAGGGGGAGCGTTGTCTCTTCAAGTCTTCATGGACGGTGTCGAGCATGGGCGATTTGACCTTGCCGAAACCAACGAAGAGTGGCAGGCGGAAACGGTTTTACTCAAAACATCAGCGAAATGCGTCTCAGAAAGTGTGGCAGCGCCTGAAACCAGTAATATCAATGTGAGTCGGTGGCCAGGAGAAGGATCACTTATGATTTGTAAAGCGATACTTTCTTCTTCTGATGGCGCTGAGCGGGCTGTTTTTGAAGTCGGTAGGCCGTTGACCCTTTCTGTGTCGATCGTCGCGAAGGCTCAGGGTACTTACGAGGTGATCCCGGCGGCCACTCTTTATCGAATCGATGGGGTATTGGTAACTAATCTTCCTGGCCCGAGCGTAACCCTGTCCTTTGTCAAAGACGAAACAAAAATCCTATCTCTGAAGCTGGGATCTCTGAACTTGGGGAATGGGAATTATGTCTTTTCAATCGCGATCTTCCGTAAACTTTCTGAGGTTGAGCCTTCGGAGGTCTACGATTTGCTTGATCGGAGCTATGAATTCCGTGTCGTCGGTAATCAACCCTTTCATAACGGTATATTTCTCCATGAGGGCCAGTGGAGCCTTGTCGCCCCCACCAGGTCAAGTATGGAGGGTGGACATTGAAAATATCAGTGTTGCTGGTTGCCATGGAGGTGCGGCACGACGATGAATAAGGTTACCTTAGTCCATATGGGTGATTCGATTACATTCGGACAATACATCGATCCCGCGCTTCGCTGGACATCGTTGATCGCCGATCGGCTCCGTCGGCACGAGTTCAGTCGGCGCCTCGAAATTGAAACCCACAATCGAGGTATCTCGGGGGAAACCACCCGGATGGGACTCGAGCGGTATCCAAGGGATGTCCAAGAGTTGAACCCGGATGTGATGACCCTGCAATTTGGCCTCAATGACTGTAATTGTTGGCAGACCGACAAGGGCGTGCCGCGGGTATCGGAGGCGGCATTCAAAGCCAACCTGCTGGAGATGATCGCCCGCGCGCGCCGCTTTGGTGCCCGGCAGATCATTCTGGCCACCAATCACCGCACGCTTCGGCGCACGCCGTTGGTCAGTGGGGAGGTTTACGAAGAGGCCAATGCGCGCTACAGCGATCTGGTCAGGGACGTTGCGCGCGAGGCGGCCGTCACGCTATGTGATATCCGGACGGTATTCATGCCGTTCTCGGACGAGATACTTGAGCGCATGCTGCTGCCCGCGCCGGACCACCTCCATTTGAGCGTGGAAGGGAATCGGGTCTACGCCGATGCGATTTGGCCGTTTGTCCTCGCCGCTATTGAAGCTGCCGCAGAACAGACTACGAAAGGAGATTCCCCACTATGAAGAGTGCGACGGACCTGCATTGGAACGAACGGGCCTCCACGGTCAAGGACGATGTCGAGGTCAATATCATGGATATCTTCCAGCGGGAAATCGAGTACGATTATGTATGCCGATATCTTACTGCCGAGATGAATCTGTTGGAGGTCGGGTGCGGCAACGGGTTTTCCACCGCGCGCTTCCGTCCGCTTGTCAAGCACGTCGATGCCTTCGATTATGCGGAGAACATGATCGAGCGCGCGCGTGCACGGGTTGGCGAGACCAACAACCGTTTTTTTGTGGATAACGTGCTGGCTCCTTCGGCGATGGGAAGCACTTATGACGCCGTGGTGTGCGTGCGCGTGCTCATCAACCTTCGGAATCTTGCGGAGCAACGGGCCGCGCTGCAGAATCTGGATCGGGTGATCAGGACGGGCGGACTCTTCATTCTCGCTGAGGGGTTCCGGGAAGGATTCAATGCACTGAGCGATCTTCGGCAGAAGGTCGGCTTGCCGGCGGTGCAGCCCGCCAGTATCAACGTGTACTCCACCCAAGAAGAGCTGCTGCCGTTCTTTCAGTCTCGCTACGAACCGGTCGACGAATTTCACCTCGGCTCATATGATTATCTGACGCGGGTTGTGTATCCGTTGATCGTGGGAGCCGAAAATGCCAAACACAATACCGTCTTCAGCGAAAAGTGCGCCCAACTGGCGCGCAGTCACAACCCGGACTGCATGAGGTCGTTTTCGCGCATGCGAGGGTTTGTCTTCCGGAAGCGCGGTTAGTTCCCCAGTTCCACGGAAAGTCCGGTCGCCATGTCCATGGTCGATTCATCACAAACGGCTCGGCGCCTATCCATTCTCTTGCTCTGTGACGATGATACTCGTCACGCGAACACGATCCTCGATCATGTCTCGGCCTTTGTCGACTACTCGAGGCACGATGTGGATGTGTTGAACCCACGTGGCGTGACGAACTTCTGGTCCCTGCAGCTGAATTACTACGATGTGGTCGTGATTCACTATTCCTTGTGTGTCCTGTTCGAAAGCTATCTGCCCAGGACATTGAAGCGACAACTGGCTGCGTTTCACGGTCTTAAAGTGCAGTTCATCCAGGACGACTACCGGTGGGTCGATTCGATCACCACCGTGATGCGAGAGATCGGGGTTGATGTCCTGCTGACGCTGGTTCCTGAGGACCAGATCCCTAAGATTTGGACAGGCGACCGACTACCCGGTATAGCCGCCGTTCCCACCCTGGCCGGATATGTTCCAGAACGTCTCGTTGGCTTGCAGACCGCTCCGCTCCGATCGAGGCCAATTGACATCGGATATCGCGGGCGTGTTCTGCCCTACTGGCTGGGGCGTATTGGCCAGGAGAAGGCTTGGATCGCTCAGGGCGTGATGGAGCGGGCTGCCCACTATGGCTTGAGATGCGACATTGGATGGCGTGAAGAGGATCGCCTGTACGGCGCTCGATGGGACCAGTTCCTCAGTTCTTGCAAAGCGACGCTTGGAACGGAAAGTGGTGCGACGATAACGGATTTCGATGGCTCGATCGAGCGGGCTGTCCGCGCCTATATCGCTTGTCATCCGGAAGCGTGTTTCGACGAGGTGTACGAGCAGATTCTTCGTCCGTACGAAGGTAATGTGCGCATGAACGTGATCTCGCCCAAGATCTTTGAGGCCATCGCGTTGCATACGGCGCTGATTCTGTTCCGGGGCGAGTACTCCGGCGTGCTGACCCCATGGGCGCACTATATTCCGCTCGAGAAAGATTTTTCGAACATGGCGGAAGTCGTGGATTGTCTGAGAGACGCAGATGGCCTCCAAGCCATGGCCGATCGTGCGTATGCGGACATCGTCGCCTCGGGGGGGTATTCGTACCGGGCGTTCATGCAGCACTTCGACGACCTGATTGAGGCACAAGTGGCCAGATCGAAAAGCTTGGCCGGCAAGCGTTACCATACCTTGGTGGGCGGGGCACGAACGATGTTGCCGAAAATGGAGCGAGGACTGCGCATCCGACTTTCCCGCGTGCAGTCACGAGCGGCACACGTCTTCGCGAAACTGCAGCATCTCGTTTCCCATGTTGTCGCCGTTCTCCTGTTCCGTATGAAAGGGGAAAGCTTGCTGGTGCTCAAGGCGGCAATGAGGCGTCCAATCCTGTGGACGCTGCTCAGTCGGTGCATCAGTGATCCTCAGCGCAGGCGGAGTGTCAGTCTCAGGCACCTGTTGAAAGAAATTATGTTGCTTGGCGTTGCGGAGGAGATTTCCGGCGATGAATCTTCCGCCGGGCGCCCGTTCATCCTCACAATCACGCTTCAGCTCGATGAAGGGCGGGTGTCGATAAAGAGTGTCCCGTCCCAGCCGGTCCAGGATGGACTGTTGCCCCCTGCCACGCCCAAGTTTGACTCGGAGGCAGCGTCCCAGCAACAGTGGAGCCGTTTCTACGAGGCCCTCCAAAATGGGCGACTCAAAGAGCTGGCTTGGGATCACTCGGCCGTGGGAGTATACGTGCCCTACCGGATTGCCGGCATCGGATGTGTGGGGATCGGTGTGGGGGAAGATGGGATTCGCACTTTCGTGAACCTCATCGAAGTGGCGCGGGGAACTGATTGAGGGCCCAGTGGAAAGCCGAGCCAAGACCAAGGAGTGGCAAAGCGTGTCCGGAGGAGAGGCCCGCCTGTCCGTATGTGCCAGATTCATTGTCCTGGCTGGAGCACAGCGACGATGACGAACCAAGCCCTTCGAGTGCTGGTGGTGTACTGGAGTGCCGATGCGCCGCATCAAATGCGGTCGGCGGTGCAACACCATTTACGCGCGCTGGAACATGCGACGGTCCCCCCGCACGTGACGTACCATAATGCATTTTGCGACCTGCCGTCCGTGTGGGGTGGGGGGCGGTTCGATGCCGTGCTGCTGCATACAACCGCGCTCTGCCTTCGCTGGTTTTCGGACTTTCATCGCGTGTGGTACAAGCGACTTCGGTGGATAGGGAGACTCAATTGCGTCAAAGTTGCCATCCCTCAGGACGAATATGACCATGCGGAGATCTTGGATGGGTGGTTGGACGAATGGGGCATCGATCTCGTCATGACCAACTTCGACGACAGACTGTGCCGGAAGCTCTATCCGCGCTTACACCGGCGGGCCGTGTTCGTGCCGTGTCTGACGGGGTACCTCGACCCGCGTGCGATGCCGAACGCCAATCAATTGCTCCCGCTACGAGATCGCCCCCTCGATATCGTGTATCGTGCTACCAGGCTTCCATACTGGTTCGGGAGCCATGGACAGCTCAAACACCGAGTCGGAGAGGTAGTGGCTCGTCGTGCGGCCGAATTGGGCTTCAAGACCGACATCTCTACCCGGAGGGAAGATGCCGTTTTGGGAACCAAGTGGCTGTCGTTCCTCTCTTCGGCACGGATCACCCTGGGCTGCGAGAGCGGATCAAGTGTGTTAGACTCCACCGGCGCCATTCAGCGAGAAATCCAGAGACTGCTTGGACAGAAACCGGACCTCTCATTTGAAGAGATCAACCGAATGATGCCGGTTGGGTGGGACGACCACAAGTTTTTTGCGATCGGTCCTCGTCACCTGGAAGCCGTAGCCACAAAGACTTGTCAGGTGCTCGTGGAAGGAACATATAACGGCATCCTTCAACCTCATCGGCACTACCTGCCGCTCAAGTCCGACTGGTCGAATCTGGATGAGGTGTTGGAAGCCTGCAACGATCTCGATGCGATGCAAGCGATGGTCGATCGCGCCTATGAGGACATCTATCTGAGTGGCGCCTGTTCCTCCCGTGTGTTCGCAGATTTGCTCCTGCAGGTACTGGAGGCCCAGGTCAATACTCGTTCTCGAAATCCCACGGCGGGTCCGACAGGGCTCAATCTGACTGCGCGAGCCGAGGATTGGATGGTAGCACAGCGAGTCCGGGCCAGTAACTGGGCCAGACGTGTGAAGCGGCTCATGAGGCCGCTCGCATAATTGAAGCAGCGACAAGGGTAGACGATGTGTGGAATTGCCGGTAGCCTGCAGCTGCAGCGCGAGCGTATCCCTGAATTGGGGAAACGTCTCGGGCTGATGAGCGATCTCATTCGACATCGCGGCCAGGACGGCGTGGGCTCTTGGGAACATCCCAGCGGCACCGTCGGCTTTGCGCATCGACGACTCAGCATCATCGACCTTCAGACCGGTCAGCAGCCGATGAGCGACGCGGGAGGCAATTGCATTACGTATAACGGAGAAATTTATAACTACCTCGAACTTCGTCGCGAGCTGGGCGAGCAGGGTTTTCGGACCCGCTCTGACACCGAGGTGATCTTGCACGCGTATCGCAAGTGGGGGCGCGAGTGCCTCCTCCGGTTTCGAGGGATGTTTTCCTTCGCCCTGTGGGATGAGCAACAGCAGACCTTGTTCTGCGCCAGGGATCGGTTTGGCATTAAGCCGTTCTATTATTGCGTTGCGGATGGCGTGCTGTACGTGGCCTCTGAGGTCAAGGCACTCCTTCCCTTCTCCTCCGAGATCGACACCGACTTGGAGGCGTTCAAAGAATATCTATCTTTCCAGCTCTGCTTAAGCGGAAAGACCCTCTTCAAGGGGATACGCGAGTTGCCGCCCGGACATTGTCTGACGGTGCGCGGCGGCCACGTGCAGGTGGAACGCTATTGGGAGATCTATTACCACCCCGATTTCATGCATACCGAGGCCTATTTCGAGGAGCGCATTCACGCGCTACTCGACGAATCCGTGGCGCTGCATCTGCGAAGCGACGTGCCGGTGGGAGCCTACGTGAGCGGTGGACTGGACTCGGGCATCGTGGCCTCGCTTGCGGCGGCGCATCAGGGAGAGGGGTTCAAGGGGTTTACCGGGAAATTTTCCGGCAACGAAGCTTACGATGAGAGTGGGTATGCGCGGGAACTCGCACGGTTTCGGTCTTTCGAGCTGAAAGAGATCGACATCTCCGACCGGGATTTTGTCGATGAAATTCAGAACGTCATCTATCATCTGGATTTCCCCGTGGCGGGACCGGGAAGCTTTCCACAGTACATGGTCTCGAGGCTGGCGAGCCGCTCCCGAAAAGTGGTCTTAGGAGGCCAAGGCGGAGACGAGATTTTCGGAGGGTATGCCCGTTACCTGATCGCTTATTTTGAACAGTGCATCAAGGCTGCCATCGATGGGACCATGCACTCCGGCAGTTTCATCGTGACCTACGAATCCATCATTCCCAATCTCGCGGTCCTGCGAAACTATAAGCCGCTGCTCCAGGAGTTCTGGAAAGAGGGGCTCTTTGAGGACCTGGACCGGCGGTATTTCCGGCTCATCAACCGTGCACCCGATCTCGGCGAGGAAATCAACTGGGTGGCGTTAGACCGGTTTTCGCCGTTCGAGACCTTTCAGGAGATCTTCCAAGGGAAAAACGTTGGCAAGGAATCGTACTTCGACCGTATGACCCATTTCGATTTCAAAACCCTGCTGCCGGCGTTGCTGCATGTGGAGGATCGCGTGAGTATGGCGCATGGCCTGGAATCGCGCGTGCCCTTGCTCGACCACCCCCTCGTGGAACTGGCTGCCACGATTCCGTCGAACATCAAGTTCAAGGATGGACACCTGAAACACGTCTTCAAGAACGCCTTGGCCCGGGTACTCCCGGAGGCCATTGTGAACCGGACAGATAAGATGGGGTTTCCCGTTCCATTCCAGGACTGGTTGCGGCAACCCGGAGAAGTGCGCAACTTCGTGCTCGACGTGCTCAGTTCGTCCAAGGCCACGACTCGTCACTTGATCGACAACCGGCGTGTGATCAATGGACTCGGGCGGGAGCCTAAGTTCGGTAGAAAGCTCTGGGGCCTCTTGTGCCTGGAGATTTGGCAACAGACGTTTCACGATCGGGCCGCTCACTTCAGACAACTCTTGCATACGGAGGTACCTTCATGAAAGTGCTGATCACCGGCGGGGCCGGATTCATTGGCTCTCACCTGGCCGACCGCCTCTTGACGGACGAGGCGGACGTCTGTGTGATCGACAATTATGCAACCGGACGGCGTGATAATCTTGCGGCGCACCCGCGCATGACGGTGATTGAAGGCACAATTGCCGACGCCGATCTTGTGACGCGCACGTTCACCTCCTTCCGCCCATCGCACGTGGTGCATGCGGCGGCGGCCTACAAGGATCCAGACAATTGGACGGAAGATGCACTGACCAATGTGGTTGGGACCGCCAATATCGTGCGGGCGTCGAAGGCCGCCGAGGTGCGACGGTTGATTTACTTCCAGACCGCTCTTTGCTACGGGTTGCGGCCCCTGGAACAACCGATTACGCTCGGTCATCCTCTCCGGCCGGACGGCAGCAGCTACGCCATCAGCAAAACGGCGGGCGAGCACTATGTGATGTTGAGCGGGTTGGACGCAATCTCTTTTCGTTTGGCCAACGCCTACGGTCCCAGAAACCTCAGCGGGCCGCTTCCGACGTTTTATCATCGCCTGACGAACGGGAAAGCCTGCTTCGTGATGGATACCAGGCGCGATTTTGTCTATATCAGCGACCTCATTGAGGTGGTGACGCGGGCCTTGCGCGGGAAAGGGGAGAAAGGCGCCTACCACATCTCCTCCGGTTCTGATTTCTCGATCAAGGAACTCTTCGACGCGACGGTCAAGGCCTTGAGCATCAAGCTCGACAAGGATGTCGAGGTCAGGCCTCGCAATCCGGATGATGCATTCACCATCCTGCTGGACCCCTCGAAGACGAACCGCGACTTTGCGTGGAAAACCTCGACCCCCTTGGAGCAGGGTGTGCTGACGGCGATTGAGTGGTACAAGAAGTTCGGAATCACGCAGACCTACACTCACCTGAAGCCGCTGGAGAGCAAGGGATAGCGGTCTCCCCGCGATGGTGGAGGCGGGGGCCACGACGAGGGGTCCGATGAATGTCTGGGCCAAGAAGGACGTGCTGGTGGTCGGCGGTGCGGGGTTCGTGGGGAGCAATCTCGTCAGGCGACTGGTGAGCGAAGGGGTGGGCAGGGTCGTGGTCGTTGACAATCTCCTCTCGGCTGAGCGGGCGAACCTGCCGGATCATCCGGCCGTGGTCTTTCTCGAGGGGTCGATCGCGGACGACGCCGTCCTGAGACAGGTGCCGGATGAGTTCGACTACATATTTCATCTGGCGACCTATCACGGCAATCAAAGCTCGATCCATGACCCCTTGGCAGATCATGCCAACAACACGCTGACGACACTCAAACTGTTCGACTGGATCAAGAGCTATCGCCGTGTTGCCAAGGTCGTATATGCGTCTGCCGGATGCACGGTTGCCGAAAAAACGTTCGATCAAGCGAAGGCCACCACGGAAGAGGCGCCGGTCTCACTGTACCTGGACAGTCCCTACCAGATTTCGAAGATCATCGGAGAGCTCTATGGGAACTACTATTTCAAGCAGTATGGGCTGCCGGTGGTGAAGGCGCGTTTTCAGAACGTCTATGGCCCCGGGGAAGTGCTCGGCGCCGGGCGGTGGAGAGGCACGCCGGCCACTGTTTGGCGCAATGTGACGCCGAGCTTCATCTTTCGCGCGATTCGCCACATGCCGCTCATCGTGGAGAACGGAGGCGTGGCGACACGCGACTTCATCTTCGTGGACGACATCGTGGAAGGCCTGGTGCGCTGCGCCTCTCTCGCCGACCCCGGCGAGGTGTTCAACCTGGCCAGCGGGGAGGAGACCTCTATCGGGGACTTGGCCAAGCTCATCAATGACCTGACGGGAAATCCGGCTCCGATGGAACTTGGTCCGACGCGCTCCTGGGATCACTCGGGGAAACGGTACGGCAGCGTCGAGAAGGCGCGTCTCCGACTGGGCTTTACCGCTCAAGAACCGCTGAAGCGGGGCCTCGAACGAACCATCGAGTGGACCCGAGCCAACCTGCCGTGGATCGAGCAGTGCATCCGCAAGCATCGCTCCCATATGCCGGATCTGGCGGTATGAAGGCCGCCGAATGACGGCACCGGGTCGCTCCAGCAACTCCTGCTCCACTTTCCTATTCAGGTTGTAGAATGAACGTCATGTCGATCGTGGGTGCCCGTCCGCAGTTCATCAAGGCGGCGGTGGTGTCCCGGGCGATCCGCCGGTCGTCCGTGCTGCACGAAACCCTGGTCCACACCGGCCAGCATTACGACGATAACATGTCGACAGTATTCTTCGACGAGCTCGGAATCGCCGCTCCCGAATATCATCTTGGTGTCGGCTCTCACAGCCAAGGCGTGCAGACCGCTCGTATGCTGGAGGCGCTCGAGGCGTTGATGCTCGACACGCGGCCGGACCAGGTCTTGGTGTACGGGGACACCAACTCTACGCTTGCGGGGGCCCTTGCCGCCGCCAAGTTGCGGATCCCCGTGGCGCATGTCGAAGCCGGACTCCGGTCGTTCAATCGTCGCATGCCGGAAGAGATTAACCGCGTGGTGACCGACCACCTGTCGACGGTCTTGTTCGCGCCGACCCCGACGGCGGTCGACCATCTGCGCCGCGAAGGCGTCCCGGAGGTGGCGATCAGGCTGGTGGGAGATGTGATGTATGATGCTGCGCTCGACTATGCGGAGCGGGCCAAGGCCAGGAGTACGATCCTTTCCACGTTGGGGCTCACCGCGGGGGAGTATGGGCTGGCCACCATCCATCGTGCTGAGAATACCGATGCGCCCGAGCGATTGCGGACCATTGTGGACGGCTTGGTGGAGGTTGCCCGGAAAATGCGCGTAGTCGTGCCGTTGCACCCGCGTACGAGGGAGGCCCTGGATCGAATCGGCTTGTTGGCGAGACTGCAAGCCGCGCTCACGGTGATCGACCCCGTCGGCTACCTGGACATGGTCTCGCTCGAAAAACACGCGCATGTGATTGCCACTGATTCAGGCGGAGTGCAAAAGGAAGCGTTCTTCTATCGTGTGCCGTGCGTGACTCTGCGCGAGGAAACCGAATGGGTCGAACTGCTGGATCTGGGATGGAACCGGCTGGCGCCGCCGTCCAGCCCTGAGCGTATCCGGGACGCGCTGTTGGCCTCCGATCTCCGGACGCGCGGACTCGAGGCGCCGGCCGATTTGTATGGAGGCGGCGAGGCCGTGGCGCGGATTGTGAAATTTCTCGAGCAATCGTAACTCCCTGGCACCCGGCACGGCCGTGCGTCGTGCGCCGAACGGGTAGGATGCAGCGTGAAAGCCGCCAAATCGATCGGCATCCTGTCACTCTCCGATATTGCGAACGACCCTCGGGTACGCCGGCAGGGCGATGCGCTTCACCAGGCGGGCTGGAAGGTGTTCGGGGTCGGCCTTCCTGGCCAATTCGCCGCACCCCCGGCGTGGCCGGTCCTGACCGGGCAGCCACCTTGTGCCGGCTCTATCGACGGAGTCGACGCTCCCCCGGATCCCTTGTCATCGCCCGCGGACTTCCCTCGAGATGTTCAGCAGCCAATCCAGACTTCGCTCATCAGGCGATCGATGCTAAAGGTTCGGCGTCTTGTGGAAACACCGATCGTACTTTCCCATCCTCAGTATGCGGAAGTCGTCTATTGGAGATGGCCAGGGCCCAATACGCTCTATCGATCTTGCCGCGCTCTTCGTGTTGACCTCTGGCTGGCCAATGACTGGATTACGCTGCCGCTGGCGGCGAGACTCGCCAAGGAATGTGGTGGAGTCTACGTGTATGATTCCCATGAGCTGGCGTGTGACGAGTTTGCGGAACAGCTTAGATGGCGGCTGTTCCGAAAGCCTGTTGTTGCGGCACTAGAGCGCGCAGGTATTCAGGGGGCCAGGCACGTGTCCGTGGTGTCCGAGGGGATCGCCACGGCACTGCAGAATCGCTATCAGCTCGTCCACAGGCCCCTCGTCCTTCGAAACATGCCGAACTATCAACCTGGGACGTTTCGCAAAGTCGGGACTCCGATCGGCGTGTTGTATCATGGGGTACTGATGCCCAATCGTGGGCTGGAGGCCACGATCCAGAGTGTTCGGAGATGGCGCGGGGAATTCACCTTGACCCTACGCGGGCCGGGCCAGACTGGCTATAGGCAACGTCTGGTCAGACTCGTCCGAAAGCTTGGATTGGAGAATCGAGTGGTGTTCGCATCCCCGGTGCCCATGACCGAACTTGTGCGCGAGGCGGGGCGGTTTGATGTCGGACTCTTTGCACTCCCCGGCCATTCGCGCCACAATCGGTACGCGTTGCCGAACAAATTCTTCGAATATGTGATGGCGGGCCTTGCGCTCTGTGTGACCGAACTTCCGGAAATGAGCGCCTTGCTCAAAAAGTATGACCTTGGGGTGTGCATGCTAGATGCTCGCCCCGACACCATCGCCGCGACGATCAATGCTCTGACCGCCGCGTCTATCGAGGCCTATAAGCGGAACGCCCTGTCCGCGGCACGGGAACTGAATTGGGACCGTGAATCCCAGAAGCTCATTTCCGCCTATGAAGCCGTTATAAGCGGATCACGCCAAACGGGGGTGTAGCGGTGTGCGGAATTTGGGCTTCGGTGGGGATGTCCGTCGATCCCGCGGTTGTAGAACTCGTGGTGCACCGTGGACCCGATGGGTGCGGATGGAAGGTGTTCCCCGGCTCTCTCGGACCGGTGACGCTCGGTCATCGGCGTTTGGCGATTATCGACACAAGCGTCCACGCGGGGCAGCCGATGTCCGATGTAGGCGGCCGATATTGGGTGGTGTACAATGGTGAGATTTACAATTACCGAGAACTCCGCGCCGAACTTACGATGCTCGGGTGTCGATTTGCTACTCAGTCGGATACCGAAGTCATCCTGGCCGCCTATGCCGAATGGGGGGAGGCCTGCCTTGACCGGTTGGTCGGCATGTTCGCCTTTGTCCTCTACGATTCCCAGACGGAGCGCCTCTTCGCGGCGCGGGATCGTTTCGCCATTAAGCCCCTGTATTACGTGGTTCGAGGTGACGGCCTTGCGTTTGCCTCGGAGATCAAACAACTCCTGAGGGTGCCGGGCTTGGTGCCACGCATGAATCTGCCGCGCGTCTATGATTTTCTCTCTACCGGTATTACCGATCATACGTCGGAGACGATGTTCGCCGACGTGCGGCAACTTCGCAACGGTGAGTGTCTCACGCTGGATTTGAAAACATTCCCTTTCGCGATGCCTCTGGCGGTGCGTCGGTGGTATCGCCTGCCCGAGTCGGGCACAGTGGACTGTTCAGAGGACGAAGCGGCTCGGCGGTTCCGCGACCTGCTGACGGAGTCCGTGCGTTTGCATCTGCGTTCTGACGTGCCGGTCGGCTCATGTCTGTCCGGAGGCCTGGATAGCTCGGCGATCGTGAGCCTCATTGATCGGCAGTTCCGACTCGATGGTATTCAGGCCCCGGTGAATACGGTCAGCGCCTGCTACGAGGAACGCGCGGTGGATGAGCGCTCGTTCATGCGTGTCGTGAACGCCGCCATCCGTTCGTCGCCGCACTATGTGTTTCCCAAAGCCCAGGATGCCCTTCGCTGTGCCGAGCGGATCACCTGGCATCAGGATGAGCCCTACGGAAGCACCAGCATCTTTGCCCAATGGTGCGTGTTCGAGGAAGCGAAGCGACAGGGGATCAAGGTGATGCTGGACGGTCAAGGCGCCGATGAGCAACTGGCCGGGTACCATGGCGGATTCGGGTATCACCTCGCGGGTTTGCTGCGGAGCGGCCGATGGATGGCGCTAGCCAGGACCTTGTGGGAGCGACGACGGTTTCACGGCATCTCCCTCTCGGAACAGGTTCGTTCCCTGGTGGGGCCGGTCCTGCCCGTGCGGATGGCGGGCCTGCTGACGAAGTCCCGGCAAGCGCTCATCGACCACGATTGGCTCGCGTCGGAGCGGTTTCGAGGAGAAGCGTTTCCGGCCGACCCCTTCAGGGCGATGTTGCGGACCCAGGGGCTTGGGCCCATTCGCGACATCGGCGACTTATGCATAGCGATGATGGAAGCCACCAACCTGCCGATGCTCCTCCACTACGAGGATCGCAACAGCATGGCGCATAGCGTTGAAGCCCGCGTGCCTTTTCTCGACCATCGCCTGGTGGAGTTTTCGATCGGGTTGGGTACTCGGCACAAGATCGTGGGTGGGACAACCAAAGTAGTGCTCCGACAGGCCATGGTGGGCGTGATGCCTGAGCTGGTGTGCCATCGGCAGGACAAGATCGGGTTCGCAACCCCAGAAATGGAGTGGTTTCGAGGTCCGTTGAGACCTTCGATTGAAGCCGCGGTGGAAGAGGTCCTGTCGACTTACCCCGGTCTGTTGAATGCACGAGGCACGCGTCTGTTGGTGAGGGAAATGCTGGAAGGCTCCCGGCCGATCGACTTTCGACTTTGGCGGATCGTGAATATCGGGGTCTGGGGGCGGGTGTTCAGCGTGAGCGCATGACCGTAGGTCCCTGGGCATGAGCATGGAGGGTGGACGGAGGGTGGGGTCCGCACTCGGGAAGCGGGCCGCAGCTCCATGCGCGTCCGGTGGGAGGCCGTAGCCGCTTGCGCATCCTGATTGTCTCGTACGCCTTTCCCCCCTACAATGACATTGGGCACGTTCGCGTCGGAAAAACCGCCAAGTACCTGGCCCGGTTCGGGCACGACGTCCGCGTCTTGACGGCGAACGATCAACCCTATACGCCATCCTTACCGGTAGAGATCCCCGAAGAACAGGTGGAGCGAACGCCGTGGTTGAACGTGAATCGACCGGCGGAGCTGCTGTTCGGCGGTCGTCGTGCCGTGGCCGATCGGGGACTCGTGGCTCGCGGAACAGTGCGACCATTGGTTGAGTCCATCCGCTGGATCTATCGTCACGCCTACAAACAGTGGGTCGGGTTTCCCGACGACTATATCGGCTGGTTTCCGTTTGCCGTCCGGGCCGGCTCCCGGCTGATGCAGGCCTGGCATCCCGACGTCCTCTACGCGAGCGCCATGCCCTACACCTCGCTGTTGGTTGCGGCCTGGCTGGCTCGCCGATTTCAGACGCCCTGGGTCGCCGAATTACGGGACTTGTGGGTGGACTTTCATCGCTACCGATTCGGGTCCGTGAGAAGGAGACTCGAGGAGGTGTTGGAACGACGGGTCCTGTCGTCGGCGTCGGCGCTCGTGACGGTGTCGGAACCGCTGGCCACGACCCTTCGGACCAAATACGAGAAGCCGACCGCTGTGGTACTCAACGGTTTTGATTCCGAGGAGGGGGCGGCGGCCGAGGAGGCGAGGAAATCTGATCCAGAGTTGCTCCGCATTGTGTACACCGGCATGATCTATGAGGGTCGGCAGGATCCGTCTCCGCTGTTTGCAGCCCTGCAGATGATGGGAGCCGACGCGCAACGCGTGCGAGTAGAGTTCTATGGACGGTATCTGGAGGCCGCGCGCGAGTCGGCTGCCCGGATGGGATTGACCAACGTCGTGGTGGATGGTCAGGTGCCGCACGGCGAATCACTGCGACTGCAACGGCACGCGGATGTGCTGTTGTTGTTGTTGTGGACCGACCTCGCGGAGCGAGGCGTGTATACCGGAAAACTCTTCGAGTACATCGGGGCGGGACGTCCGATCCTGGCGGTCGGGCCCTCCGGCAGCGTGGCGAGCGAGCTCATCCTTCAACGACGGCTCGGCTGCGTCTGCGCGGACGCGTACATGATTCGCCAACAGTTGGCACAATGGATCGCCGAAAAGCGGCAGTACGGCTCCCTCGCGGCTCCTCCGGACGAGGCCCAGGAGGGATTGACGCGCGAGGCTCAAACGAGACGGCTGGACGAATTCTTGCGTGTGGTCATCCCGAAGGTGGATGGGCGATAGCCGATGCGAATCATCGTGGTCAACGACTTCGCGTACGTCGAGGGCGGCGCAAGCCAGGTGGCGCTCGCGAGCGCGATTGGCTTGGCGGCCCGCGGCCATCAGGTGACGTATTTTTCCGCCGTGGGCCCGGCGATGCCCGAGTTGCGCGAATGCGGCGTGCGGGTGGTGACGACCGGCCAGCATGACATCGCCAAGGATCCTTCGCGGCTCCGCGCGGCAATCCAGGGCATCTGGAATCGGACGAGCAGACGGCTCCTGGAGGCCATTCTCGCCGACGAGGATCCTCGAAGCACGGTCGTCCATCTCCATGGGTGGACCAAGGCCCTGTCCTCCAGCGTGGTCCGGGCAGTGGTTCGCCGCCAGTTTCCGATGGTGTGCACGCTCAACGACTATTTTACGGCTTGTCCCAACGGCGGATTCTTCGTCTACCCTCGAGCGCGCGCCTGCTCCCTGGTGCCCTTGAGCGGCCGTTGCGTGCTGACCCAGTGCGATAAGCGGGGGTACGGGCAGAAACTCTGGCGGGTGATGCGGCAGCAGGTGCAGCGCCGATGGGGCATGCTTCCGGGAGCCGTTCGACACTTCATCAAGGTGTCCGACTTCAGTCTGGAGATCCTCCGTCCTTATCTGCCACCCGAAGCAAAGGTGTACGCGCTACCGAACGTCATCGACATTCCGCGGCAGGCTCCCGTCCTCGTGGCGGCGAATTCGGCCTATACCATGGTCGGGCGGCTCAGCCGCGAGAAGGGACCGACCGTGTTCGCCGAGGCGGCGGGGCGAGGCGGCTTCAGGGCGGTCTTCGTCGGCGAGGGGGACCGTCGAGACGAGATTTGGCGGCTGTGCCCCGGCGCGGAAGTGACGGGCTGGCGTTCCCAGTCTCACGTGATCGAACACTTGCGACAGGCGCGCGCGCTGGTGTTCCCGTCGCTGTGGTATGAGGCGCAGCCCCTGGCCGTTCGCGAAGCGGCGGCGCTGGGCGTTCCCGCGATCGTCTCGGATCGGTGCGCCGCTCGCGACGATGTCGTGGACGGCGTGACCGGCCTCTGGTTTCGTGGAGGAGACGTGGAGGATCTTGTCCGGAAAATGAGTCGGATGCAGGATGATGACGTCGTACAGGCCATGGGACGGGCCGCGTACGAGCGGTATTGGTCCGCGCCGGCGACGGTGGACGATCATGTGTCACGGCTCGAGGGGATCTACCGCGAAGTGATGGCCGAGCGGCCGGGCGGCTGAATCCTGTTCGCGGCGCAGCACCAGGAGCCCGGAAGGTGCGACCTCGTTCAGACTGGAGTCAGCCGGATTGCGGCGTGTCGTGAGGCGACTCGATCGGATACCGGCGAGGGGTCCCCCGCGGCATCCATGTGTCTCGGGGTAGAGCGGGCCAATAAGGAGCTTGTCGGTGGTTAGTCTGATCATTCCCACGTACCAGGCGGGTGCGTACCTCGATGCCCAACTGAGGGTGCTGGCCAGGCAGCGACCGTCGCTCGACGCGCTGCTCGTGATCGATTCATCTTCGACGGACGACACACGCGGGATTGCCGCCCGGCACGGAGCCGGCGTCGTCGTCATCCCCAAACAGGAGTTCGACCATGGGGGGACGCGGACGCTGGCCGGCCGCCTCCATTGCTCGGGGGACATCCTGGTTTATTTAACGCAGGACGCCATGCCGATCGGCGACGACGCGATCGCCACGTTGGTGGCCCCGCTGGTGTCCGACCCGCAGTGCGCCGCCGTTTTCGGCCGCCAGGTTCCCCATCCGGACGCGACCCTCTTTGCCCGGCATTTGCGCGAGTTCAACTATCCCGCCGAGTCCTACGTGCGTACCTATGCGGATCGAGCCCGGGTCGGCATCAAGGCGGCCTTCTGCTCTAATTCCTTTGCCGCCTATCGCAGGAGCGCGCTCGACGCCGTGGGATGGTTCAAGGAAAAGCTGGGGATGTCGGAGGACCTTCACCTCTGCGCCCGGCTGTTGAAGCACGGCTATACCTTGCGCTATGTTGCAGAAGCTCAGGTCTATCACTCCCACAATTACTCGGTGTGGCAGGACTTTCAGCGATACTTCGACGTGGGCGCCTTTTTCCGGAAGGAGCAATGGATCCTCGAGGAGTTCGGGAGGCCGAGAGGGGAAGGCTTCCGATATGTCGGCTCCGAGTTCCGCTGTCTGGTCCGTGAGGGGCGGCTGGAGTTGCTCCCGCAGAGTCTCGTTCGGGCGGCCGCGAAGCTGCTGGGGTACCAGCTAGGGTTCCACTTTCGTTCGCTCCCGTCTTCCCTGGTACGGCGGTTGAGTATGCATGCGTCCTGATGGTGCATCCTGAGGTGCGGTCGGTCTGGTCCGACGTCCTATGCTGAAACGCCATTCTGAATTTCTGAAGAGCCTGCTCTTCCTCTTCGACCTCGCCTTGATCTGCCTCTGCTGGTTGCTCGCCTACGATATCCGCATCGCGGGTTTTCCCGCGCCGGTCACCAAGGGAGTCCCGCCGCTCGGTCCCTATCTCGGGATGCTGATTCCCGTGGTGCTGGTGTGGGGCGTTGCCTTCCAGGCCTTCGATCTCTACCGGCCGAGGCGAATGGGCTCCCACCTGGCCGAGATCGTCGACATCGCCAAAGCCAATACCATGGCCGTGCTGGTCTTGGTCGCCGTCAGTTTCTTTCTCAGGCAGTATCAATTCTCCCGGCTGGTGTTCGTCAATTTCTGGTTGCTGAACATGGTCGCGCTGACCGGCTCGCGGATCTTGTTCCGCGAGGGGTTACGGTTCATGCGCCGCCGCGGCTTCAATCAGCGCTACGCGCTCATCGTGGGGGAGGGCAAGGTGGGGCAACGGCTCGGCGAGAGCCTGGCAGAGCATCCGGAATTCGGTCTGACCATTCGAGGCTACTTAGCCCGGAGCGGAGACAAGGTGGGACAGCCCCTGCCGGGCGGGGCCGTGATCGGCACATATGACGAACTGCCGAACGTGGTGCAGCGCGGCATCGACCTGGTGTTCGTCTGTTTGCCGGCGGACCACGACATCGCGGCGGAGAAGATTCTGAACTTTTTGGGCAATACCATGGTCGAAGTGAAGGTCGTTCCGTCGGTCTGGGAATTCATGACCCTGCGGGCCGAAGCCGAGATGTTCGAAGGGCTACCCGTGATCACCCTGCAGGGCACGCCCTTGTACGGCTGGAACGTCGTGATCAAACGGGTGATCGACATCGTGGGGGCCGCGGGGGCGCTCGTGGTGGGGGCGCCGCTGTTGCTGCTGATCGCCGGGCTGGTGAAGGCGACCTCGCCCGGCCCGGTGCTGTACCGCCAGGTTCGGATGGGACTCGACGGACGGGCGTTCGAGATGTTGAAGTTCAGATCGATGCGCGTCGATGCCGAAGCGCGGAGCGGACCGGTATGGGCCGGGGCCGAGGATCCCCGTCGGACGCGGCTCGGGACGTTCCTGCGTCGGACGAGCCTCGATGAACTGCCGCAGTTCTGGAACGTGCTGAAGGGCGAGATGAGTATCGTCGGGCCTCGGCCGGAACGACCGGAGCTCATCACGCAGTTCCGCCGACAATTGCCCCAGTACATGCTCCGACACAAAATGAAAGCCGGGATTACCGGCTGGGCCCAGGTCAATGGATGGCGCGGGAACACGTCTCTCGAGAAGCGGATCGAGTTCGATCTGTACTATATCGAGCACTGGTCCGTGTGGTTCGACTTCAAAATCATGTGGCTCACGCTCTGGAAGGGCTTCGTTCATCGGCATGCCTACTGACCGAGTGCCGGCGGCTTCCGACCTCCCCGGTTTCCCTTGAACACCCCTCGCGCGAATCCAGGAGTTTCCTTGAGTTTTCTTGTCTTTACGTAACGCGCTTGATAAGATTCGGTCGACCATACAGACCCAAGACCATTCGTGACACGTCCCTCGAACACCACCGCCCGCACCAGCCTGCTGAGCCGGATTCGCTTGGTTGCGACCGATGTCGACGGCGTGTTGACCGACGCCGGGATGTATTACACCGAGGCCGGGGACGAACTGAAGAAGTTCAACACCCGCGACGGGATGGGGCTCAAACTCTTGCAAAAGGCCGGGCTCATCACGGCCATCGTCACGCAGGAAAACACGAAGTTGGTGGCGCGGCGCGCCGAGAAACTGACGATCCCCGAGCTGCATCAAGGTGTGATGGACAAGCTGTCGTGCCTTCGCGAGTTGACGGCCCGGCACGGGTTGACGCTCGATCAGGTGGCGTACATCGGCGACGACGTCAACGACCTGGAAGCGTTGCGCGCGGTGGGATTTTCCGCCGCGCCGGCGGACGCGCTTCCGCCCGTGCGGAAGGCGGTGCGCTATGTCTGCAAGCACAAGGGGGGAGAAGGGGCGGTGCGCGAACTGGCCGAGTTGATCCTGGATACGCAGGGTCACCGGTGGTGGTAACTCGCACGAGCCGGCTCTGATTCGCAGATGGCCTCACAACCACAGATTTTTGCCGTCATTCTGGCGGGCGGCAGCGGGACGCGCTTTTGGCCGCTGAGTCGACATCTGTACCCCAAACAACTCCTGCGCATCATGGGGGATGAAACCATGATCCAGCAGACGATGCGTCGCGTGCTGGGCTCGGTGCCGCCGGCGCAAGTGCTGATTTCCACGAATCCCCAGCAGGCCGAATCCATTCGCGTCCAACTGAGCGATTGGAAGGATGCCTTGCAGCACAATTTCGTGATCGAACCCGAAGGGCGGAATACCGCGCCGGCGATCGGCCTGGCGGCGATCGAGGTCGTTCGACGCGATCCGAACGGGGTGATGCTGGTGCTCCCGGCCGATCACGTGGTGAAGCGGGAGGCTCGGTTCCACGCCGCGGTGACCCTGGGAGCCAAGCTCGCCCAGGCTGGGTATCTGGTGACCTTCGGTATCACGCCCATCCGTCCCGAAGCCGGGTACGGCTACATCCAACCGAATCAGAAGCGCGTGCTGGCCAAGCTCGGGAAGCTGTCGGGGCATCCCGTGGCCCGGTTCGTGGAGAAGCCCAATGCCGCCAAGGCGGCGCAATACCTCAAGGCGGGGAACTTCTTTTGGAACAGCGGGATGTTCGTCTGGCGGGCGGCGACGATCCTGGAGGAGATCGATCGCTATCAGCCGGCGCTGGGAGCCGGGCTGAAGAAGATCAAGGGCATGCTGGAGGCCGGCGCCTCACGGAAGGAGGTGGACGCGCGGTATCGCCTGTTGCCCTCGGTCTCGATCGACACGGGAGTGATGGAGCGCTCGTCGCATGCCGCCATGATCCCCGTGGACTTCCAGTGGTCCGACGTCGGCAACTGGAGCAGCATGGACGACGTGGCCGCCCGGGATCGGAGCGGCAACGTGGTGAGCGGGAAGGTCGTGGATGTGGACAGCCGCAATTCCATCCTGTTCGCGGACCGGCGGGTGGTGGCCACGATCGGGTTGACGGACATGGTGGTGGTCGACACGCCGGACGCCACGCTCGTGTGCCCGAAGGACCGCTCGCAGGACGTCAAGAAAATCGTCGAGGTGCTCAAGAAGCAAGGCGCCCCCGAGCATCTGGAGCACCTCACGGTGTTTCGCCCCTGGGGCTCCTACACGGTGCTGGAGGAAGGTCCCGGATACAAGGTCAAACGCGTCACGGTGAATCCCGGCGGCCGGCTGTCATTGCAACTGCATCACAAGCGTAGCGAGCACTGGGTCGTCATCGCCGGAACCGCGCGCGTCACGCGGGGCGACGAGGTCTTCGATCTGCGTGTCGGGCAGAGCACCGCGATTCCGGTGGAAACGCGCCATCGGCTCGAAAATCCGGGCACGGAGACCTTGCACATCATCGAGGTCCAGAACGGGCCCTACCTCGGCGAGGACGACATCGTTCGGTTCCAAGACGACTATGGCCGGACCGCCCGCTGAGGGTCGGGCAGGGCTCGCCCCCGTCGGATTCTTGGATCTGATCCCGACCAGGGGTTGAAGGAGGAGCAGTGGGACTCTTTCGTGAATACGACATTCGAGGGGTGGTCGACGAGGAGCTGACCGATGAGAGCGCGGAGCAGATCGGCCGCGCCTACAGCACCGTGGCCCGTAGCAGGGGGGCCAAGACCGTCAGCGTCGGGCGGGACGGCCGGCTCAGTTCCCCGGCTTTGCACGCGCGACTGATTGCGGGGCTGACGGCCGGTGGATTGAACGTGATCGACATCGGGGTGTGTCCGACCCCCTTGGTCTATTTTTCGCTGCATCGTCTCCCGGTCGACGGCGGGATCATGATCACCGGCAGTCACAATGCCGCGGAGTACAACGGCTTCAAACTGTGCATCGGCAAGAGCGCGCTCCATGGGGAGGGGATTCAAGAACTCCGCACGACCCTCGAAAGCGGGCGGTTGTCGACGGGATCCGGGACCGTGTCGGAGCATCCCATTATTCCCGAATATTTGGCGTATCTGAAGGACCAGTTCGCGCATGTCGACGGCAGTCGCCTGCGCGTGGTGGTGGACGCCGGGAACGGGGCCGCGTCGCTGGTGGCCGGCCAGGCGCTGGCGCAACTCGGATGCACCGTGACCGAGCTCTACTGCGACCTGGACGGGCGATTTCCCAACCACCATCCCGATCCCACCGTGACGGAGAACTTGAAGGATCTGATCCGAAAAGTGAGGGAGACCGGTGCGCACGTCGGCATGGGCTATGACGGCGATGCCGACCGGATCGGCGCGGTGGACGAGAAGGGGAACATTCTGTGGGGCGACCGGCTCATGGTCGTCTATGCGCGGGACATTCTCGAGACCAACCCGGGCAGCACGATCATTTCCGAAGTCAAGGCGTCGCAGCATCTCTACGACGACATCAAGAAGCGCGGCGGGCGTCCCATCATGTGGAAGACCGGGCATTCCCTGATCAAGGCGAAGATGAAGGAAGAACGGGCCGCGCTCGCGGGGGAGATGTCGGGGCATATGTTCTTCGCCGACCGCTATTTCGGATACGACGACGCGATATATGCGTCCTGCCGGTTGATCGAGATTCTTGCGAAGCGCAAGAAGCCTCTGTCCGCGCTCGTGTCCGATTTGCCGGTCTCCTGTGTCACGCCGGAGATTCGGGTCGACTGTCCCGACGCGGTGAAGTTCGACCTCGTCAAGCGGGTCCAGACCAGACTGCTGGCCAGCGTTGACGCGCACGCTCCGCTGGGTACCAGCGGTCTGACGATTCGCGATGTCGTGACGATCGACGGCATTCGCGCCATTTTCAACGATGGGTGGGGGCTCATTCGCGCCTCCAATACGCAGCCGGCGTTGGTGCTTCGCTTCGAGGCGGGGTCCGAAGCGCAGCTCGCTTCCATTCGGGCGGCGATCGAGGGCGAGCTTGCGGAGGCGCGGCGCGCGCTCGCGCTGCCGTAGGATCCACCGTCATGCAAGGGGGATTGAGAGGAGCGCTCAGGGGAGGGATCGTGGTCGTGAGTCTCCTCAGCGTCCTCCAGGGGGCTTCCGCGGAGCCGTCGCGGGCAACCCCCGGCCCGGCCCGCCCATTCGCCGCCGGGGAGCGGCTGACCTACGAGCTGTCCTGGATGGGCGTCAAGGCCGGCACGGCGGTCATGGGGGTCGAAACCGCCGAGCCGACAGGCGGCCATTCCCTTCTCAAACTGTTGACCACCGCGCAGTCCAGCTCCTTCGTCACCAAGTTTTATCCGGTCAACAATCGGGTGGAGTCCTGGATCGATGCGGACACGCTCGTGCCTCGGCGGATGATCTTCCAGCGCCGCGAGGGGAAGCGCAAGAACGACTTTCAGTACACCTTTCGCCACGAGGAAGGAAAAGTGACCGCCGTCAAGGACGGGCAACCCGCCGAGCTGGAGATCGAGAGCGGCACGCAGGATAGCATCTCTTGTCTGTACTTCACGCGCGCCTCTGTGCCGCTGGTCCCCGGCACGTCCTCGTACCTGAACGTCCATCACGACAAGAAGAACTACAAGCTTGAGGTGCGGGTCGAGGGAATCGACCGACTGAAGGGGCCCTGGGGCGAACGGGAAGCCGTGCGCCTGTTGGTCGTGATGCCCTTTCAGGGAATCTTTCTCAACGAGGGCAACATTCGCGTCTGGTTGTCGAATGACGAACATCGGATCCCGCTCCTCATGAAGGCCAAGGTCATCATCGGGTCGGTGGTCGCCAAGCTGATAGACGGCTTTCGAAAGGGTCCCGCATCGTGATTCGAGAATGCTCCCGTTTTGCCGATCCCGCATTGCTCGGTCGCCTTAAACCCGCTATAATTGACCTTTAATTATCCGGTCTACATCTCATGCGTCGATTTCCGATCACGCTGACGCGCCATATCCTCGAGCAGCAGGCTTCACATCCCGGCGCGACGGGCGAGTTCTCCATCCTCATGGCGCAAATCGGCCTGGTCGGCAAGATGATGGCCCATGATCTCCGCCGGGCCGGCTTGATCAATATCCTGGGCTTGAGCGGGGACACGAACGTGCAGGGCGAGGCCGTCAAGAAGCTCGACAAGCTCGCCAACGACACGTTCATCCAGGTCTTCGAATCGAGCGGATTGGTCTGCGCGCTGGCCTCGGAAGAGGAAGAAAAGCCGATCCTCCTGCCCCGGGCCTGGCCGAACGGGAAATACATGCTGCTGTTCGATCCGCTGGACGGCTCGTCCAACACCGATGTGAACATGCCCCTCGGCTCCATTTTTTCGATCCTTCGGCACGACGGGGCTCACGCACCGCCCTCCGCAACGGATCTCATCAAGCGTGGTCGCGATCAGGTCGCGGCGGGGTATCTGCTCTACGGATCGAGCACGATGCTGGTCTACACCACGGGGCAGGGGGTGCACGGGTTCACCTTGGACCCCGGCATCGGAGAGTACGTGCAATCGCACGAGGGCATGAAGATGCCGTCACGCGGGAGCATGTATGCCACGAACGAGGGCAACTACCACAAGTGGCCGCTCGCGTTGCAGGGCTATGTCGATCGGCTCAAAGTGGAAGACAACCTCCGAGGTCGCCCCTATAGCGGACGCTATTCGGGTTGTCTCGTGGCGGACGTGCATCGCGTCCTGCTGACGGGGGGGATCTATCTCTATCCCGCGGAGGGGGACAAGCCGGAGGGAAAGTTGCGGTTGTTGTACGAGGCCAATCCGCTGGCCATGGTGGTCGAGCAGGCGGGCGGGCTGGCCAGCACCGGCGCGCAGCGGATTCTGGACCTCCGGCCGACGGCGTTGCATCAGCGAACGCCGTTAATGATCGGGAGTCGTGAAGATGTGCTGGAAGTCGAACAGGCGCTGAAGGGGACCGCATAACGTTTCGCCGTTCTTTCGGGAGGCATCGGTTATGGCACAACGTGTATCGGAGATCTTGAGTTGGTATGAGAGCGACAGCCCGGGGACCAAGGCCAATCTGGCCCGGATGATGAACCACGGACGGCTGGCGGGGACGGGCAAGTTCGTGATTTTGCCGGTCGATCAGGGATTCGAACACGGCCCGGCCCGGAGCTTTGCCCCCAATCCTCCCGGGTATAGCCCGCACTATCATTTTGAACTGGCGATCGAAGCCGGGTGTAACGCCTATGCGGCTCCGCTTGGTTTTCTGGAGGCCGGGGCGGGCAGATACGCAGGCCAGATTCCGTTGATCCTCAAGTTGAACAATCACGACGTGTTGCACGACGAGAAAGACCCGTTGCCGTCGGTCACGGGCAGCGTGCGAGAGGCCTTGCGGTTGGGGTGCGCCGCCATCGGGTTCACCATTTACCCCGGCTCGGCGCACTGTACCCGGATGTACGAGCAACTTCGTGGCCTGGCCGAGGAAGCCAAGAGCGTCGGGCTGGCCGTCGTCGTGTGGTCCTATCCACGGGGGGCCGGGCTCAGCAAAGAGGGCGAGACGGCCATGGACGTCGTGGCCTACGCGGCGCAGATTGCCTGTCAACTGGGGGCGCACATCGTGAAGGTCAAACTGCCGACCGCCCACCTCGAACAGGCGGCGGCGAAAAAGATCTACGAAAGCGCCCAGATTCCGATCAAGACGCTGCCCGAACGCGTGAAACACGTCGTCCAAAGCTCATTCGACGGGCGGCGTATCGTGATTTTTTCCGGCGGGGCGAAGAGCGAAGACAAGAACGTCTTTGAAGAGGTCCGAGCGATCCGTGACGGCGGCGGATTCGGCTCCATCATCGGACGCAACTCCTTCCAGCGCCCGAAGGCCGAGGCGCTCAAGTTTCTGGGCACGGTCATGAGCATCTACGCGGGCGAAACGCCCTGAGCTGACCCGGGGGCTCGAGAAGGCGGCTGGCCGGCATGCCGGCGGCCGGCTTGCGGGGCTCCGCGGCGTTCGGGTTCGAGGGCAAGAGGAGGGCGGTATGGCGACGCGTACGATCTTCGTCCTGCTCAGCGCAGTGGCCGGAATGGCCCTCTTTGCCCGATGGGGCGACGGTCAGGTCACCGGGCTGCTCCTCGGGTTTGGCGTCGGAGCGGCCGCGGGCGGCGTGATTCTCCTCAGTGAATACCTGCTGCAAAAACTGTCCTTCGGCCTGATTCTCGGCGGGACCACCGGCTTGGGGATCGGCTTGCTGCTCACCGGCCTGATTGAGTGGGTGGGCAGCGCGGTCTTCGACGTGGAGACCGTGCTGTTTCATATCGGCGGCCTCGTCTTTCTCCTCGGGCTGCCCTATCTCGGGACGATGCTGGGCGCCCGATTCGGTCAGGAGCGCTTCGGCCAGCCCGAAGCCCATGCCTCGGCCGGGGTCATTGGGTCGAAGATACTGGATACCAGCGTCATCATCGACGGCCGGATCGCCGATCTATGCGAAACCGGCTTTCTGGAAGGCGCCTTTATCGTGCCGCATTTCATTCTGCACGAACTGCAGCACATCGCGGATTCATCCGACGCCCTCAAGCGGGCGCGCGGGCGCCGGGGATTGGACATCCTCAACAAGATTCAGAAGATGCCGGACATCGACGTGCGTATCGTGGAGGACGATTTTCCGCAGATCCGCGAGGTCGATGCCAAGATCGTCGCCCTGGCCAAACGCGTCGGCGCCAAGGTCGTGACGAACGATCTGAACCTCAACAAGGTGGCGGAACTCCAGGGCGTGCGGGTGCTCAACATCAACGAATTGTGCAATGCGCTGCGGCCGGTGGTGCTTCCAGGCGAGGCGCTGCGGGTCTTCGTCTTGAAAGAGGGCAAGGAACCCGGACAGGGTGTGGCCTATCTCGATGATGGGACTATGATCGTGGTCGATAACGCCAAACGGTGGATCGGCCGGAACATCGACGTGATCGTGACCAGCGTGCTGCAAACGACCGCGGGGCGCATGATATTCACCAGGCTTAAGGAAGAGAGCGATCGGGAGGAACTGCAGGCGGCGCGAGGGTAGGCCGCACCGCCGGTATGTTCCTGATCACGATCCACGTCCGCCGACACTCATGCCGCCCACCACGCCGGAGGATTCCGCCGCTTCTCCTCATCCCTATACCGTCGCCCTCGTCCCCGCCGCCGGTCGCGGCGTGCGCATGGGGGGCGACATGCCCAAACAATATCTCGTCGTGGGCGGCGTGCCGCTGATCGTCCACTCCTTGCGGACGTTACAGTCCGCCCCCGTCGTCGACGACATCGTCGTGGCGGTGCCGGAGGCCGATCGAGAATATTGCCGGCGCGAGATCGTCGGGCGATTCGGGCTGACGAAAGTGCGCCACGTCGTGGCGGGCGGGGCCCAACGGCAGGATTCGGTGCAGGCGGCCTTGGCTGCGGCCGAGGCCAGGGCGGAGATCGTCGTGGTGCACGACGCGGTGCGGCCCTTTCTCACCGTGGAGATGATCGTTCGGGTATGCGAGGCGGCGGCCCGCCATGGCGGCGCGATCATTGCGATTCCGGCCCGGGACACGCTGAAAGAGGTCGGCGAGGACGGGCGGATCGAGCGGACCGTCGATCGCACCCGCCTGTGGCAGGCGCAAACCCCGCAGGCGTTCCGGCTGGACATCCTTCAGCGCGCCCACGAGAAGGCCAGGGCGGACAGGTACGTCGGGACCGATGAGGCCGACCTCGTGCAACGACTCGGAGAACCGGTCGTCGTCGTGGAGGGTTCGGGGGACAACATCAAGGTGACGAAACCGGAGGATTTGGTCATCGGCGACGCCATCTGGGCCTCGCGCGCCATGGCGACGGATCGGTGAACGGTCGGCCGCGCACGACATCCAAACAAACGTCCAAACAAACATCCGCGATCCGAACTCAAGGAAGAGCACAAGGGGCAGAGGGTGAACGGAAAACATCGGCAGAGCAAGTCCGCTCCACGCGTCCGATCGGGGGCGGGGTTCCGCGTGGGGCTCGGATACGACGTCCATCCGCTCGTGTCCGGGCGGAAACTGATTCTGGGAGGGGTCGAGATTCCCCATGTCAAAGGTCTCGACGGGCATTCGGATGCCGACGCGCTGGCCCATGCCGTCTGTGACGCGTTGCTGGGGGCGATGGGGGAAGGCGACTTGGGGAGACATTTCCCCAGCTCCGATCCCGCATTCAAGAACATGTCCAGCCTGAAACTGTTGGAACACGTCTGCCGCTTGTTGGCGAAGAACAGATATCGGGTCGTGAACGTCGACAGCACGATCATCGCGCAAGCTCCCCGCCTGGGCGGGTATCTCTCCACCATGGCCGAAACGTTGGCGACGGTCCTTGGCGTCGCTCCCGGTCTGGTCAATGTGAAGGTCAAGAGCGGCGAAGGACTGGATGCCGTCGGGCGTGAAGAGGGGATCGCCACGCAAGCCGTCTGTTTGATTGAGCCCCTGCCGGACAAGTAAGATACGGCCACCGATCCGACGGGCCGACGGTCCGGTTCACAAGTGTGATGCTGTCACGTATTCGACAAGATCTGGCGGTCGTCTTCGAGCGCGATCCCGCGGCCACGAGCCGGTTGGAGGTCATCCTCACCTACGCGGGCTTCCACGCCCTGCTCGCCTATCGCCTGTCGCACCGGCTCTGGCAATGGGGTGTGCCGTTCGTGCCCCGGTTGATCTCGCAATTGGCGCGCTGGTTGACGGGCATCGAAATTCACCCGGGCGCGACCATCGGCCGAGGGTTCTTCATCGACCACGGCATGGGGGTGGTCGTCGGGGAAACGGCTGAGATCGGCGACTTCGTGACGCTGTTCCAGGGCGTGACGCTGGGAGGAACCGGGAAGGAGCGGGGCAAGCGGCATCCCACGATCGGCAATCACGTGGTGATCGGGGCCGGCGCCAAGATCCTCGGGGCCATCCGGGTTGGGGACAACGTGAAGATCGGAGCGAACTCGGTCGTCTTGAAATCGGTCCCGGCGCATTCGACGGTGATTGGGGTGCCGGCCCGCATCATCAAGATGGAAGGCGAGCGGGTGCCCGAGGCGACCATGGATCACACCAACATCCCCGACCCCATCATCGACCGCTTCGAGGCGCTCGAACAAGAACTCATCCAACTGCGCAAGAAGTTCGAAAATTCCTCGCCTCCGCGCGGGTGACCGCCCGCTTCCGCCGAGCGCCCCTCAGTAATCCACCCGGATCAGATAGAGCCCGTGGGGGGGGGCTGTTCGACCGGCTGCGGAACGATCTCGCGCAAACAGAATGTCTTTCAGGCTGGCAGGGGGACGCTTCCCCATCCCGACTTCCACGAGGGTACCGACGATGGCCCGCACCATCTGCTTCAGGAAACGGTCGGCATAGACCTCCATGCGAATCAACTCGCCGTCACGGCGTACGGTCATCCGCTGAATGTCGCAGATCGGGTTCTCGGTGTCGGATTGGGGACCGCGAAACGACGAGCAATCGTGGCGGCCGACCAGCAGGGCACCGGCTTCCTGCATGACCGCCTCATCCAAAGGGCGCTGCAGGTGCCACACACGGGTGCGGTCCAGCGCGGCCCGGTCCTCTCGATTGAGGACTCGATATTCGTAGAGCTTGCCGCGCGCGGAATAGCGGGCGTGAAAGTCGTCGGCCACCGGTTCGACGGCGCGCACGCAGATGCTCTCCGGGACGAGGCCGTTCAGTCCCCGCCGCCATTCCTCCGGCCTGAAGGGCCGATCGCTTCGAAAGCTGGCGACTTGACCGAGCGCATGCACTCCGGCATCGGTCCGGCCCGCGCCCACGAGCGGGGTAGGCTGCTGCGTCATCTGTTGGAGAGCCTGTTCGAGGGCGCCTTGGACCGTAGGCTGGTCGGCCTGGCGTTGCCAGCCGGCGAACCCTGAGCCGTCGTATTCGAGAATCAGTTTGAACGTCGCCATCGAAATCCCTTCCGGGCGGATTGTACGCAGGGGAACCACCGGCGCTCAAGCGACGCCGGGGAACGCGGCGTGGCGTACGCGCCTGTCAACGACTGGCCGTGGAGTCGGGATCGAGGTAGTTCTTGAGACCGCTGAAAAGCGCTTCGGCGACCTCGTTGATGAAGGAGGGTTGCCGCATCAACTGCTCCTCGGAGGGATTCGACATGAACGCGATTTCCGCGAGGATGCTGGGCATGGCGGTGTAGCGAAGGACGTAGAACGGCGCGGTCTTCACGCCGTGATCATCGGTGGGGTAGCGGCCGGTCAGCTGGTGCAGCATCGCCTGCTTGGTCTGCCAGGCGAATTCCATGGAATCCTCGATGCGCTTGGTCGTGAGCAGGTCCGCCACCAAGTATTCCCAGCCGACTCCGTTGTTGTTGATCGGGGTTCCGTTTTCCCGGGCGGCCACCGCCAGCGCGCGCTGATCCTTCGCTTCCCCGAAATGATAGATTTCGATCCCCTTGACGGACGACTGGGGATGCGAGTTGACGTGGATCGAGAGGAAGAGATCCGCGTTATTGGCGTTCGCAAACTTCGCCCGGTCTCCCAGCTCGATGAACTCATCGCGCTCCCGCGTCATCAGGACCCGTTTGCCCAGCCGCGACTGGATGAGGTCCCGAAGGCGCAACGCCACCTTGAGGGTGACCTGCTTTTCTTGGAGGCCGCGTCGGCTGATCGTACCGGCGTCCTTTCCGCCGTGTCCCGGATCGAGCACGATCGTGCGAATGTCGGCTCCGGATCGCCGAGGGGCGGTGGTGGGGCCGGAGGGTTCCGCCGCAGCCGCCGCAGGGGAGGCCGGTGTCTGATTGGAGGCCGGGAGCGAGGCGGACGGCGCCGTCGAGCCGGCCTGACGGCCGGCTTCGGGCGTCGCCACGGTGAAATCCAACACGAAGCGATGGGGTCGCTCCAATTGAAAATAGTGAAACTGGCCGACTGCGCTCTTGTTCAGAGAGATGCGCAGAGAATCCTGCAGTTGGGACAGGGTCACATGAACCGACTGCGGCAGGACCGTGGAGGCGACGAACTTGTCCGCGGCGGCCTTGCTGAGGCTCGTGTGCCGGAGATCGAGCAGGAGACGGCCCGTGTGTTTGTCCCGGCCTTGCACGATCCGTACTTTCTTCGTGAGATCGAGCACCAGGCGGAACCCCGATTGATCCTGGCTGACGCGGAGATCCCGAACCAGGGCTTTCGCGGCGGCATAGATGGGCAACCGTTTGGAAGCAGGGGAGTGGTGGAGCGCGGGCTGGGACTGCCGACCGGCCGAATCCGGCTCCGACCATGCGCGCCCCGGGCCGTCCACGAGGGCGCAGAGGAGGATCGCGACCGAGGCTGCAAGAATCCGCCTGATTCGTCGCATAATCCGCACGTTGTGATCGTGGAAAAGCTGCGAGCGCCGGTGCTTCAGTTCATTTAGTCCGAGGGCGGAGAAATTGTCAAGGAAAAGCTGGTCTGAAACCCGCGCCGGCCGCGGCTTGACTGGTCGTGGCGAGCTTCGCTAGCCTCCTTGCTCGATGAAACGTTGCGTGATCGTGGATGGGTACAACCTTCTGGGGGTCCGGGAGCGCGGATTCTCGGCCGGGAACTTCATGACCGAAACGGCCCGGGAACGCCTGATCCTCGAATTGTCCGGATACCATCAGCGCAAGGGCCTTGCCGTGACCCTGGTATTCGACGGCTGGCGGGACGGATTGGCGAGCGAACAGCGGGAGTGGCGCAGCGGCGTGGAGGTGATCTACTCCAGGCGGGGGGAGCGGGCGGATCAGGTCATTGACCGGCTTGCGCAGGAGCTGGGGCGAGCCTGCGCGGTGGTTTCGTCGGATCGAGAGGTGTCCCGCCGTGCACGGGCCGCCGGCGCGTTCGTCATGGGGTCGCAGGAATTCGCCCTTCGTCTCATGGAAGCCGTCCGGCCGGCGCCCTTGCCCTCGGATAGAAGGGAGGAGGAGGCTCGTCCGCGTCGCGCTCCGGAAAAGAAGGGGAACCCCCGCAAGCTGCCGAAGGCGGTGCGGGCCAGGCAGCGCAAGCTCAAGGGATTTTGAACAATCGGCGGGCGTTCTCGGAGGTCCGGCGACCGATCTCGTCCACGGTCAGGCCGTTCCCGTCCTGGCGGACTTGGGCCAGGAGCTCGGCGACGTGCCGGACGTAGGCCGGTTCGTTGCGCTTCCCGCGGTGCGGCACCGGCGTGAGGTACGGGCAATCCGTTTCGATCAAGAGGCGATCCGCTGGGACGGTCTTGACAATCCCGCGCAGCATCGCCGCATTCTGAAACGTCACGATGCCGGAAAACGACAGATAGAAACCCAGGTCCAGCGCGGCCTGTGCCAGCCAGGCGTCGCCGGAGAAGCAGTGAAAGACCCCGCCGATCGAGGACGCGTCCTCTTCCTTCAACATCCTGATCGTGTCTTCCTGGGCCTCCCGCGTGTGAATGATGACCGGGAGGCCGAGCGCCTTGGCGAGTTGAATCTGCTCGCGGAACCGTTGTCGCTGCTCTTCGGCCGGCGAATGGTTGTAGTGGTAGTCGAGGCCGATCTCGCCATAGGCGACCACCTTCCGGCTGGCGGCCAGTCCCCGGAGAGCCTCATACCAGTCCGGTTGAATGCGCCTCACCTCGTGTGGATGCACACCGATCGTCGCGTACACGAACGGATACCGGTCGGCGAGCGCGACCGCGGCGCGGCTCGTGGCCAGGTCGCAGCCGATGGTGATCATCGTGTCGACGCCGGCCGCGCGGGCGCGCGCGATCATGGCCTCCCGGTCGGCGTCGTACCGGGGATCGTCCAGATGTGTATGGGTGTCGATCAACATGGCGCGCATCCTACCACGTTCGAACGTCTCCCGCGAACGTCAGCCGGGTGTTCGCCTCGTTGACAAGTCCGGCCAAGAGTGATATATGCAACTCATTTGCATTCGCTGAGTGGCCGAATTAAATGAAAAGCCGCGCCCTCCATAACCTCAAAGCGGTTGGAAAGAAGCTGACAAAGGCCAGGAGGGCCATTTTGGCTATTCTGGAGGGGAGCACTCTCCCCCTGACCGCTTCAGAAGTGCATGGACAGCTCCGCAAGGCGCACGTGAGCGTGGACCTGGTGACGGTCTATCGAAATCTGGCGATGCTCCACGAATCGGGGCTCCTGCTGACGGTGTCCTTGCAGGACGGTCAGTTGCGCTATGAAGTGCGCCATGGCCGCGAGCATCACCACCACATTCAGTGCCGCGGTTGCGGCAAGATCGTGGATCTGATGCTCTGTCCGATCAAGAAACTGACCGAACTCGTCGAGCGGCAGACCCGCTTTGTCGTCGAGAGTCACGCGTTGGAATTTTTCGGGTGGTGTCCCCAATGCCGATGAGGAGACAACTCGGAGCAGGGCTGTGCGTGCTGGGGGTGGCCGTCGCCTATCTGGCGCTGGTCGTCGCTCTCAACCCCGTCCTTCTCGCGCACGAGTTCGCGCAGCCGTCGGACCCACAGCATGGCGAGGCTGACGTCTGCACGTGGCTCGATCATGCCGCCGGCGCTGGATTGCATTCCATTCATGTGCCCTTGGGTCTGACTCAGGCGGCAGCGCCCGTTTCAGAGACCTGCCCTACCGTGGTGCGCTCCGTTGTGCTCCGGGTTGATTCCGTTCGCGGTCCTCCCATCCGTTTCTAGCCTTTCTCCCTTCTCAGATCCACGAGGATCCGCCCGCGCACGCTGTGCGGGGAAGGATCGCAGCCTGATCGCGCCGTTCGTCTCCTGTCGGTGCGTGCCCTGTGGCTGTCCCGGTTTCTGCCGAAGCCGGGTTTCGATCCTTCTCCGCAGAGGGTGCGGCGAGGAGGGCGTGTCGGTTTCTGAATCGTATGGAGGGAGGAGTGCAATGAGTACCGAGACCATGGCACCGGCTCCCGTCACCGTGCTGACGGGGTTCTTGGGTGCCGGAAAGACGACCCTGCTGAATCGGATCTTGACGACGGAGCACGGCAAGCGTGTCGCCGTCATCGTCAACGAGTTCGGCGAAGTGGGCATCGACAATCAGTTGGTGATCGGCGCGGACGAAGAAATCTTCGAGATGAACAATGGGTGTATCTGTTGCACGGTGCGGGGTGATTTGATCCGGATCATCGGGAATCTGCTCAAGCGCAAGGATCGCTTCGACTACATGGTGATCGAGACCACCGGACTAGCGGACCCCGCGCCGGTGGCCCAGACGTTCTTCGTCGACGATGAGATGAAACGACGGCTGGCGCTCGACGGGATTGTGACGGTGGTGGACTCCAAGCACATCTGGGAGCATCTCGAGAAGAGTCCGGAAGCGAAGGAACAGATCGCCTTCGCCGACGTCATTCTGCTCAACAAAATCGACCTGGTGCTGCCCGGCGACGTGGACCGGCTGGAAGCGAAAATCCGGGCGATCAACGTGATGGCGAAGATTCATCGCACGAGGGATGCGCAGGTCGAGATCAATCGGCTGTTGAATATCGGCGCGTTCGACCTGAGTCGTAAGCTGGAGATCGACCCGACCTTTCTCGGGGAAGAAGCCCATGAGCATGATCCCAGCGTCTTTTCCGTCGCCATGGTGGAGGATGGGTTCGTGGACGAGGGAAGGGTCAACGACTGGTTTCGGCAGGTGTTGACCACGATGGGGACCAACATCTACCGGATGAAGGGCATCCTCAACGTCAAGGGGCGGGACAAGCGGTTCGTCTTCCAAGGAGTGCACATGCTGTTCGATGGAAAGCCCGACCGGCCCTGGAAACCAGGGGAGACGCGGAACAATCAATTGGTCTTTATCGGAAAAGATCTCGATCGCGAGGCCTTGGCGAAAGGGTTTCGAGCATGCCTCGTCTCGTGAAACGACAGCCGACCGTTTCCTTGGTGCCCAAGGGGGAGGTTCGGCTCGATGACTACCTGCATCGCGTGGCCTTTTCGCCAGACGGCGCGTGGATAGCCGGGTGTGCGGCGTCGGGAGCGCTAGCGGTGTGGTCGGTCTTCTCGGGGGAGCCGTCGCGACCATGCAAGGGCCATGACCAGGGTACCCTTGCCCTACAGTGGCATCCTTCACGCGCGGAGTTTGTCACGGGCGGGCAAGACGGCGTGGTGCGGTGGTGGGACGCCGTTACGGGGGAGGAACGGGCCGTCATGCCGGTGGGGGCCACGGGTTCCTGGGTCGAGCACATGGCGTGGTCGACCGAGGGCCGGTATGTGGCCGCCGCGGCCGGCAAGACGTTGTGTGTGTGGCAGTGCCGGCCTGGAGACGGCCCGCAGGTGGTCGCGGAAACCGACGGGCACAAGACGACGATCTCGGCTTTGGCCTGGACGCCGGCTGGCGACGGCCTCGTGTCCGCCTGCTACGGTGGGGCCTGGTTGTGGAAGATCGGGCAGGAGCAGCCGGTCCGGGCGTTCCCCTACGATGGGGCCTTGTTGTCGATTGCGCTGAATCCAAGCGGTGAGTATCTGGCCTCCGGAAATCTTGATGGCTCGGTTCACCTGTTCCGCACCGATACCGACCAGAACTGGCACATGTCCGGGTACCCGATGAAGGTCACGGCCGTCCAGTTCGATCACAACGGGCTCAATCTCTTCACCGTGTCCGGTGCAGCCTTGGTGTCGTGGAACATGAAGAAATTCGAGGGTACCGGCGGGCGGCTCTTCAAGGGTCACTTCGGGTGGATTCGGGAACTGGCCTGCCATCCCTCCCGCCCGCTGGTGGCGACCGCAGGTGAGGACGGACTGCTGTGTCTGTGGGGGCCGCAGACGACCAAGCCGATCCTCAGCCACGAAGGGAACCGATCGGGCGGACTGTCGTGCGTCGCCTGGAGCCCGAACGACGCGTATCTGGCCATCGGGGCCAACGACGGAACGATCTCCTGGTTCGCGGTCGAGGGGCTGGAGGACCGACGATGAATCTGTTCGGGGAGCGGCAAACCAGCGAGCCGGCGCACGTGGAGCGCATCAAGGCCTGGGCGCGGGCGACCTGGGCGCTCGCCGACGACGCCACGGTGATGGTGACGGAGTTGTCATGCCACGAGCCGGGCTGCCCACCGGTTGAAACCGTCATCGCGCTGCTCGAAGCGCCCGGGAGGATCAGCCGACACAAGATCCATAAACGAGCCGGCGATGTGTCGCAAGCGGATGTCGAGGCGTTGGCGTCGGGAGGGGATGCGCACCATGGTCACTGAGATCGCACCCGCCAAGCCGGCCGGTGCGCCGATCTATATCATTGCGGGGTTTCTGGGCAGTGGGAAGACGACCTTGCTCAAGCGGGCGTTGGCCCACGAACTGGACCGCGGTGTGAAGCCCGCCGTGCTGATGAATGAATTCGGCGAAGTCGATGTGGACGGCGCTGTATTGCGCGACCATTCCCGTTCCAACGACGTGGAATTGCAGTCGCTCCTGAGCGGCTGTATCTGTTGCGATCGCTCCGGGGAGTTCAGCGAGAAAATCGGCCATCTGGTTCGCCGCTCCAAGGGCGCCCCGTTGTTCGTCGAGACCACCGGTCTGGCCGATACCGGACAAGTCGTGACCGGTGTGGAGCGCGCGCTCTCGACGGATGAACGGATCGGTCGCTCCGCGCATCTGGCCTCCGTCATCGTCATGGTCGACGCACCGCGGTTCCTCAAGTTGGGCGTCTATTGGCCAGCTGCCGACCGGCACCTGCGTCAGGCGGACACGATCATCCTGAACAAGCTGGACCAACTGGCCCCTGACCGCATCGCGGTTGTGGAGCGTCGGATCAAGGCCGTAAACCCTGCAGCCCGGATGCTGCGAGCCGTCTATGCCGACGTGCCGCTGCCGCAACTCTTGACTGCTCCCGCCGTGCCTCGGAGACCCGGAGGAACGGACGAACGTATCCCGGATTCGGCGGCCGGGTATCAAAGCGGCAGTTTCCGGCTCACGTTGCCGGTCGACCCGCCGCGTCTGGAAGCCTGGTTACGGCGATATGCCCGGTCCGTACTGCGGCTCAAAGGATTTGTCCGCATCAATGGCAAGAAGGGGTTTCACGAGGTGCAGTGGGTCATGGGCGGGTTTTCGGTGACGCCCTGCACCAGGGGCAAACCATCGCGTGCCGCGATCGTCACCATCGGCCGGCGTGTGGTCTGGAAGCGGTTCTTGAATGGATTGGAGCGGTGTCTGGTGCGACGGGGTCGGCGCACATCGCCCAGGAGCCGAGTCGGAAAGAAGGCGTCAGGATGAGAACGGGGGGAAACATGGCGCGGACAGACGACACAGGACGGGCCTTGGCGGACGATCCGGAGGCGCGCCGGTTAGTCCAGGACGCGCATGGCCGCATGTATAAGTGGCCGGCCGGTTTTCCCGGCTACCGCGCCGATATCGTGCTCAACGACGAGGGGCGGCTCTATCGCGGGACGGTGAAATTGATCCCGAGACGGGAGACCGTTGTGGACCTGCCGGGCGCGGAGGCCACCTTGCAGGAGTGGGTGCGGGAACGTCTGTGGACTCAGGGCATGCACTTGGCCTATGCGCCGTTCGAGGAAGGGGACGGGAGATATGTGTTGTCCTTCGCGCCTGACGATGATCCGACGGTTCCGCATCCACGCGGCCGCAAGGTGCTGTTGACCGGCGGGAGGCTGGACTCGTGGTATCGCATTGCCAACGGGCAGTACACGCAAATCGGCCGCCTTTCACCCATGACGGAGCGCCGAATCAACACCATCGAGCGGTATGACCGCGTCTCCGACGGCAGACAGTATTCCAGCCACTATGTCATGACCTATTTCACCCTGGATGGACAGGCGGTGATCGGCATGGAGAGCTACGTGAACGAATACAAGGACGTGAGGGGACTGTGGCTGCCGGCGGCTCGGCGGGTATCCTTCGGGAACTGCGGCCTGGTGAAGACCCGGATCGTCGAGTTGTCGGATCATGGGGTGCCGACATGACGGGGCCTGCAGGGCAAGACCCTTCGCCGCTGGAATTGCCGGAAGCGGAAGCCGCGTCCTCCCAAAAGTCTGCCTCGATGGTGCCTCTGCTGGTGCTGTATCACCAGGCGTGGGAGTTGGCGCAGCAGGAGATGATCACCTTCGAGCGCTTGGAGTGGGCTGCTCAGGCGGTGGCGTTGAGCAAGGCCATTGCTGCGTTGGTCGAGGAAGTGGGAGACGAGGCCTATCAGGTGCGGTGGTCGGTCAGGGTGTCCGAAGCCGAACATTGGTTGTGCGTCGTGCGCGATGCGTTGACAAGCGTCGAGGAGAAGGAATCATGACGGCGGTGACGAAAGCAGGCGCGTCCGTGGCGGTGGCGGTGCTGACAGTCTCGGACACGAGAACGCCGGAGACGGACACAAGTGGGGATACGGCCGTCGATCGGCTCACCCAAGCCGGTCATCGGATTGCCGACTGGCGGATATGCAAGGACGATTTTCAATCCATTCGCCGCATCATTGCCGAGTGGGTGGCCGACCCGAAGGTGGAGTTCGTGATCGTGACGGGCGGAACCGGTGTGACGCAACGGGACGTCACGCCCGACGCGGTGCGGTCGCTGTTTACGAAGCCCATTCCGGGATTCGGCGAGCTGTTCCGATGGCTGAGCTATGCCGAAATCGGTACGTCCACGATCCAGTCTCGCGCGGACGCGGGCGTCTGTGGCGACACGATCGTGTTTCTATTGCCCGGCAGTACCGGAGCGTGCCGGCTCGGGATGGAGAAGATCATCCTGCCGCAACTCGATCTGAATCGTGCTCCACGCAATCTGGCCGAACTGCTGCCGCGGATGGAACAGGAACATCCGCCCCATGAGGACTAGCGCCGACATGCCGATTCAGGAAACCGACTGCGGGCGGATTGCGGCGCTGCGGGCACTGACCGAGCTCAAGAACCTCTATCGGCCCCTGTTCGGGCAATTGCGGACGGAGCCGGGCCGTGATCTGGACGAAAGCGATTGCCTGTTGGAATTGCAGAGCTTTCTTCAGTGGAAGGCGAAAGAAGACGGTGTGGACATCACGCATCATGCCGCCTGGGAGGCTTGGTTCGATAATCAGGCGCCGGTGCCTTGTGAGCAACGCGATGTCGGGTATGCGCGATTGCAAGAGGGGCGGGACGGCCAGCGTGGCGGCTGGTGAACATGCCAGCAGAGTCGACCTGGGGATTCGCCGTGTGGATGGGACTGCTCGGCAGCGTCGGGGCCCTGTTGCCGGCCTGCCTGGTGTTGTTCATTCCGGACGGCTGGCGGGACCGGGTGATGCCGTACCTGTTGAGTTATGCGACCGGCACCATGTTGGCCACTGCGATCATCGGCTTGATTCCCGAGGCGTTGGAGCGGGCTCCCATCGCACATGTGGGGGTTGTGTTGCTGGCGGGTCTGGTGCTGTTCTTCGTACTGGAATGGACGGTGATCTGGCGCCATGCGCACGGAGGAGGCGATCACCGCCAGCATGGCCGCGACCATGGAATGGACGAAAAAACAGGCCTATTCGTGTTGATCGGGGACAGCATTCATAACTTTGCCGACGGCATCGCCATTGGGACGGCGTGCGTGGTTTCGCCGGGGCTGGGATTCATGACGACCGTGGCCGTGCTCGGTCATGAGGTGCCGCAGGAGTTCAGCGATTTTACCATCCTGTTGTCGAGCGGATTCTCCCGATGGAAAGCCTTCTTTTGGAATACGGTCTCGGGATTGGGCACGCCTGGTCGGCGTCGTGGCCGCCTTCGGGTGGCTGGCCTATGCCGAACCGATTGTCCCGTACGCCTTGAGCATTGCTGCCGCCAGCTTCCTCTATATCGGCCTGGCTGATCTTGTTCCAGGGTTGCATGGGCGGATGGGCGCGGCGAAGGGGCTGTGGCAATTTGCCATGATGCTCGCGGGCATGGTGACGATCGGTGCGCTCACCATGGTACCGCACTAGTTCGAAGACTATAGGGAGGCCGATGGTGCACACGGTCCGATTGGGGAACGAACAACTCAGACTTGTGGGGAAGATACCTTCCCCAGGAGATCGACTTGAGTCCGATTTCGTCATTCCGCCAGCCCGCCTCGCATCCTCCCCATTGCGGACTGGAGATCTCCAGCGGGGTATCGTGGTGCTCTCGACGCTCCCGAATATTCAGAAACATGCCTGTCTAGCGCAGATCGTCGAACTGGACGAACAGGTGCGGCGTCGATGGTCGGATCTATCACTCGTCCACGTGTCTGCGGATGCGGAGATGCACTGGGCCGAAGTCGATGCCTACCATCCCGACGTTCGTGCGGCGGGATATTCACTCTGTTGCGCCGATGTCGCCAGCCGTGAGGCTTTTGTGCGGGCGTTCGGTGTTGGGGGTCGCAGATCATCATCGCATCGCGCATGGTCTATTTGCGCTCCGAGAAGGAGTCTTTTTTGGCAGCCCAGGTGCCGGAGGATCAAATGCAGCCGGCGGACGTGGCTTCCTTTCTGTCAAGTTTGCCGGTAGTGACCTAGCGCCGCCGTGACGGGGGGAACCGCGCGAGCGGCGAGGCGCGGTGGTAGCGTGGTGGTGCTAGCCGGCGAATGGGTCCTCGACCTCGGCAGATGGAACGGCGAGGCGAACATCTGGATGCCGAATGGGAAGATCCTGGGCATGGTCGCTTCGGATGGGGAGTCTGGTGCGTGTAGGGTTCAGGGCTCGGCTAGGATCGGGGCGCGGCAGTATGCGGAGCGGAATCCGAATGGGAATAAACGGGTGTGCAGGGCCGAGATTTCAGGCCGGCCGGGGCGCCAGGGATTCCGCCAGTTCGTTGAGCAGCGCGGCCGTTTCGTCCCAGCCGAGGCAGGCGTCGGTGATCGACACGCCGTAGGCCAGCGGCGTGCTCTCACTCCACGTCTGCTTGCCAGGGTTGAGATTGCTTTCAAGCATGATGCCCATGATGCTGTGGCGGCCGTCGCGGAATTGGCGCAGCACCTCGCGGGCGACGAGGCCCTGGCGGCGATGGTCCTTGTTGGAATTGTCGTGCGAGCAGTCGATCATGATCGGACGGGCGATGCCCTCGCCGGCCACCGCCGCCTCGGCTTTGGCGACGTGCTCGGCGTCGTAGTTGGTCTTGCCGCCGCCACCTCGGAGCACGATATGCCGGTCGGGATTGCCCAAGGTCTTGATGATCGATGTCTGGCCGTCGGCGTTGATGCCGACGAAGTGATGCGGCGCCTTCGCAGCGATCATCGCATTGACCGCGACCTGCAAGCTGCCCTCGGTGCCGTTCTTGAAGCCGACCGGCATGGAAACCCCGCTGGCCATCTCGCGGTGGGTTTGGCTCTCGGTGGTGCGAGCGCCGATGGCGGTCCAACTGATGAGGTCGGCGACGTATTGAGGCGAGATCGGGTCCAGGAGTTCGGTGGCGCAGGGAAGCCCGCGTTGATGGATGTTCAGCAAGATCGTGCGCGCCAGTTCCATGCCGCTGGCGATGTCGCAGGTCCCATCGAGGTGGGGGTCGTTGATCAGGCCCTTCCAGCCGACGGTCGTCCGAGGCTTCTCGAAGTACGTCCGCATGACGATGAGCAGCCGATCCTTCAGGGTGTCGGCCAGCGGCTTGAGCCGATCGGCATACTCATAGGCGGCTTGTGGATCGTGGATCGAACAGGGACCGACGATAACGATCAATCGTTCCCGGTCCTGTCCATGCAAAATGTTTCGAATGGCTTGCCGGGTTTCGTAGACGAGGGAGGACGCCTCCTCCGTAATCGGCAGTGCCGTCTTGATCTGGCGCGGCGACGGCAGGGGTTTGATCTCGATGACATGCTGGTTATCGATCGGTTTGAACATGGGGCTCAAGTCCTTTATGGCTGACGCGTAAGTTCCGGATGGATCCGTCTCTCTGCCATTACCCACTACCCACAGCGCGATCGCGTGGTCAGTCGGGAGGGGGAGGTCGATTCGGAACCGGTCGTGTCGCGAAGAGAAAAAACCCTGTAAAGCTGGTAGCATAGCGGGATATCGTGAAAAAGTCCAATGAGCTATGAATGACGGCCCGAGAGGGAGCCTCGGGGTGTGGGAATTCGCATCTCGTTGACAGTGCTCCGTGGACTTTGTTAGGGTCCGGCCCCCGATGAGACCGTTGCCTTATTCCAGACGAGGTTGGCGGGCGGGCGCACTCTTGAGCGCCGCGCTCGTAGCGCTCTTGCTGGGCCTGGCCCCGTTTGCGACCGCCCTGGAAGTTCACCACGCGCTGGCCGCCGCCGACCACGACGGGCACGAGCACTCGGAGTTCGACCTGTGCCAGTGGGTGCAGCATCACACGGGCCAGTCCTTGCTGGCGGTGGCGCCGCTCATGGCGCGCTACGTCATCCTGCTCGACGACCTGATTCCGCTCGATCGCTTCTTCCTCGCGGCGGTTCTGGTTCCTTCCGGTTCTCCGCGCGCACCTCCGGTCTCCTGATCCGTATCGTTCTTCCATTTTGACTTGCGGTCGCGGCCCCACCGGCCGGCTTTGCCGTCGGTCCGGTGTGCCCGGCTGCTCGAACGACGACGTTCAGGAGGATTCCATGCGACGACCGTGGGCGTTTCTCAGTGCAATGGGCATAGGGCTTGCGTGCGTGGTGATGGCTTTCGGCCGACCGCTGGCCATGGCGCAGGAGCGCGGGGGCGACCGGGCGCGAATCATCGCCGGGGAAGTGCAAAACCAGGATTTGCGGCGTGTGCCGCAGGCAACCGTGCACGTGCGCGATCAGGAGGGGAATCTTGTGACCTCTGCCTACACCAACGACGCGGGAGAGTTCGCGATCGAGGTGGCGGCCGAGGGGACCTATTCGGTCAGCGCGGTCCTGGATACCTATCGAAGCGAATACATGATTGTGCGGATCGGCGCGGAGCCCCCGGCGCCGTTGAAGTTGACCCTGGCGCAGACCAAGGAAATCGCCCTGGAGATCGTGTCTCCCTTGCCGCCGATTCAGTACAAGGCCTCGAGTGCCACCTATGCGGTCAGCCGGAAGGAGATCGAGGAGTTGCCGCGCGGGAACAACAACGAACTCGATGACGTCTTACTCACCATTCCCAGCGCGGTCTACGGGTCGCTCAAGCAGGTGCACATCCGGCAAGACCATGCGAATCTCCAGTTTCGGATCGATGGGGTCCCGATCCCGGATACGGTCTCTTCGACGTTTTCCGACGTGATATCGCCCCGCGCCTGGGAGCGGGCGGACATCATCTTGGGCGGCATGGAAGCCCAGTATGGCAACAAGACCGCCGCGCTCATCGACATCACGACCAAGAGCGGAACCAAGCCGGCGTTCGGCTCGGTGCAGATGTTCGGCGGGTCGAATCAGACCATCAATCCGTCGTTCGAGTACGGGGGGACCATCGGCGAAAAGTTCCGCTACTATCTGTTCAACAGTCACCGGGCGACGAACCGGGGCATCGAACCGCCGACACTGAGCAAGGATCCGTTCCATGCCCAAAGCGAGCGGAATCAGACCTTCTTCCGCGGCGACTATCAAATGGACAACAAGAACAATCTGAGCCTCGTGTTCTTGAACTCCATCGCCAAGTATCAAATTCCCACCAATCCGGGACAAGAGATCGATCCCAGCGGCGAGATTCTCCCGTTGCTCCAGGCCAGCCGGCCCGGCTTCAATCCGGTGGCGTCTCAGGCGATCGACGAGAATCAGAGGGAAAACAATCAATACGCGCATCTGGTCTGGCGGCACGACGTCAATTCGAGCAACTTCTTCAGCCTGGCGACGTACTTCCGGCATACGCGCGCGACCTTCAAAACCGATCCGTTCAACGTGCTGGCCTACGTGGCCGATCCCGAAGAGCCATTTTCCGCGGCGGATCAGGACCGCATGGCCTATTCGACCGGAGTACGGTTCGACCACACCTACGTGCCGAACAAGTACCACCTCATCAAATTGGGCTTCCAGATCGATCGCACGCAGGCCGTCAACAAGACCGGATTGTTCGCCTTCGAGCGCGATCCCGGTACGGGCGAGCCGGAGGGGGAACTGCTGAACATTCGCTCGGACAACCGATTGATCGGCTGGCGGCAGGAATTCTGGATTCAAGACCAGTGGAGTCCGAACGAGCATTGGACGTTCAACCTCGGCCTGCGCGGTGATGCCGTCCAATATCTGGTCAGCGAGGGACAAGTCAGCCCGCGTGTCGGCGTGACCTATAAGGCGAACCAGGCGAACGTGTTTCATGCGTATTACGGTCGACAGTTCACGCCGCCGAACCTCGAAGCCATCTCGTTCGCGAAGTTGGGCGTGCTCGGCACCACGGCCGAGCCGGAGAATCTCACGAACAACAACGTACGGGCGGAGCGGGCGCACTATTTTCAGGTGGGCAGTTATCACGCCCTCACCAAATGGGCCACGCTGCAGTTAACTGGTTACTATAAGTTGGCGCGCTATCTCTCTGATGCTGGGCAGTTTGGGACCACTCCACTCCTGAACTTTTTTGCGTTCGACCGAGGATGGCAGCGGGGCATCGACGGCTCGTTGAAGCTCCGTGTCACCGAAAACCTGACGGCGCGAGGCAATGTCGGGTGGGGACAGTGCAAGGGCTACGGCCTCCAATCCGGTCATTTCCTGCTGGAGCAGAAGGAGATCGACGACATCAATTCGAAGGGGGGGGTGTTCTGCGATCATACTCAGATGATCACCAGTTCGGCCGTGGTGAGTTACCGCTTTCTGGAGCGGACGACTGTCAGCGGCCAGATGCTCTTCGGGTCGGGGTTGAGGACGGCGGCTGACGAGGAGGCCAAGACCAATTCCACCAACGTGCCCTCGTACACGATCTACAATCTGTCGCTGACGCACACGATCCCGTTGCCGTGGCACGGCCAAAAGTTGCTGCTCGGATTCGACGTGGTCAATTTGCTCGATCAGCGATACTTCATCAATCGAGGCGAAGGGAGCATCGGGTTGGGCGTCTCGCACGCCGGTATGCCGCGTTCGTTCTTCTTCCGCGGCCAGTGGTTCTTCTGAGCCTAAAGAGGTTGAGGTTCAGGTCGAGGTTCAGGCAAGATGACCCTTGTCCCCTTGACCTGAACCCCGGCCGTCTTAGAACCTGTGAAAAGGAGTGATCCGGTGAGAATCCTCGCTCGATTGATGCTCGCGGGCGGCCTGACGCTCTGGTTTGGGACGGCCCCGGCCTTCGGGGCGACGGGGGACGAGGCCACGCATGAAACCGATCACGCCGAAGATGTGGAGGTGATCGAACTACCGGAGGTCCATGTCCATGGTCTCCCCCTCAACAAGGATCAGCAACTGGGGCCGGTACCCAAACTGACGCCCTGGCCGAAGATACCTGCCCAACTCGACGGCAAGGTGATCGACGACTGGATGAAAGCGCGCTTTCTGGTCAGCAAGGACGCCAAGGCTACGGTTCTGGTGCTGGAACCGTGCAAGCACCGGGAGCTCACGCAAGCGAGCCTCCAGGCCCTCAATCGATGGACGTTCGACCCGCAGATGCGGGGGGACGAGCCGATCGACGGCGAACTCACCGTCCGCATTCATTTCCGCACGCAATGACCAGCGGAAGCGTCACTCGTCGGCGGCCAAAGGTCAATCGTCTCGGTGATCGTTCCGGTTCGGAAGTGGGATGCCGATCCCGACGTTGCGCTGCGGCCTACGTGTGTCCCAGGACGGCGGACGAATGACAAGGTAACGTGGACACGTCGCTGTTCTACGCCCTCAACGGTCTTGCGGGACGCTCTGAATGGCTCGATGCAGTCTTGAGATTCTTGGCGCATCCAAGCCCGGGCTGGCAGGGCCTGGTCGTCGCGGCGGGGGTGTGGCTGTGGATCAACTGGCGTGAAGCGCTCCTGGCGATGCCGACCCTCGCGTCCGTCATTGCCATCGCCGATGCGGTCGGAGCCCAGCTCAAGCATTTGGTGCAACGGCCGCGGCCTTGTCTGGTTTTGCCGGACGTGAGCCTCTTGGGGCAATGCGGCGGGCTCTACAGTTTCCCCTCGAATCACGCCCTCAATTCGGCCGCCATCGCTGCCTTCCTCCATGTGTTATACCCCAAGACCCGGTGGGTGAGTTGGCCCCTCGTCGGTCTCATCGGATTGGCCCGTGTGTCCATCGGCGTCCACTACGCGGGCGACGTCCTGGGCGGATGGGTCATCGGCTTCGTGATGGGGGCGGGTGCCGCGTTGCTCCTGCTGCGTTGGCGCCGTTTCAGACCCGTCGAGGCGTCGAGCCGGACGGCGGCCTCACCGCTCGCTCGCGGGTGAGGCTCACCGAGGCGGCGTGTCCACGGCAGCCAGGAGATCCGCTTCACAGGCCGCCTGATCGTAGCCTCGACCGATCAGCACGATCGCGTGCAGGGGCTCGTCCAGCAGGTGGAGCGGCGTCACTTGCTTGACGCCCGGCGGGGCGTACTGAAATTCCTGCAAAGCCGGGTCCCCCGCAAAGCGAAAATACCCCTTCGCCCGTTCCAGTCCAGCAGGGAGCCGGTTCATCCACCTCATAAACCTGGAACGATCGAGCGCGGCAGGCAGATGGACCGTCACGACCATCGGGTGATAGGCGGCCCGAACGGCGGGGGCGGAAGCGGCGGTTCCCCGCCCGAGCGTGACATTCGGGGACGCCGTCCGGGGCGGCGTGGGGGGCCGGGGCGCGAGCAGCTCCGCCAGATCGACTCTCGCGTGGCTCGCCTCCCACAGGCGCGCGTGCGGGTTCTGTCGCAGGATGTGGATCCGTGACCGCTCCCAGAGGGGCGCGATCGCCACGTCTCGTTTATTGAGCACGATCTCGTCCGCGTACCGCACCGAATGCGCCACGACGGGATCGGCGTAGGCCTGCTCCGGTTCAAGCGCCGGGTTCAGCAGCGCAATCACGCGTTCCAAGGACACGAGGCGGGACACGAAGGCGTCGGTCACGGCGTCGATCACTTCGGCCGGATTGGCGATCCCCGAGCATTCCAGGACGATGAGGTCGGAGCGAAAGTCGTGGATGAGCTGCGTGACCGCCCATGCCAGGTCGTCCTTGGTGTCGCAGCAGATGCAACCGCCCGCCAGATTCACCACTTGCTGGGCCAGGGCGCCGGCGCGAGGTCCGTCGATACTGACCTCTCCGGATTCGTTCATGAGCACGCCGGCACGACGCCCCTGATCGCGCCAGTGTTCCAACAGGCGCATGAGCAGCGTGGTCTTGCCGGCGCCGAGCGACCCGCAGAGCATGTAGAAGGGGATGGCCGTGGGGAGCGATATCATGACGTGGTACTGATGCGGCTACCGCGCGGCGGTTTGGGGCATGAGTGGGCGTGGATCATCTCGGCAATGATTTGTATCGGTCCATCAAATTCTGGACGAGTTTCGTGCCTGGCTGCGCGAGACGTTCAGGATACCATCTGGCCAGCGTGGTCAGACAGCGCAGGCACTGGCGAATGTGCCCGGCGCGCAGGTGCTCGTAGAAGCCCATCACGATCTGCTCGCCGTAGAAGTCTTTCCAGAAGGCCAAGCCGCGCCGGTAGTTGGCGGCCAACGCGGGGATCGAGGCGAACTGCGGATAGTGCATGCTCAGGACCGTGAGGGTGGTGTCCAACATCAAGCACGGATCGTTGCTCATGTTGTGCTCGTGCCGCCGGTACTCCACCACCGGCTCGTCGTGATGCGCGACCGGGTGCAGCCAGGAAATCCGAAGATAGAGATCGTAGTCGGCCGACGCGCTCACCGCGACGTCGAAGGCGCCGATCGACACGAGGGCCCAGCGGTGATAAAGAACCATGGCGGGATTCGCGATGAAATTGCACTCCAACAACTGAGGGAAGATCCGCTCGGTCAGATTGCACGGAAAGAGATGCCGGTCTCGCCTCGTCGAAGACTGGTTGACGTAGTAGGCGCTGCCGAACGCGAACGCGCATCGCGGATGAGCCTGTAGCAGGCGCAGGCCGGATTCGACCGCGTGGGGGAGGAGACGGTCGTCAGCGTCGAGAAACAGGACGTACTCGCCGTGACTCAACTCGAACCCTTTGTTCCTGGCCGCTGCCACCCCTCCATTTGGCTGGTGCACGTACCGAACCGGCAGAAACGATTGGGCGACGAGGGCCGTGTGGTCCGTCGAGCTGTCGTCGACCACCACGACCTCGATCGTGGAGTAGGTTTGTTTCAGGGCGCTTTCGATGGCTTCCCCCAGGTAGCGGGCTTGGTTGTAGCAAGGGATCACGATGGACACGAGAGGCGTGGCTGCGGCGTCCTGCCCCGGTCCGACCGAGGGATCGCACCGCGTGTTGGGCTCTGGAGTGAATACCGATGCCATGTGACGCTACAAGAGCTCCTGTTCACGCAAGAAACCGGCCATGACCTCGGCGACCTGGGGACTCGGTAACAGGAGGTTGCCGGGCTTCTCGTGAAGCGGGATCCCCTCCGCAATGGCGGATGCCACGGGGGCCGCCAGGTCGAGGGAGCGAATTTGGAGGTCGGCGAGGATCCGGATCAGCGCCGACCGCCTGTTTCGTTCTTCATCGTCCCAGAGTTCCTCGGGGCAGAGGAGGGGCATGACCAGGACGGTCAGTTTGGCATGGCGACGGTCGAGATGCTGTTTCAGGGCGGCCAGGTGCCGGCGGATTTCCTCCAGGATCGCTCCCTCGCCGCCGCGCCGCGAGAAGGTGAGGCCCAGGAAAAAGCGGTAGAGATGGCTCTGGGAAAACAGCCACCGGTCGCGCGCGCTCATGGGAGCATTCGGAGCGTAGAGGATCAATTGCATCGCGTCGTTGAGAAAGGCGATGGGGATGGTTTCGATATCGTCCGGCTGGATCGTCAGGATCACGTGGTCCGGCGACAACTGGGCGGACTGGCGGAGAAAGAGTCGTATGGATTGGATCGTATTGTAGGAGGTCACGCCGCCGTTCCAGTATTCGTAGCCGGTCTCTCCGTATCGAGCCTTGAGCGGGTCGATCAGCGCGCCGTTGCGTGTGACGGCATTGCCGAGAAACAAGAGCCGTGAGACGCCGGCCGGCTTCGTCGCCGAATAGGAATTCTTCACGGTGCCCCACTGGTGGTCGTAGGACCTGTCCGCGAGGGTCGGTTTCGTCCCGATCTCCGGATCGACGGCGAACACCTTGGTGAAGTCGTAGGATCCAAGCCGAGTCCAACTAAGTTCTCGCGCCGCCCCGAAATGGCCGTACGGGGAGATGCTCCGCAACAGGAATTCGCTGAGCGCCAACGCAGCTATCACGCTGCCGGGCACGAGACACCACACGACGCCTGCGGGCAGCCGTTTGCGTCGATAGAAGGCGCGTTGCGCGGTATAGAGCGGGCGTCTCCGCGTGTGCGCCAGAAAGCCCAGGAACGACAGCAGGCCGCTGCCCATCAGAAACACGACCACGATGCCTGCAAGCGTCTCCCGGCTCTCTTGAGTCGGAAGCCGCCCAGATTGCGTCAGCTTCACCGCGGAGTCGATCCGATAGACGGTGCCGTCCACGGCCGGTTTCTGAAAGGCTCCGCTCCCACGGTCTTCCCAGACCGTCAGCGGGAATCCCGAGCCGGACTTGGTGATGAGAAACCCGAAATCGATGGTCGCGCGCGCGGGGACGGTCAGCGAAATGGAAAACACCTCTCCCCTTCGGACCATCGGACTCTTCATCGCCTTGTCAAAGCGGGTGCCTGGGGGGCGCAGGGCTTCGGGGATCGGGTTCCACCCGTTGATACCCCAGATCATCAGCACCTCTTGCGCATCGGGGCGGTGATACTCGATGGTCTGAACCACGGTGACGGTTCCCTGTTTGGCCCGATCCCCGTCCAAGAAGGAGCCGAGCAGCAGAGAGCTTCCGATGAGCAGGCTGGCGATGGCGAGGATCCACCATAGGCGGTGACGCGAGGGGGGTGTTTCAGGGACGGAACCCCGCGCCGTAGTCCTGTCATCGGGCGAGACGTTCAGGGGTGCGGGCATTGAGTCATCCATTTCACTTCAAACGAATTCAGTGACGGCAAACAGCGACCCTCGGCTCCCGCTTTCCTCGGGGTGAAACCGGCACGTCGGCAACCCGCTATTGTCGATAAACGGACCTGCCCGTGTCGACACAATTCCTGCCCGGCATCGATTCGTGCAGAGCTCAACGAGCGATCAACTCGGCGTACAGCGATTCGAACAGAGGCGCGATATTCCGCCAATCCAGTTCCTCCGCCTTCTTTCTCGCTGCGGCCCCCATGGTGTTCCTCGCCCACGCGTGCTCGACCAGATACATCAGGGCATCGGCGAGGTGGTCCGGATTGTTCCGCTCGACCAGGATGGCGGCCGCGCGGGTCGTATATGCATGGATCGAGGGCAGCGAGGTGGAGAGCACGGGAAGCCCGCAGGCCATCCCCTCCAGCAACGAATTGTTGGCCGTGGCTTTCGTCAGCGGCAGAAACAAGATATCAGCGCGCTGATACAACCGGACCAATTCATCGTCGGTGAGTCCGCGGTGGCACCGGACGTTGGGGAGGTCCTCCACGCCGGTCGCGCGAGGGGAGACCACATGAAACTCGAGTTGCGTCACGGAGCGCAGCCGCTCGGCGACCGCTCGGACCGCTCCATAGTCGCGATAGTTGTGGCCGACGGTGATGCACCGCACCGTGGCGGAGGGCTCGACCCGAGGCGCCGGATGGTAATACCGGGTATCGATCCCGTGGAGGATGAGCCGTACCGGAGTGGACCCGACCTGCCCGCGGAAGAACTCTTCCTGTTCCGGGGCGACCACGGTAATGCAGTCGAATCGGCGCGCCACGTCGAGTCGAGCCACGCGCGCCAGCACGTCCGGGGGCTGATGGTACGTGACCAGCGTGGCGGGACGTGCGCGGGAGCGACGACGCGCGGGCAGAAACTGGGCGGCGTGTTCCCCGTCCAGGTAGTGCAGCAGGGCGGCCCGGGAGGGCCGCAGGTAATCGGGGAGCGTGCGAAGTTCCGCCGCGAAGTCGCTCAGGTTATACCAGGCCATGCCGTGCCGCTGCACGCGGTGGCGCAGCCAATTCTGCACGATCGCATGGCGGATCGGGAAGTCGCCGTCGTTTTCCTGAACCAGCCATTCCGAGACGTGAAACGCCTGCCGGTTCAGATGCCTGAGGTATTGGTTCATCCCTGCATAGTGGCCCCAGTGGGGATACCAGGTGCGAACGATTCGGATCGGCGTGGATCCGGGGAGCGGCTCGCCGGGAGCAATCGTCGGCGTCGGGCGTCGTTGAATGGGGCGAGGGGCGTGAGCTGCCGGCTCCGCCGGGATCGCCTCCGGCGGAAGGATCCCCTCCACCTGGCGGCCGCGGGCGCGCCCATACAAGAAGGCCGCGGGCGATGCGAGCGCCCCGCGCAGCTCGTCGAGGATCAGGCGTCGCGGGATGCCGTGCGGCCGAATGAAACGCTTCACGATACGCCCATAAAGCCAGTCCTTCGCGGCGAACCGAAGGAGCGTCCAGGCTCCGCAGGTGCCGGTGCGCCAGCAGGTGAGCAGATAGACCCCATAGTCCCGGCCGTTCTCGTACAGGCGCCGGGGCAAGGCGGCGTCGCTGCGTTCGTGGGTGAGCCAGGTGATGGCGCCGGGTTGGTAATGCACCGGATGCCCGCGCGCGATGAGCCGGTGCAGCATTTCGAGGTCGCCCGACCCGTCGCCGTGACGACTCAATCGTGGATCGAAGCCGCCGATGCTCGCGAAGACGGTCCGTCGTATCGCCATATTGGCGCCGGCGCCGACGTGACGGGCCCAGAGAAGCCCTGCCTCGCCCAACTCTTCGATGCGGAAGGCGGTTTCCTGCAGTCCAAACTGCGCCCCGAAATCGAACTCCAGGCGATGTTGGGCCAACGTGCCCAATTCGGCCGGAGCCACCAGGCCGGTGACGGCTTGGACGTTCGGCTGTAGGAACATGCGGCCCAATCGGCGCAGCCAATTGCGGTCGGGACGGGCGCGGTCCAGCGTAAACGCCACGATCTCATGGCGGGCGGCGGCAATTCCGCGATTGCGGGCCGCATTGAGGCCCGGGTGGTCGCTCCGCACGTAGCTCGCCTTGAAGCGTCGCGCGGTTTCCTCCACGGCCTCGGCGCCGGGATAGGCATCGACCACGATGACCTCGGCGCGCGGATAGGTCGCCGCTTCAAGTGCGGACAGACAGGCGATCAACTGAGTGGAGCGCCCTTGGGAACAGACAATGACGACGCTGATCGGCGGCGGGGCCGCCGGGGAGGCGGCGGGGGCCAGCCGTGCTTTGAGCAGAGCTTGCGAGAGCGGCCAGATCGATTTGGCGACCAGCGACTCGTAGAGGCGGTCGGCGGTCACGACCGGTTGGCCTTCCGGCCGGTCGACGGTGACCCACCCTAGCACTGAGTCTCGAAAGCGGACCAATACGTAGAGCTTCTCGTAGCGTTCCATTCCCCAGACCGAGGGGACCGGTTCCGCCAGATCGAGATCGAGGGTCTTCGTCGCCATCGATGCACTAGACCTTGCTGTGGGCCCCGTCCTGGACGACCGGATCGTTCGGGATCTCCGCAGCCTGCTCGAGGCCCAGGCGGGAGACCGTGGCCGTAAAGAGCGGCCAGAGAAAATCGGTCGCCAGCACGCTGCGGAGGTGAATGCCGCGGAGCGGCTCACGGCCGGGTCGGGGAGCGATGCGCCCGATCACCTGTCGTCCGAACATCAGGCGAACGCCCTGCGGGCGATGCCGATCCACCTCCTCCACCGCCTGGGCGATCCCGTGTCGCAGGTCGATCTGCAACTCCTCCGGCGCGGCGGCGGCGGGTGGATCCGGGAGGCGGTCTTCCAAAAAGGTCCGGAGCGCTGCGGCCGTGCCGAGGGCCTCCGCCAGACCGCGCAGGTAGGAATAATGGGTCAGCCCCGTATAGAGACGCTGCCACCGGCGCCGAAGCTGGAGCTTCTGGAGGACGGTCAGCACCGCTCCCAACAGGGACGCCGCCCCGTCGCCGAGACCGGGGTGCGAAAACGCGAGCCAGTGCATCCAACGATTCAATCGCGTGCGCGGCTCTCCATAGAAGGCGACGGGGAGGATCGGTCGCAACTCGGGATGGTGCTTGCCCAAGAGGATGTCACCCAAGGCCTCGCGTCTGGTCCGCAGCAGCATCTGCGGCACCGCGCAGGAGGAGCCGATGTCATGGATCGCGGTAGCCGTGGCGTGGCAGCGTAAGGTGGCGCCGGCCTTGAGCAGGCGAACGCCCAGTTCGTAGTCTTCGTGGGCGCAGGGAAAGGCCGCATCGAATCCGCCCGCGCGCGTAAACAGGTCGCGGGACATCGAGCAATTGCCGCTCAAGCAATCTTCATAACCGAAGTGGTGGGCGGGGTGGCGCATGGCGCGGAACTTGTCGTGCCACCAGGCGCGCAACGCCATCTCCGCGTAGTCGGCCCCGGGCCGCAATGCCGGGAGGTACGGCCCGATGACCACGTGATCGTGCCGCCCGCGATGGGCCGCGCGATGGGCGGCGAGACAGCCGGGGGACGGAATGACGTCGTCGTCCAAGAACAACAGCAGGCGACCCGAGGCTTTGGCCGCTCCGTGATTCCTCGCCGCACCGGGACCTTGTTGCGGCTGGTCGATCGCGAGTAGACGGAATGGGGCGGCATAGGTCGCGAGCATCGCGGGTGTGCCGTCCGTGCACCCGTCCAGGACGACGATGACCTCGAACGGCGGCGCGGGCAGGTCCTGCCGCTCGAGGGCGTCCAGGGTCCGGCGTAGCGCGTCGCATCGGTTGTGCGTGGGGATCACCACGCTGAGAAGGTCAGGCGGCTCGGTCATGAAGCGGTCCCCTGGCTCCGTTGCCGCCGCCGCGACTTAAAGTACAACCAAGGTCCCGCCACGCAACCGCAGAGCTCGGCGACGGCTAGATCCAGGGGCGCATTGCGGTGCCACGACCGAGCCGCGCGAAAGATGGCTGGTAATTGGTACCCGAACAACCAGATCACGGATGGCTTCAGCATGCTGACTTGCCGCTCCGACAGGAACTGGCTCGTCCAGCAGGCATAGACGCCCGATCCGTAACCGAAGATCATCTTACGCAGTTCCTTCCATGTGCGGCGATGACGGTGCCAGCAGAGGGCACCTGGGTCGTAGACGATCCGCAGACCGCGATTCAGGATCCGCGCGAACATTTCGGTATCACCGCCCGAGCGCGTGATCGTGCCGGCGTCGAGCGCGTCGTCGAAGGGCCCCAGCGCCTCGAAGATCGATCGGCGCAGCGCCATGTTCACCCCGGCCCCGACCTGGCCGGCCGCCATAGGGTTGAAGAACGTCCCGTCGAAGACCCTGCGTTCGTACCCGCGGCCGAAGGGACTGAGGCGCTCGTGCATTTCCTGGGCTTCGGTCTCGAGCTCCAGCGGCATGGTCAGCCCCGTGACGCAGGCGACAAGGGGATCGTCGAAATTGCGCAGCAGCGCGCGAAGCCATCCGGGATCGGGCACGGCGTCGTCGTCGATGAAGGTCACCACTTCGTGCCGGGCCTCCCGCATGGCGCGGTTGCGCGCCCGGTTGAGACCGGGGAGGTCCTCCCGCACGTAGCGCACGCATGGGAATCCCTGGGCGATACGATAGGTCGCATCCGTCGAGGGACAATTGTCGACCAGGAGGATTTCCTGCCCGTCGTCCGGCATGGCGGCCAAGGCGGTCAGACACCGGCGAATGTCATCCGGTCGATCGCGGGTGCAGATCGCGACGGTTCCGCTCGGAAGGGCGACCGTCGCGGCCTCCTCATCCCAGTCGAGTGAGTCGTGCAACCATTGCTTCCAGATCTGCCAGCCGACCTGTTGGACGATCGTGTCGCGAAGGGTGACCGCCGGGATGCAGCCCTGCAGAACGGGTACGCGGGCATGACCGACCGGGCGCCCGCGCAGTCGGAGCAGTACCAGAGCCTGACCGTAAGCCGATAATCCCGCAAGGTCGGCGGGGATTCGTTCCACGTCGATGTCGAAAATGGCAGTGGCCATGGTCGCCGAGGGAAATAAGCGCGGAACCCGTCGTACCGCAGTATGCTCAGAAAGCATACACGAATTGCTGCCGCGGACGAAACAATACCGGTATTGGGAGGGCCGCGCATGCCTGAAATGCTCCTGTTTCGGGAAACCCATCAAGATCGAAGCAAGACCGTAAGTGCCTACGCATATTGACTACGGGACGTCGTAACAGCCACAATCCGCGGCCAATTCCACACTCAAGGGGTCGGGGCCCATCGCCAGCCTGTCCCGAAGTCGGCTGGTCGGAGCAAGCGAGGAGGGAAAAGTCATGGTGACAATCGGCTTGGCGAGACCGTCCCTGGAGGAGCTACAGTCCGCATCGAGCCTCTGGATCCCGCTGCTGCTCCTCGGTGCCCTGCTTACGGGATGTGCTCCCGCACCGCACCTGGCTCGTTTCCAAGAGGGCGTCGATCTCCAGAAATCAGGGAAGCCCGACGAGGCCATTGCGGCTTACTACGCTGCGCTTGACGGCCAACCCAGCATGGCCGAGGCGCGGCTGAACCTCGGCGCCATCTATTACCAACAGAATCAATACGAGAAAGCCGAACGGGAGTTTCGCCTAATCCTCTCCCAAGACAGCGAGCACGTCGTGGCCCAGGAAAATCTGGCCTTGGCATTGGAGGCGCAAGGCGGGCAAGAAAAAGAGGCCCTTCAGCTTTGGCAGCGCGCCCTCGGGAAGGAATCGCGTCCGGAATGGAAGGAATATGGTCGAGCCTCGGTCTCGCGGTTGGAAAGGAAACTGCAAATCGAGGCGTCCGGGCCTCCGAGCGACGTGGACCGGATCCCCACGCTTGCGGCCAAACCCAGGGCCAACGACCTGGCATTGGTGATCGGCATCGAGCGCTATCAGAAGCTCGCGCCTGCCCGTCATGCCAGAGATGACGCGGATACCGTGGCGAAGTACCTGCGGGCGTTAGGATATGCCCCTCGAAACGTCGAAGTGTTGCTCAACGAGCGAGCCACGATGACGGGTATGAAGATCGCCCTGGATTCCTGGTTGCCGAGTCGAGTGCAAAAGGACAGCCGCGTCCTCGTGTATTATGCCGGACATGGGTCGCCTGATCCCGTCACGGGCGACGCCTACCTCGTTCCTCATGACGGCGACCCCGCGCTCCTAAAGGAGACAGCCTATCCGCTAAAGGCTTTGTATGCCAAGCTGGCCGAGCTCAAGGTGCCGCAAATTGTGGTGGCGATGGACTCTTGTTTTTCCGGCACGGGTGGTCGATCGGTCATCATGGAGGGTCGTCCTGCTGTGGCGAAAATCGATGACCCGGTGTTGGCCGCACCGCAGTTGGCCGTGCTGTCGGCGGCTCAAGGCACTCAGATCAGCACCTCCTCCCGAGAGAAGCGCCACGGCATCTTCACCTACCACTTTTTGAAAGCGCTGCAGGAGGGAAAGACGCGGTTGGGGGAGATTTACGATTTTTTAGGTCCGCGTGTGGAGGATGAGGCGAAATTGCAGAACGTGCAGCAGTCGCCCGTCCTGCGGCCGTCCGCCAATGAGGCGCGCCAGTTCATCCTGTGGGAAAAGGAATGACGGGTGGTGAGGCAACGCGGACACGCGATGGGAATGGCGTTGGTGGCGGCCGGGCTGGTGGGCCTACTCGTCCTGCCGCCGTTCCACCCGGCCGTCGCGGACGATTGCCGTATAGGTGAAGGTACCGGGCGTGTGGCCGCCGACGTGCTGAGTGGCGCGGAGGCCCGCCAACTCGCCCTTCGGCAGGCACGGGCTGCCGCGATTGCCAATGCGCTGGGAGTCGAGGTGATATCCGCGACGCTCGTCCGCGATTACACGCTCTCGAGCGATTTTGTTCGGACGCTCGTCAAGGGATACGTCAAGCGGGAGCAGGTGCTGCGATGGGAGACCGAGTCCTATCAGCCGTCGCCGAAGGAGAGTCCTATCCCAATTCTACGGGTGAGTTTGCGGGCCTGCGTATCGCCCCTGCTGGAGAAGCGCGATCCGGGATTCTCCCTCAAGGCAACGGTCAACAAGTCGGTCTTCACTCCCGGCGAGAAGGCGCGACTCGAGATTCGCAGCACTCGCCCGGCTCACGTCACCATCTTTAATCTGACCGACGACGACAAGGTTCGCGTCTATGGCGGCCCTGCCATGGGGTTGCCTTTGTCCGTCTTGCCGGATGCCCCCCACTTTTTCCCTCCGCCGGGAGTTTCCCTGATCATGGAACTGCCATCCGGGCAGGCCCGCGCCTCGGAGGCCTTCATTCTCGTGGCCACGCGGGCGGAGGATCATATTAGGCTACCGTTGGCGACGGATCCAGAGGGCAGTCTTCCCTTGGCTGAGTTCTACGGCGGCCTCTCGTTGGTCCAAGCCGACATTATTGAAGAGATCGTTCCGTATTCGATCATCGGGAGGTAGCGACATGGGGTGGGAGGCGAGGTCAATCGGGCCCGTTCGGTGGTTCTCCAGCGTCGTGCTGTATGTGGTGCTCATCGCCTTCAGCATGCACGTGATGCTGCCGACCTCGCCGTATGCTCAGGAGCCATCGACTAACGGAATGGCCGAGAACAGCAGCGGCACGCTGCCGCCGATTCAAACGGTGGAATCCGTGGCCTCGCCGCCGTTCTATAAGACCTGGTGGTTCTGGACGCTGGTTGCAGTGGCGGTTGCGGGAGGTGTCGCCGCCGCCGCGGGTGGTGGCGGCGGCTCAAGTGGAGGGGCCGCAGGTCCCACGGGGACTGTCACCGTCTCTGGGCCTCCGCCATGATCGCACTGGAAGATACGCGCTTGTCCACGAACGTGTGGATGGCGTGGAAGAGGAAGGTCGAGGGAAGGAAGGGGACACGCGCATGGTCTCGATGAGGAGATACGGTACCTGCACGGCCTATCTAGCGCTTGCGTTCAGCATCGGGTGCAGTGTCGGGTCTGAAACGGAGCAGCCGACCGGACAGGTCCGGCTCGAGCAAACCAAATCGGTGTTGCTGGCAGTTGCAGTCCCGGGGCAAAGCGCGACGCTGGATATCTGGGGCGTGCAAACTGGGATTCCCATGGCGGTGGACACTGATGGGAGCGTCACGGCGACGGTTCCGAATGTGCCGGCAGGGTTGAGAACCTTCCAAATTAACTATCGGTCCGGTGGAATCGGTCCGAACAGTTTCCTGGTCGCGCAAGCGGGGGCATCGGCAACTGTCGGAGCGGACACAACCACGCCAGTCACACTGACCGCCGTCCACAGGGAGTTTGATGATGACGGAGACGGCACCTCGAATTTCAACGAGGCATTTGCAGGTACCAATCCGACTGATCCAGGGTCGGGCGGAACCCCAGGTGCGACTGTACCTGCAATAGGAGATTCCCATACCTGCACGGTACTCGCCGGGGGTAGCGTGCGCTGTTGGGGCTCCAATCTGGTCGGCGAGCTGGGGAACGGCACCACCGTGAGCGCATCCTCCCCCGTAGTTGTCACGGGGGTGGCCGGTGCGACGACGGTTGCAGCGGGCAGTATTTTCAGTTGCGCGCGTATCGCGAATGGCACCGTCCAGTGCTGGGGCTTCAATCAATTCGGCCAGCTCGGTGACGGCACGACCACGGATCGGGTGACGGCGGTCAATGTCACCGGTATCACCAGTGCGACGCAGGTTGCCAGCGGGGCTGATAGCCATAGTTGTGCCCGTCTTGTCGACGGCACCGTGCGTTGCTGGGGGAAGAACAACTTCGGGCAACTGGGCAACGGCACTACAATCAACTCGTCGAGTCCGGTGGAAGTTCTCGGAATCAACAATGCAATCTCCGTCACGACGGGATTCAACTATAGCTGCGCCGCCCTGGCCGATGGCACCGTCCGGTGCTGGGGCAGAAATGACGTGGGGCAGCTGGGAAACGGGTCCACGAGCAATTCAGCCGTTCCTGTTGCGGTGTCCGGCATTACCACTGCGGCCGCCGTGGCTGGCGGTGGCGGACACAGTTGCGCTCGCCTCATCGACTTCACTGTCCAGTGTTGGGGAAAGAATGATGTGGGTCAATTGGGGAATGGGACCACCAGTAACTCGTTCGTTCCAGTGGTCGTCACTGGAATCAGCAGCGCCACATCGGTGGGGGTTGGCACCCTGCATAGCTGCGCCCGGCTGGCCGACGGTACGGTGAGATGCTGGGGGCACAGTGATGACGGGAAGTTAGGGAACGGTAGCACGACTAACGCCACCACACCGGTTGTCGTATCCGGCATTTCGACGGCCACCATCGTTGTCAGTGGAGGCGGGCACAGTTGTGCTCGTCTGGCTGACGGTACCATGCGGTGTTGGGGATGGAATACTTCTGGCCAGATTGGTAATGGAACCGTAAGTGCGGCCGTGCCCACCCCTGTCCAAGTGTCTGGGATTCCCTAGCTGTTCATCTTCGAGCGTGGGTACTTAGATACTCGTTCCTATATAATTGCTCCTGTTTACTCATTCCCTTTCTCGAGTTCGGGAACGGTGATCGCTCGAATAGTGCTGCATGAGCGACGGCCCGGGTCCACACGCCAGGGAGTGTGCCCGCCACGCCTCGAACGGAGCCCAAGGGAAACACAGACGCGACGGTGCGACGGAGTCTTTTCCTTCCCATTGGGGATACCGTCCGTTCTCCCAAGCCGAAGTGCAATCGGGTTTCTTGTGCGGAGGCAATGAATGCAGAATACTCGTCGTGAGTTCCTGAAAAAGTTCGGCGCCGGAGGCGCCTACCTGGCGGCCGCCGCCCTCCTGGACGGATGTCACGGGCTGGGTGTCTTCGATGGGCTCTCCCGTTCCTCGGGCGGCGCCGACTTGACGGTGGATGTGGGCGAGGTCGTCGGTGTCTGCGATCCTCGACTGTGGGGCAACATCGCCTACGATCCCATGTATGCGGCGACGGTCGCGCCGGAGAATCAGCTGATGTGGGACCTCATTCGTGCCAGCAAGGCCTTCCGCTACGTGCGTTGCCACAACACCTTCAGCGACGCCCTTCCCGGAGCCCCTCCGGAGGAAGTCATGGGCTGCCGGATTTACACGGAGGACAAAGCGGGGCGGCCGCAGTACCACTTCGACAATCTGGACCGAGTGGTGGACATTTGGATGAAGGCGGGATTGAAGCCCATTCTGGAGATGGATTTCATGCCCGACGCGCTGGCGGCGGGAGCGATCGTCCGGAACTACGGCGGGGGCGCCATCAACGCGCCGCGGGATCTGAGGCGGTGGCGGGACCTCTGCTACGAAACCGCCGCGCACCTCATTGAGCGATATGGCCGCGAGGAGGTCCGCTCCTGGTACTTCGAGATCTGGAACGAGCCGGATCTGCAGGACTACTGGATCGACGGCGCGCCGAAAGAAGCCGTCGATGCCGCGTTTACGCCCGAGCTGATGACGCGCTTCTTGAGCCTGTACGACCACTTCGTGGACGGGGTCAAGGCCGCGGACGAACGGCTCAAGGTCGGCGGACCGGGCCTTGCGAAACACGATCAGTTCTTCAAGTGGTTCCTCGAACACGTCACCAACGGGACCAATGCGGTCACCGGCCGGCGCGGCACCAAAATGGACTTCATCTCCTGGCATGCCTACGGGAGCAGCACGGAACTGCTGGGTAAGAACTGGTCACGGGTCGGGATGACGCGCGCCTATCCGGAACTGGCGAACGTGGAACTGCATCACACGGAGTGGGGGCAGGAGTTGCGCCCGGAAGACGAGCGTCCCAACCATCGCCTGTCCGGCGAATACGACGCGGTCTTCCTCTGCCGCAGCCTCGACAATATGTGGACGTACGGCGCGGCTCGGGTCGACCTGTTCGCCCGGTGGGGAGATCTCGTCGACGGATGGCGCCCGCTCTTCCGGCGCTTCGGGACGCGCCCGCTGCCTCTCCCGATCTTTCATGCCTACGGGTTGCTCGCCAAGCTCGGCCCGGAGCGCATCGCGGTGGAGGGGATGTGGCCGGGGACACCGGTGCGGGCCTTCGCCGCACGGCGCGGACGGGGACAAGCGCAAGTCGTGCTGTACTATTTCGACGAGGCCGACCCGCGGAGCGGTGGCCATCCGCTGAATGTCGAGGTGACCATTCGCGGACTCGCCGCGCCCACCGCGCCCGTGAAGATCTATCGAGTAGATCGCGAACACGCGAACGCCTATCGGGCTTGGGTCGGAATGGGGAGCCCGGCCTCACCCTCCGCCGCCGAGGCGGCGGAACTGACTGCGCGAGCCAAGGTTGCGGCCGAAATCAGGCAGGTGAGGGGGGAGGGAGGGAAGATGAGTCTGAGTCTGGCATTGCCCCCAAACGGCCTCGCCTTGATGCTCGTCGGACAGGATGGCGACGGGGGAATCGTGGGCACTTCCGCCGGGAAGCGGTGACGTGCCGATCCACAGGCGGGCCAGACCAGATCAACTACTTGAGTTGGAGTCTCAGAAGGTCTCGGCCGCGGACCTTTTCGACCGCAACATCGTATCCTCCCGAGCGAAGCGCCCATGTTGTAAGCCGGTTCACGAGGTGACGATTGAGTGTGTCCCGTGTCCCATAGATTTTCTGAGGAGTGAGACAGAAGGGAATAAGGTCCCCCCGAGCGATCGCCTCCCATGCTGCTGCTGCGACGCCAGGTGTGTGGACGGAGCGGTAGTCGTCAATCGCCACGATGCCGTCGTCCCGAATAAGCCGTCTGGCCGTGCGAAGATCTTGCTGCACCACCGTATAGAGATGGCTGCCGTCAATGTGAATGAAGCGAAAGGTGCGGGAGAGCTTCCCTGCCCTGATCAACCGGGTGGAAGAGCAGGCCACAACCCGGGGCAAGGTATTGTGAAAGCGAAGGTAGTTGCGTTCGAATTGCGCACGAGTGAGATCAGGGTACCAGAGGTTGATCTCCGCCTTGTTGGGATTCGTGCGTGCAGTTTTTTCGAACAAATCACACACCACCAATCGTTCGCCCTCATGCAGGAAGTATCCCAGTAGAATCGCGCTTTTCCCCTGGTAAGCGCCGATTTCCAAGAGATCTCCAGTCACACCATCCTGTCGCTGCCACTCATTCAGTTGTCGAAAAAGCCGGACATCTTCCGGGTACAACCACCCTGGTATGCCATCGAGCTCGGTCAGATAGGCGTCGAGCGGAATCTTGTTCATCGCGTCTGCCTTCCACAGCAAGCAATCGCCATCCTGACCGACGAACGGCATCCATTCACTCTCTCTCGCTCCTGGTGTCGCCCCGGGTCCTGAATCGGCTCCTGCACGTGTTCGATAATAGCCCCGTGCATCAGTTGCAGCGTCGCCACGTAGCCCGGTGCCTCGTCGTTGTAGCGCCTTCTGGATCGAAGGTGCAGCGTCGCAGCCAGGCGGGGTGCGTGGGCTTCGCAGCGCCATCCAAAGCACGATGAGTCGGCCGCCATACCGTTCCTCGATCGCTTGCTCCGCGCCGGCCCACATCTGAGCGATGACGTGCACCGTTTCCCCATGCTCGACCAGCAGGCGAGCAGGTGGTCGACATAGGTGCCGATGCCCCCGCGGGCGTGGGCGGATTCTCGCGACAGACCATGAGATGATTCATGGATTCGCTGCGGAGGCCCGGTTCCCTCGCGAGGCGATGCGATCGCCCCGATGGTAGCCACAAGCGGGACGCCTCCGCAACCCTCCCATGGGCCGGGGTTTCACGGCTGGGCCGGGCAAGTATCGCGTCGGCTTCGGGAACAAATCGATGGGGGCGGTCGGGGACTCAGCGCGGGGGCGGGTGGTCCTTGCGCGAGGCCCAGGTGGCCTCCAGGGCGATGACGCCAGACAAGTGCGCGTACCGGCGCTCCTGCGCCGCGATGTGGAAGGGATGCATCTGCCAGTGGTAGTCGTAGATGAAGCTCCAGTCGGTGGGATAGAGGCCGACATTGACGAAGTACTGGCCCGGCAACAATGGGAGCGACTTGAGGGTGCAGACGACCGTGCCGTTGGGCGACAGGGTGCCGAAGGTGGACGCCATCGAGGAGATCGAGGTTTCGAAGCACTTCACATGGGTTTCGTTGTAGATGCCCACGAGGAGGGCCAAGTCGTGAATGGCCGGGGCTAGCCGGTAGGCCAGGTGAATCTGCAGGCCTTGGCCGCTCTCGAGTTTCTCTGCCGGCTGCCCCTGGATGTCCTGCAGCGTCACCGATTCGATAACGGCCTCGAGGGTGCCCTGCCGGCTCCCTTGCTGGGGCGCCGGGGAGGCCGGGACCGTGCCGGCGAGCCCGGCTGCGCGAGCCTCCGTTCGTCGGCGCAGCAAATCGTGATAGGAGGCCAAGGCGCTTTGAGGATCGCTCTGCATGACGACCTGGCCCTCCTCGAGGACCAGGACCTCGTCGCAGAGCGCCAGGACCTGCTCGGGCGCATGGGAGGTGATGATCAGGGTCGTGCCGGACCGCTTCAACTCCGTCACCCGATCCATGCACTTCTTCTGAAAGCGCTCGTCCCCGACGGCCAGCACCTCGTCCAACACCAGCACCGAGGGCTCGAACTCCATGGCCGCGGCGAACGCCAGCCGGAGATACATGCCCGTGGAATAGGTGCGGGTCGGTTGATCGATGAACCGTTCCAATTCGGCGAAGGCGATGACCTTTTCCTCCCGAGTTTTGACCTCGGAGGGGGTGAAGCCGTTCAGGATTCCAGCGGTCATCAGATTTTGGCGCCCGGTGAGGTTGGGATTGAAACCACCCCCGAGTTCGAGAATGCCGCTCACCCGGCCATCCGTGTCGATGCGTCCCTTCGTCGGCCGGCTCAGGCCGCAGAGGAGGCGCAGTAGGGTGCTCTTGCCTGCTCCGTTGTGGCCGATGATGCCGAACGTGGTGCCGTGCTCGACCTCGAAGCTGACATCGCGCAGCGCCCAGAGGGTGGTGACGCGCGACAGCCGCCCGGTGACCAAACGTGTGAGCGATTCGCGCAAGGTGCGCTGGCGGTGGTCGTGCAGCAAAAACCGCTTCGACACCTGCTCGACGACTACGGCTCTCGGCATGGACCGTCCTTCTTCCTCAAGCGAGGCCTGCGCTTGCGTGTGTGCTGCACGGCATTCGATCCGGCTCCTGCGACAGCACGCCTCAAATGGCGTCGATCACGTCGGACTCGAGCCGGCGATAGACCAGGTAGCCGATGGTCAACAACCCCATACCGATCAGGCTGGCGTTCAGGAGGCTTGCCCAGTCGAGCCAGCGTTGGTCGAGGAGCACCAGACGATAGTTTTGCACGATCAGCGACATGGGGTTGATCTCGAACAGAAAGCCGTACTCCCCCTTCGTCTGCGGCGCGTACCAGATCGGCGTGATGAAAAACATCAGCGACACCAGGATGCCGATGATCTGCCCTACGTCGCGGTAGAAGACGTTGGCCGTGGCGATCATGAGGCTCAGGCCGGCCATGACGACGCCTTGCACGAACAGCAGCAACGGCAGGGCCAGGAGGAAGAGCCATGGGAAGGCGAGATCGTACCAATAGAGCATCCAGAACAGGACCGGCAAACTCACGATTAGGGTGAGCAAGTGCGCGAGCATCGTCACCACAACTAGGATGGCCGGATGGACGTTGGGGTGGCGGAGCAGGTCCTTGGAGTCCGTGAACGTCGTCCCCGCGGAGAGGAGCGAACTGCTGAACCAGTTCCACGGCAGGAGGCCTGTGAAGACGAAGACGGGGAAGTTGGCGATGTTCAAGGGGATGACCTTGCCGAAGACGAAGACCAGCAGCAGGAGCTGCGACAAGGGAATCGCGACGGACCAGAGAAACCCCAACAGCGACCCGGCGTAGCGCAGTTGAAAATCCCGCCGGGCGAGATGCCAGATCAGATGGAACGTGTGAGTGAGTTTGTCGGGCCTGGCGTTCATGGGCAAGCGTGACCTCAGCGGCGGCGCGCTGTTGGTGGTGTGCGGCCCCACGCCGGGCCCGCGGCCGGTCGAGCGGAACGGTTCTCACCGCTGGGATCATTGTACGCTAGAGACGTGGAATTCCCAAAAGAAATGAGGGCCTTCGCCCGTGATCCGCACCGCTGCCTGTGCGGCGCCTCGTGGCCTCCGTCTCGCCGCCTCGCCGGGATCGCCGGCGTCTCCCCAGCCCCCCGCTAGTGGGCATGGAGTGTGTCGCCGGCCGGATGCTCGATCGTCAGGTGGTGCAGGTTGCAGTGCAGCTCGGCGGGATGGCAGCACTCGGTTTCCATTTGGATGGTGAGGTGCTTGATGCTGAACTCGGCCGACACCTTTCCACGGATGGTGTGGAGCAGCTCGTTCGTCAATTGCGTGTCGTCCCCCTCCACCGTCACGTGACAGGTCAACATGACCAGCCGGGGCTCGACGGCCCAGATGTGCAGGTCGTGGACGTTCTTCACGCCGGGAATCTTCTCGATGGCCTCGACAACGTGGGCGGTTTTGATCCCAGGCGGCGTCGATTCGAGCAGCACCTCCACCGATTCCCGAAGGATCGGCCAGGCGCCGCGGGCGATCACGCCGACGACGAGGAGGCTCACCAGCGGATCGAAGGCCGTCCAGCCCGTGAGCATGATCGCGACTCCGCTGGCCACGACGCCCAGGGACACCCAGGCGTCCCCGAGCATGTGCCAGAAGGCCCCCCGGATGTTCAGGTCGTCCTCGGCGCCGCGCTGCAAGAGCAACGCGATTCCCAAATTGGCGACAAACGACAACAGGGCGATGACGATCACCCAGCCGCCCGGCACCGGGACCGGATCCATCAAGCGTTTGACGGCCCAGACCGCGATGGCCGCCGCCGTGAGCAGGAGGGCGAGCGAGCTGATCAGGGCTGAGACGATCCCGGCCCGGTGGTAGCCGAAAGTCCGCGCTTCGGTGGCCGGTTTGGCCGCGAGCATGTGGGCGTAGAGCGCCAGAAAGAGCGAGCCTTGGTCGATGAGGTTGTGTCCGGCGTCGCTCATCAGGCCCGTACTGTCGATCCACCAGCCGCCGATGAACTCGGCCGCGATCACCAGGGCGTTGAAGACCAGCGCGGCATAGAGACGATGCCGGAGCTCGAGATAGTGGGGATGCGCAAGCGTCATCGGCCTAGTCTCGCACGGGCGGCGCGCGAGGGGCAAGAAATTGCGTGCGCCTTGTGCGGAGCCCGAGCGACGGCGGCGGTCACCCGGTCGGATTCAGCGGGGCAAGGAGCAGCGAGCTCAATGAACTGGCGAGGAGCGGCGCCAGCATCAGGCCGAATTGCGGCAGATGATCCTGCAGCGTGAGGAAGAGCCCGTGCTCCTTGAGCCATTGATCCGGATTCTCGATGCGGAAGCCGGATGGATTGTCGAGCAGCAACGCATGCGCTCGACGCGCCAGGATGGTGGCGGCGGGAAGGTAGGTCGCCACGAGGAGGAGCGTGAACGTGACCCCCCAGTACAGCGTGATCGCCAGGGCCGCGCCCAGGACCGCCTCGTGGGCGGACTTGTCGGCGACCAGCGCCGACGGCCAGCGCAGCCACGCCCCCATGTGCAGAATGCCGGCGACCAGCACGGCGGATCCGGCCATCAACACGTCCTTCGGTCGTCGCAGTTGAAGCGCGCAATACTGCGGGCTCGGCGGAGCGGCGTCGCGGGGCGGCGCCAGCGTGCTGCAGGCCGCCAGCACCACAAACACCGGCACGATGACGGCCTGCACGTTCACGACGGACACCACCTGCTTCGCAAACCGCAGGAGCCCGGGGCCGATCCGTTCCGGTCCGGCCTGCTGGAGGTTATCGTAGGTGAAACCGTACACCGCGCGATAGAGCACATGCGTGGCATCGAGGGATGCGAGAAACCACAGGCCCAGGGCCACAAGCAGGCCGCCGACCGCACCCATCACGAACAGCCGAGGTCGCGGATGCGCGTGGAGGATCAGGGACCCGCAGAGCACCAGGGCGTAGACCGCGACGACGAACACCACGACCACCGTCGTCAGCCAGATATAGCGCGCCTTCACCTCGACCAGGAACCGGATCGAATCGAAGTGCGGCGTTTCCTCCATGGCTGCGCCGTGGGTCAGGTGTACGGCGAGCGAATGAAACCGGTCGAGCGTGATGTTGGCGCTCGATTCGAACAGGCCGACGGCGAGGAGCAGAACGCCGAGGGCGGGCGCCACGAGGAAGAGGAAGCGATAATTCGGACGGGCGGTGACGGTCGGCGTCATCATCTCGATCGCCCGGTGAGCGGCGCGGACGCATCGTATCACAATGTCGCGGCCGGCACGAGGAGGCGTGAGCCGTACGAGGGCTACTTTACGAGGCTCGCCGATCCGGGTACGTTATCCGCGCCGGCTTGCTCCCGGTCGTGCCACACGATGACGAACGCGCCCCTTTCGCTCCTGGACACCTGTCGCCTCCTGCCGCTCGGCGACGCGGCGTTGACGGTCGAGTTCGGCCGCGCCATCGATCCGCTCCTCAGCGCGCGTGTGCTTGCCTTTGCCGGTGCCGTGCGCGCGCAGGCCTGGCCCGGCGTGCTCGACGTGGTCCCCACGTACGCCGCCGCCACCGTTCACGTCGACCCCTTGCGTCTTCCTGTGGAGGCGCTGATGGAGCGCGTGCGGGGTCTGCTCACGGTCGGCCTCGATGGGGCGGTCGCGGCTGGCGCGCGGCATCGTATTCCAGTGCTGTATGGAGGGGAGTGGGGTCCGGACCTGGCCGAGGTTGCGGCCTTCGCCGAACTCTCCGAAGCGGCCGCCGTCGCCCTGCACACGTCGGTCTCCTACCGGGTGTACATGCTCGGGTTCAGCCCCGGCTTTCCGTACATGGGCACGGTGCCGGAGCCGATCGCCATGCCGCGGCTCTCCACGCCGCGCACTTCGGTGCCCGCCGGTTCGATCGGGATCGCCGGAAACCAGACGGGGATCTACCCGATCTCGACGCCCGGTGGTTGGCGCATCATCGGGCGGACTCCGCTCCGGCTGTTTCGTCGGAAACAGGCGCAACCGTTCCTCCTTCGTCCCGGCGACGTGGTCACCTTCGAGCCGGTCGTCGAACGGGAGTATGACCGCCTCGAACGAGCCTCCGATGCTGACGCGGATTGACTTGAACAGCGATATGGGGGAAGCGGTCACAGCGGGCGGGCTCGCCGTCGAAGCGGCGATGATGCCGCTGATCACGTCGGTCAGCATCGCGTGCGGTGGACATGCCGGTTCGCCGGACTCGATGCGGCGGACGGCAGGCCTGGCCGCTCGGCACGGCGCGTCGCTCGGCGCGCATCCGGGGTGGCCGGACTCCGCCCACTTCGGCCGGGTCGAACGCCGCGTGACAGCTCAGGAGGTCACCGCGTTGATCCTCGAACAAGTGGGGGCGCTGGCGGAGATTCTGGCAGGCGAGGGCTTGGCGCTCGCTCACGTGAAGCCGCACGGAGCCCTCTACACGATGGCCGCCAAGAATCCGGATGTGGCGCTTGCGCTCGTGGAGGGTGTGCGTCGGATCGATCCCGCACTCCGGCTCTATGCGCTGGCCGGCTCCGCCCTGGTCGATGTGGCGCGCGGCGCCGGACTGACTGTCGTCAAGGAGGCCTTTGCCGATCGCGCGTACCGCGCCGACGGAAGCTTGGTGCCTCGCTCGGAACGCGGCGCCGTGCTGACCGGCGACGAGGCGGTGCGACGCCAGATTCGGGGGATCATCGAGGGGGCGGTGGCGAGCATCGACGACGTGCCGGTCCCGATCGACGCAGAGAGTATCTGCTTACACAGCGATACGCCCGGGGCGGTGGCGCTCGCGCAGGTGGTGCGGCGGGCGCTGGGGGACGCGGGTGTGCGACTCGCGCCTCCGCTCCCTTCCGGGGGACCAACCCGGCGATGAGTCGGAGACCGACCGCACGGATTCGAGTGGTGAAGCCGGGATGGTTCACCACGATTCAGGATCTCGGGCGGTATGGGGCGCAACAGTTCGGCGTGTCCGTGAGCGGCGCCATGGACCGGCTGGCTTGCGCGATCGCCAACCGGCTGGTGGGCAACGCCGACCACACCGCGGTGGTCGAATGCACGCTCAAGGGCCCCGAGCTGCTGTTTGAACAGGCCACCACGATCGCCATCACCGGCGCCGATCTCACGCCCTCATTGGACGGGCGCGCCCTACCGCTCTGGACCGTTGTGCGCGTGGCCGCCGGCAGTCGGCTGGCGTTCGGGCCTCGGCGTGCCGGCGCGCGCAGTTATCTCGCCGTTGCAGGCGGCTTCGAGGTGCCGATGGAGTTGGGGAGCCGCGCCACGCACGTGGCCAGCCGCATCGGAGGACTGGCCGGGCGCGCGTTGGCGGCCGGTGACCTGCTGGTCGGCGGGCCGGCTTCCTCCGGCCATCCTGCGGAGCGCGCCCGCGCGCTTCCGGACCGGGTCCGGCCCCGTTATTCGCGCGCCCCGCTGTTGCGGGTCGTGCCCGGCCCACAGGAGGCGTCGTTCGCCGCGTCGGCGCTGAGGGCGTTGACGTCCGGCGCGTACACGTTGTCGAGCCGATCGAATCGCATGGGCTACCGATTGGAAGGACCGCGGTTGGCGCACAAGGACTCGTCGCGGTTGTTGACCTGCGGCACCGTGCCGGGCGCCCTGCAGGTCCCGCCGGACGAACAGCCCATCCTGTTGATGGCCGACTGCCACACCACCGGCGGCTATCCCATCCTTGCGGTGGTGGCCTCGGCGGACCTGCACCTGGCCGGCCAACTGGCCCCCGGCGATGCGGTGGCGTTTCGCGCGATTTCGTTGGCGGAGGCGCAGGCGGCGTTGACGGTCCGGTGGTCGGCGCTTGATCAGGTGCTCCCTCCGCAGCGCTGAGTGCCGGCGGGGGAGTGCGACGCAAGGGGAAACGAGTCGCTCAGTTCGGGGCATCGCCCGCGCAGGCTTGGGCGGCCTGTTCGGACTCGCTGATGACGAACCGCATGGTCCCGACTTGGCTGAGCGCGTGGATCTGCTGGCCGGGACTGCTGATGTAGATCTTCACGAGATACGCGCCCGGCTTCCACCCGTCCTTCGGGGCGCGGATTTCGAGGTAGCCATAGCCTTCGTTCATGTCCAGGTATTGCGCGTCCTTGCCGATGGCCTGCCCGGCCGGCTTGCCCTCCGGATCGAGCGGAAACCAGTCGGCGTTCATCTGCATCGGCGCGTCGAGCGACGGAATTTCGAAGACCACGTAGACGGCCTGCTGGCTGGGCGGGAATTCGGACACGCCCGGCTTGACGGGGACGATCCTCGAGTTGGTGAACCAGCCCGGTCGGCCGTAGCTGTCGCCCGGCACCTCCCAGTGACAGGCCAACGTGATCCACGAGAACATGCTTTGCGGGCGTTTCCAGTTTTTCTGGTCGAGGGCGGGAATCTGCAGATCGCCGAACTGGGTGACTTCCTGTTCTTTTGGGAGGTGGAGATCGCGAGCCGACCATGCCGCCGGCACGGCCATGAGCAGCGACAGACCGCAGATCAGGAGGACGGCTCCGCAGCGCCCGTTGGCGCGAAACGACGACTTCTGTGGGCTTGCCGGCATGGGAGCAGCAGGTTCGAGGCATCGCGCGATGCGATCTGCCTCGCGCACGCCATCGGTCTACGAACAAAGTGTACTCCGTCCGGACGGCGCGCACAATGCCTGGGGCAGCGTTTACTCGGCGGGCGGCGCGGCCTTCGCTTCGACCGCAACCGCGGGGCAGGGGAGCGGTCGTGCTTCGAGGCCGGGCCGGGGCTCCCGCTCCACATCGAGGAGGATGGCCACGAGCATGTCGCTCATCACGTTCACGCCCGAGCGCGCCCTGGCGATGATCCAGTCGACCGTCATGATCAGCGGAATGGCCGCGGCGATCACCTGAGCGGGCAATCCCGCGGCCGACAGGACCAGCGGCAACACCACCAGCCCGGCTTCCGGAATGCCCGCGACGCCGGCCCCCGCCACGACCGACGCGAATACGATCAGCAACTGACCGATGATCGACAAATCGTAGCCGAGCGCCTGCGCCAGGAACAGCGCCGCCATCGCTTCGTACAGGGTGATTCCGTCGTTGTTGAGGTTGGTCCCGACACAGGCGGCCAGGCGCGAGGATTCCGGGGAGACCTTCATGCGCTCGAGGCAACGGAGGGTGATCGGGACGGTCGCGAGGCTGCTGTTGCAGGAGACGGCGGTGAGGATCGCGTCGGCCCCGCGGCCCACGTACACCGAGGGCGGTTTTTTCCCCACCAGCCAGGCGACCATCGGATAGTACAGGAGCGCATGGACCATCAACCCCAGCATCGTGGCGGTCAGGAAGACCCAGAGCAGGGAGAGCACGCCCACCCCCGACTTTCCGACGATCTGGGCGAGCACGCCGAATACCGCGAGGGGGACGAGTCGGATGATCCAGTCGAGCGTTCGCATGAGCGCGCGATAGGCGCCGGAGATGCCGCGCGCGAGCAGGCGCACCAGGCCCCGCTCCGTCGGGTCCCAGCGTGTCCGCGCTTGACGGAGAGTGGTCCCCAAGACGATTGCCAGGAGCACGACCGTGATGACCGTGGTCCCGGCCACCAGCGACAGGATTCCCGATCGACCGGAGGTCGCCGATGCATCCGAGGCCTCCGGCGGATCGGGTCGGCTCGACGTGGGATTCTCCGCAGAGGCCGGTTCCGCGCCTCCCTGATTCGACGCTTCCGGGATGAGCTGAAGCAGTTCGTCCACGTGGCCCTGCCAGGCGAGGCCCGGTTTCCACGTGTTCATGATGCCCAGTCCAATCGCCATCGCGACGGTCACATTGACTAGGCAGATGACGATCAGCCGAGGGGCTCGCCGCAACGGGAGGGCCGTGTGCAGGAAGGCGTCGAGAATCGCGAAGAAGATCAGCGGAATGGCGAGGGTCTTGAGGAGGGAGATGACCACGAGGCCCAGGCAGCCGAGGTGCGCGTTGCCCAGGTCACCGAGGTACGGATCCGGTCCGAAGACACTGCCCAGCGTCGCGCCGCCTGCCGCGGCAATCAGGACCTGCGTGTAGAGGGGCAGCCTGGGAGCGCGGGTCTGTGGGCGGTCCGAAGTCATGGAGATCCGCCGACGCTTACGCTATCCGGGTGACAATATCAACCGGACGGCGAATCGGCGCCGGTTTCCGGCACGCGCCGCCTTCTGCGGAGGAATGCTGTGGCGGCCTAACCGAAAAGTTCGATTAGGGCCGATCAGCCCTGAGGGACGGCGAACGGCTCGTGCCACAATACTAGGCACGTTTGCTTGGTGGATACCCACTGGCGGTCACAGCCGATTCTCGGAGAGAGTCGATGTCCGAGCTGGGTCTCTCGCGCGACGTGTCCATTCCGTCACCAGGCGAACCGAGCGTTGGTTCCCAGGGTGAAGCCAAGATCGGCCGGGCCTCTTCCTATGCCGATTGGCGTGACGATTTCGCCTGGGACCGTCTCCGGACTTTGTACCTGCTCGGCCTCGTGGCCAATCCGGTGTTCGGGCTGTCGGACTTTCTCTTTTACCGGGATCATTGGCGCGCGCTCCTGGTCCTTCGCGTTGTTCTTCATGCGGGCTATCTTCTCGTATTCTTCGCCTTCGTGCGCCGCCGCGCCGGCGTGCCGCCGCAGGTTCCGCTCATGGCGTTCGTGTTGATCGGGAACCTGTGCATCGCGCAGATGACGGTCCACTTGGGCGGGTTTCCCGCTCCCTATTACAGCGGCTTGAATCTGGTCTTTCTCGCGGCGGCCGTGATCGTGCCCGTCTTCTGGCTCAGCCATTTGGCGGCTCAAGCGGGATCGCTGCTCGCCTACTACGGCCTCAACCTGTTGGCTCTCCCGGCTCCGGGCTCCCTGGCCGCCGCCTGGCAGAATTCGTTCTTCCTCGTGTGGACCTGCGTCGCCTGCGTGTTTTCCGCCTTGCTCTACGAGCGCCTCCAAGTCGCCGAGTTCGAGGCACGATTGTCGGAACGGCGCGCCAGGGAGGAGCTGGAGGCGTCCCATCAGAAGCTGCTGGAACTGGACCGGCTGAAGGATCAGTTCTTCGCGAACGTCAACCACGAACTGCGCACCCCGCTCACGCTGAGCCTGGCCGCATTCACCGCCCTGCGCAAGCTGCCGTTGGACAACGAGATGGCGGCCGTGGTCCAGTCGGGGCTGCGCAACACGTCGCGCCTCCTGTTCCTGATCAACGAACTGCTGGAACTTGCCCGGTTTGAGCGCGGGCGGGCCGAGCTCCGAACGGCCTGCGTCGATCTGTGCGCGCTGATGACGAATGTGGCGGCCAATTTCCAATCGTCGGAACGGCCGCGCGTCCACGTCGAGAGTCCGGCTCATCCGGTCCCCGCGCTCGTGGACGTCCGCAAGATGACCACGGTGCTGTCGAACTTGCTGTCCAATGCCTTCAAGTTCAGCGACCCCGAGCTGGGCCAAGTCTGGATCTCGCTCGCGGCCGACGACGACTCCGCCACGATCACGGTCCGCGACAACGGCATCGGCATCCCGGCGGACCAGTTCGACCGCATTTTCGACCGATTCACCCAGGTGGAGGGCCACGCGACGCGTCGGTTCGAGGGGACCGGGATCGGGTTGGCCCTGGCGAAGGAGATCGTGACCCTCCACGGAGGCACCATCGCCGTCCAGAGCACCCTCGGCGCCGGCTCGACTTTCACGATCACGCTCCCGCGCGGAAACGTGGCCGCGCAATCGGTGGTGCCGGTCGAGGTGGGCGAGTCGCTCGTACCCGTTCAGGCTCCGGACGTGTGTCCGTCGCCCGAGGACGGTGAAGCGGCCTGCGAGACGAATCACCAGGACCGGCCCTTGCTGCTCGTGGTGGACGACAACCAGGACATGCGCGCGTACCTCGCGCGCCTCCTGGGCGACGTCTACCGAGTGGTCACGGCCGCCGACGGGGCGGACGCGCTGAAGAAGGTCCGACGGTTGCGGCCGTCTCTGGTCGTCGCGGACGTGATGATGCCCGTCATGAGCGGGCGCGATCTTCTGGTGGCCATTCGCTCGGAGGACGCGTTGCGGACGACTCCGGTGATTCTGCTCACCGCGCATGCCGGCGCCGAGAGCCGCGTGGAGAGCCTCGAAGCCGGGGCCGATGATTACGTGAGCAAACCCTTCAGCGAGGACGAACTCCTGGCGCGGATCAAGAATCAATTGCGGATTCATCGGCAGGCGCGCGAGCTCGACGCGAAGGCGGCGCAGACGGAGGCGCTGTACGCGAAACTGGAAACGGTCAATGCGGAATTGCGCGCGCTGAGCCTGAGAAAATCGGAGTTCGTTTCGATCGTCTCGCACGACCTCCGGACGCCCCTGACGGCGATCGGGGGATTCGTCGAGAATCTCCTGGACGGGATCGGCGGCCCGCTGACCGACAAGCAGCGGCACTACCTGGAGCGCATCCGCTGCAACATCGACCGTCTCGTCCGGATGATCCACGATCTGCTCGATCTGTCCCGTATCGAGGCCGGCACGATGCGGCTGGCGTGCAAGACGCTGCCCGTCGCCGAGGTCATTCACGGTCTCATGGACACGTTCCAGCCGCTGATGCGCGAGAAGGGGCTGGCGTTTCGCACCACGGTCGAGCCGCCGGACGCGGCGGTGTGGGCCGACGGCGACAAGCTGGCGCAGGTCTTGACCAACCTGGTCCAGAATGCGTGCAAGTTCACGCCGTCCGGCGGCGCGGTCTCCGTGACCGCCCGCGCGGGTGAGCCCGGGTTCGTGGAGGTCTGCGTCAGCGACACCGGGTGCGGTATTCCCCCCGAAGAGGCGGCGCATGTGTTCGACAAGTTCTATCGGGGCGCCTCGTCCTCCGGCGAACCGCGCGGGGTCGGTCTCGGACTCGCGATCGCCAAACACTTCGTCGAGCTGCACCGAGGCCGCATCTGGGTCGAGAACGAGCCGGGGGAAGGCAGCCGGTTCTACTTCACCATTCCCCGGACCGAGATCGCGCCCGCCGTTCGCGTCTGAGCGGAAGCTCCTGGCGCGGGCTTCGGCGGGCCGGCGCCCGACGGGCTAGGGCCTGAATTCCAAGAAGTATTGTCGCGGGAGGAACGTATGTTCTCTGGCGAGGCTGTAGCCGGCCTGGGTCATTTCCGCCAGGACCGTGTCGCGGGACACGAGATGGCGCCTGGGGAACCCCACGTTGCCTGAACGCTCGTCGTGGTGAAAATCGACGATGGCGACGCGGCCGCCCGGCTTGAGCGCCGCTTTGAGCTTGGCGACATACCCAGGTCGATGCTCCAGGTGATGGTAGGTATTGCAGATGAAGATCAGATCGACGGACTGCGGGGGGAGCTTGGGATCGTCGGGCGCCGCCCGTACATACTCCACGCGATGGGACGCCTGCCTGCCCTCCAGGCTCCGCTTGACGTAGTCCAGCATCTCCGGCTCGACGTCGATCGCGTACACCAGGCCGCGCTCGGTGACGGCGTCGACGAACCGCCGGGTGAAATAGCCGGATCCGGAGCCGAGATCGGCGACGGCCATGCCCGGCGCCAGGTCGAGCGCTGCGATGACGTCCTGGGGTTTTTGGTACTGGTCTCGTTCCGCACGGTCCAGGTGGGAGAGATACTCCTGGATGTTCTCGGGACGACGGTGGTGATGCCCGTCCTCGTGGCCGCAACCCGAGAGCCCCGGCAGCAATCCGAACGTCAGGAGGAGACACAGGCTCAGGAGACGGGTCCGCGTGAGCGAATGGTCATGGGTGGCTCCTTCCGGCTGGGGGCATTGCCGTATCGGCGGTCTGCGGGCGCGCGCCCTCGCCGCCGGCAGAGCCGGCAAGCGCCGCGATCAGCTCGTCCGGACGCCGAAGGACGTGCGTGGCTCCATGCTCACGCGCGTTGCGGGTGAAATCCGGCAGTTCGGCCAAGCCCTTCGCCCAGGCGGCGGCCCAGAATGGTAATCCCGCCGCGGCGGCGGCCTCGCCGTCCAGCAGCGAATCTCCCACGTACACCGTGTCGCCGGCGGTTCCGGTCAACGCTGCCGCGGCGGCGAGGAGGCCCTCCGGGTCGGGCTTTGGTTGGCGGACCTCGGTTTCGGTCACCACCACGTCGAAGGGTAGGAGCGCGGCTTTCGCCTCGGTGATCGTCCAGGCCTCGCGACTTTTTCCCGTGACGATGCCGAGTCGATAGCCCGCGCGCCGCAGGGTGCTCAGCATGTCCGGCACGCCGACATAGGCGCCGTCGAAATGGGTGTCGTGCAGGCGCCGGTAATGCTCGAGGAAGATGGCGAACGCATCTCTATGATCCTGTCGTCCCAAGACCTTCCGCAGCAACCAGGTTTCGGAGCGCGGGCGGAGCGCCAGCAGGTTCAGCGTCTCGGAGTCGTGAAACGGGCGGCCGTAGAATGCCTCGAAGGTCTGCCGGTAGGCCTCCATGTACAGCCGCCAGGTGTCGATGAGTGTGCCGTCCAGATCGAACAGGATATGGCGGATCATGCGGGCCGTCCCGCGTCCGGCCGGGCGGCCGCGATGATGGCGCGTAACTCCTCGCCGGTGATGACTTCCTTCGCGAGCAGGACGCCGGCCGCCCGCCGCAGCACCGGCTCCTGGTTCCGGAGGATCGCCTGGACGCGCGCGTATTGCTCGTCGATGAGCCTGCGGATCTCGCAGTCGATCTCGCGCGCCGTCTCCTCGCTGTAATCTCCGGGGGCGGACGGCTGGCCCGTTTGGAGGAAGAGCGGTTGGCGCTCTCGATCGAAACTCACCTGACCGAGTTTGTCGGACATGCCGTAGGTCTTGATCATGCTCTTGGCAATGTCGGTGGCCTTGAGCAGATCGTCCTGGGCGCCGGTGGACACTTCCTGATAGATCAGCTCTTCCGCCGCGCGGCCCCCAAGGAGGACGGCGATCTTGTTCTTGAGCTCGGCCTTGGTCATCAGGAACCGGTCCTCGGTAGGTAGCTGGAGCGTATACCCCAAGGCGGCGATGCCGCGCGGGATGATCGAGATCTTGTGCACGGCGTCCGCGCCGGGGATGGCCATGGCCACGAGGGCGTGGCCCACTTCGTGGTGCGCCACCCGCTCCTTTTCCATCTTGTTGAGCACGCGGTTTTTCTTCTCCAAGCCCGCGATCACGCGCTCCACCGCCTCCTGCAATTCGGAGGCCTCCACCACGTCTTTCCCGCGACGGGCCGCGAGCAGCGCCGCTTCGTTGATCACGTTGGCCAGATCGGCCCCGACGAACCCGGGCGTCATGCTGGCGATCACCTCCAGATCCTCCGGCGACTTGAGGCTGACCTTCTTCGCGTGCACCTTCAGGATGGCGAGCCGGCCGGCTTTGTCCGGACGGTCCACCAGCACGTGCCGGTCGAACCGTCCGGCCCGAAGCAGCGCCGGGTCGAGGATTTCGGGGCGGTTCGTGGCGGCCATCAGAATGACGCCGGCCCTGGTATCGAACCCGTCCATTTCGACCAGCAATTGGTTGAGCGTCTGTTCCCGCTCCTCGTGCGCCATCGGCCCCATGCCCCTGGCCTTGCCCAGAGCGTCCAACTCGTCGATGAAGATGATGCAGGGCGCTTTCTGTTTCGCCTGTTCGAACAGGTCGCGCACGCGCGCCGCGCCCACCCCGACGAACATTTCCACGAACTCCGAGCCGCTGATCGAGAAGAACGGCACGGCCGCCTCGCCGGCGACCGCTTTCGCAAGCAAGGTCTTGCCGGTGCCCGGTGGGCCGACCAGGAGAATGCCTTTCGGAATCTTGCCCCCCAGGCGCTGAAACTTCTCCGGGGTCTTGAGGAACTCGATGACTTCCTGCAATTCTTGCTTCGCCTCGTCGACGCCCGCCACGTCCGCGAAACTGACCTTGACTTCGCGCTCCATATAAATCTTGGCCTTGCTCCGGCCGACCGTCATGAAGGAGCCCTGACCCTGGCCGAGGCGTCGCAGGATGATCCACCAGAGGCCGACGAAAATCACCGCGGGGATGACCCACGAGAGCAGATCTCGGAGGAAGGTGCTTTCGATCACCCCCGTGACTTTGACCTGGTGCTCGGACAATTCCCGGAGCAGGTCGGGGTCCTCGACGCGGACGGTGTCGAACAGATCCGTGTCGCGCTCGAAGGTGCCTTCCTTGGCGCGGCCGTGAATCTTGTTCGCGGAGATGGCGACTTCGAAAACCTTGCCCTCGGCGACGGCTTTCTTGAACTCGCTGTAGGAGACTTCCTGGGGACCGAGGATGGGCGTGACGAACGTCTGGAACAGCAGGAGCAGCCAAAAGGCGAGGATGATGTACCAGAGCGAGAACTGTCTGGCTTTGGGGTCCATCGCGAGTTCCGAGACCTTTCGGTTCCCGCGCGAGCCGTCCGGTGACTGTGCGGCGGGTTACGGATCGATCGCCGCGCGTTCCGGGGCCGGCCCGCTAGGGTTTTTGCGGGCGCAGTCGTTCCGAGAGCACCGGGTACTTGGCCTCCGCCACGCCGACGTTGCCGTCCGCCGCGTTAGCGGCCACGACGCGCAGCGTCAGGCCGTCGGGGGCGTCCTGCACCTTGGGGACGAAGAAGGGCGCCTCGAACTGGTTCCGCTCGCCGGAAAAAAACATCTGGAGCCGCTCGACGACGCGGTCGCCGATCATCACTTCCCCGAAGATCGAAACGGCCCGCGCGTCCCAGTCGCCGTGAGGGCGCACCGGCGTACCCGACAGCGTGCGAACCGAGGCCCGTAGCATCACGTCGTCTTTCGCGATCAGCGATTCCCCCTGGGGCGGGGCTTCGATCCGCACGATGTAGCCGTACAGTTGCAGGACGATGCCGTCGTCCGTCAAGTGTTGGCCCGGAATCAACCACAGGGTTTGCACGATCCGCTGCTGCGCGCCGGGGTAGCCCAAGGGGCCGTGCGCGGCAATTTCAACCTGCGTCGGTTTATCGAGATAGAGGGTGGTCGTGAAGGCGGCCCCCGGCGTGGTGCTGTAGATCGGCTCGCGCATGAGATGCGGCGTGCGCATGATCAGATTCTGATCGCCGGCCTCGCCCTGCTGCAACCCCGAGGCGAGAATCTCGCCGGTCGCCACGTCCGTGATGGTGATTCGGGCTCCACCGACCTCGCGCCCCAACGCCATCGCCCCATGTCCGACGACGCGGATCGTCAAGTTGGTCGCCAACTTTTCGTTGAGCGGCTGGTCCGGATTGGGCGGCAGTTGGGCATGGCCCGTAAGCGGGCCTGCGAGGAGGGGCAGGGAAGCGAGGAGCAGAAACCCGAGTGCCGCGATGCGTTCACGGGCCGTCATTTCACTTTGGTCCCCGGTTCCACGTCCTCGGCGATGGTGACGAGGCCGCGCACGTCGGTGTCGCCGGCGGCGAGGACCATGCCCTGCGATTCGATACCCATCAGCTTGGCAGGCTTGAGATTGGCTACGATCACGATGATCTTGCCGACCAGGGATTCGGGCTCGTACTTCTTGCCGATGCCAGCCACGATTTGGCGTTGCTCGACGCCGAGGTCGACCTGCAGTTTGATGAGCTTTTCCGATTTCGGCACACGTTCGGCCGTGAGCACCTTGGCCGTTCTCAATTGAATTTTCATGAATTCATCGATCGTGATCTGCGCGGGGGGCGGGGGCGCGACGGGCGCGGATGAAACGGCCGCCGTCGGCGTCGCGGCCGCGGCGGGTGCTGTGGCCTGAGGGGTCGCTGGCGTCGGCGTGTCGGTCACGGTCTTCGCTCCTTCTGCGTATGAGGCATTCTGTGCGCGGTCTTTCTTAGCCATCTTGGCTGGCTGCTTCTCCCCCGGGCTCGGTGCGTCGGAGCCGGAAAGAATGCGTGGGAAGAGCGGTTTTCCGGTCCTGGCGACTGTTCCGGAGATCGGGGCCTGCCAAATTTGTTTCTCATCGAGCAGGGGCCTGGACCAGTCCGGCGTAAGACCCAGTTGGCGCTGCATTTCGTCGGCCGTCTGCGGCATATAGGGGTACAGGCAGATGGAAAGGGCTCGGAGGGCCCTGGCCAAGGTGTTGAGCACACTGGATAGGACGGGGCGCTCCGTTGCCTGCTTGTGAAGCCTCCATGGCTGCGATTCGTCGATGAGCTGATCGCAGAGCCTGGTGATCATCGAGATACTTTCGAGGTCATGATTGAAATGGAAGGCCGATAAGTGTTGGGACATGACCAAAGGCCTGGCTTCCACTTCTTTGCGGATGGTCTCTTCGTTCCACGCATGGGCCTTCGTTCCGCGCTCCGGAATTCTTCCATCGGCGAAGCGCTCGATCATGGTGACCGTTCTGCTCAGGAGATTGCCGATACCGTTCGCCAGATCGCCGTTGATCCTCGTGACCAGGGCGGGGACGGAGAAATCACCGTCGTGCCCGAACGGCACTTCGCGCAGCAAAAAGTATCGAAACGCATCGACGCCGAACTCATCCGCCATGGCGTGAGGGTCGACCACGTTGCCGCGGCTCTTGGACATCTTCTCGCCCTCCACCGTCCACCAGCCGTGCGCGAAGATCGTCCGTGGGAGCGGCCGTTCGAGCGCCATGAGGATCGTCGACCAGTACACGGCATGCGTGGTGAGAATGTCCTTCCCCACGAGGTGCACGTCCGCGGGCCAGAACCGGTCCGTGGAGGCGGGCGGCGCCAGGTACTCCAAGGCGGAGAGGTAATTCACCAGCGCATCGAACCAGACGTACGTCACGTACTCGCGGTCGAAGGGGAGTTCGATGCCCCATGAGAGCCGCGATTTCGGGCGCGAGATCGACAGGTCACCGAGCTGTTGGGTTCTGAGAAACCCCAAGACTTCATTGCGCCGGGACTCCGGCCGCACGAACTCCGGATTCGCCTCGATATGCGCGATGAGGCGCTCCTGATACTGGCCCATCTTGAAGAAATAGTTGCGCTCGCTCAGCTTCTCCACCGGCCGTCTGCAGTCGGGGCAGACCCCTCCTTCAACGTCCTTTTCGGTCCAGAACCGTTCGTCGAATGTGCAATACCAGCCCGTATACTGATCGCTGTAAATCAATTGCTTATCGAACAGGAGCTGAAGATATCGTTGAACAATAGTCGTGTGCTGAGCGTCCGTCGTTCGGATGAAGCCGTCGTGCGAGATGTGCAGCCGCTGCCAAAGGGTCTTGAATCGCGGCACGATCTGGTCGCAGTAGGCTTTGGGTTCGATGTCGGTTTTCGCGGCGGCCTGCTGGACTTTTTGGCCGTGCTCGTCGACGCCGGTGAGGAAGAACACGTCGCGCCCGCGGAGCCGATGATACCGGGCCAGCACGTCGGCGGCGACAGTGGTGTAGGCGTGCCCGATATGCGGCACGTCGTTCACGTAGTAGATAGGCGTGGTGATGTAGAACGGGTCGGACATGGATCGATGACGAAAGATAACAGGAGCGGGCCGCGGAATGCTACCGGGCGGCGGACGTCGGGCCCGTGGCGTCACGCAGCCGGAGCAGGATGTGCTCCAGCATGAGTTGCGGGTTGAGGTTCCGCGTGCTGTTGCGTTGGAATCCGTCGATCTCGTGGAGCACCTCCAGGAGAATGTCGAGGTCCGCCTGCTGCGCGACGGCGCGCAATTGAGTCTCGTGGCCCGGGTGCGTGAGTTCAGCCGGCTCGACGCCGACGTGCGTGAGCACGAGATCCCGAATCCACGAGGCCAGACGATCCATCACTTCGCTGGCGGACTCCTCCCCCTTGGCCAGCGTCTCCGCGGCGGTGAGAATCGTCGAGACTGAGCGCAACGCCTGCGGCGACGTCAGGGCGGCGACGGCCTCGTGTCGCTCCCGCAACGTCGTCAGGTCCGTCGTCAGCGCCTCGCCCAACCGGCCTTCGGTCACCGCGGCGAGCAACTGGGCGTCCGCATCGGACAGCCCGCGCGCGGCCGCGAGGGCGGCGCGTGTCTGGACCTGCGACAGAGCGCTGAGCCGCAAGCTTTGGCATCGCGAGCGAATCGTGGCCGGGAGCGCGAAGGGGCGGCCCGAAATCAGGATGAGCATGGCGTAGCCGGGGGGCTCTTCGAGGGTCTTCAGGAGCGCATTCGCCGCCGCGATGTTGAGGCAGTCGGCGTCGTCGATCAGGCAGAATTTTCGCTCCGCCATCAGCGGACGGTAGATTAGGCGGCTTTCGAGCTCGCGAATGGCCTCGATGTTGATACGCGGGGTCGCACCACTCGCATCGGGGGCCACGAGGCAGAGGTCGGGATGGCTGCCCTGTTCGATCTGCTGACAGGAGCGGCAGCGCCCGCAGGCGTCCGGGCCGCTCGGGCCGGGCGGGGTGTCGCAGCACATGGCTTGGATGAAGCGGACAGCGAGCCGTCGTTTGCCGATGCGCTCGGGCCCATGGAACAAGTAGGCGTGCGCGACCCTGTTGTGCTGGATCGCGGCGCGGAGGAGCGCCTTGGCCCGGTCATGTCCGACGACATCGTCAAATGGCATGGGCTCAGCTCCGCAGCGGGTGAGACGGACGGCCGGTCATCGCGCCCTCGCAAGGCGACGCCTGGTCAGACGTTCGCCCACGAGACGTTCCACGTCTTTGCTGATCACGTCGGGCAGCCGGTCGGCGTCGATCAGTCGGATGCGGCGCGGGTGGCGCCTGACCAGGGCCCGGAACCCCCGCCGAACCCGCTCGTGGAATTGCAGCGACTCCGCATCGATGCGATTGATCTGCAGTTGGTTGTGATGGCGCCGCCTCAGTCCGATCGCGACCGGCACGTCGAAGAGGAAGGTCAGGTCGGGGGACAACTTGCCCGCCGCCATCTCGCTCATACGGGCCAGCAGTCTAAGGTCCAGCCCACGTCCGTATCCCTGGTACGCCAGGGTGGAGTCGAGGAATCGGTCGCAGAGGACGATCGCGCCCATTTCCAATGCCGGTCGGATCACCTGATCCACATGCTGGCTGCGCGCCGCGAGGACGATGAGCGCTTCCGTCCACGGCGTCACGGGTTCCTCGGTCCGGTCGAGCAGGCAGGCTCGGAGCTGCTCGGCCAGGCGCGTGCCTCCCGGTTCCCGTGTTTCGAGGACCTGGTAGCCTTGGTTTCGCAGCCAGGCGGCCAATGAGCGACACTGGGTGGATTTACCGCTCCCCTCAATGCCTTCGAACGTGATGAAGAAGCCCCGGGTGGGTCCGGGATTTCGTCGGAATCTGGCAGGGGTTTTTTTCATGGAATGCCGGCCGCCATCCTAGTCCAAGTACCTGAAAATTTGCAAGAAAATGCTTGCGGCTCCTCTTTCGAACCCGGTATGATGAGCACTCATTAATATTTCTCCCCATGAGAACCATCCAGGCCGCCCTCAAACGCTACTTTCTGACCGGACTACTGGTGATCACCCCGATCTGGGGCACCGTCCTCATTCTGAAGACGTTGTTCGTGGCGGTGGATGGGATTCTCGGCGATCTGGTCGCCAATGTGCTGACTCCCGGCTCGTATGTGCCGGGGCTGGGCGTCGCGGCGCTCATTCTCCTCATCCTGGCGGCCGGGATTTTCACGACGAATGTCATCGGCCATCGCATTGTCCGCTGGTGGGAGGATTTGCTGCACCGCGTGCCAGTCGTGCGCGGGATCTACTCCACGATCAAGGCGATGATGGACGTCTTGTCGACGGGCGAACGCGGCAACTATCGGCGCGTGGTCTTGATTCAGTTTCCAAAGAACGGGCATTACTGTTTCGCGTTCGTGACGGGGGCGAGCCGCAGTGACGCGCGATCCGTCAGCGGCGAGCCGCTGGTCAATGTCTATGTGCCGACTTCTCCGAATCCGACCTCCGGGTATTTCCTTTTGGTCCCCGAGCAGGAGGTGACGCCGGTCGATATCACGGTCGAAGAGGCGATGAAACTGATCGTGTCCGGCGGGCTCTATTCGTCCGACGGGCAGGAGGCGCGCGGGGGCGGAGCCGCGTCCTGGTCGCACCTGAAAGTCAAACAACCCGGCGTCGGCATGCCGAGCGCATAGCCCCGGGTCCGGGACCACGGCATCGAGGGAACAGCATGAATCAATCGAGAGCACCGGAGCGCCAGGGACTCGGCGTCATCGTCATGGCGGCCGGGCTCGGCAAGCGCATGCAATCGAAGCTCGGCAAGGTGCTTCATCCGGTCGCCGGCCGGCCGATGGTGCTGTATGCCGTGGACTTGGCGGAGCGATTCGGAGACGCGGGCGTGGCCGTCGTCGTCGGCCATCAGGGCGATCGCGTCCGCGAGGTGCTGGCAGGGCGCGCGGGCGTGCGGGTCGTCGACCAGCCCCGGCAATTGGGAACCGGCCATGCGGTGATGCAGGCGCGCCCCGTCTTCGCGGCGGCGAGTCGTGCACCGGAAGCCTATTTGATTCTGAACGGCGACACGCCGTTATTGACCGAGGGCACAATCCGCGAGTTGTTGGATGCGCATCGCAAGGATGGGGCGACGGTCACGATTCTGACCGCGTCGCTCGAGGATCCGTCCGGCTACGGTCGCGTCGTGCGCGCCGAGGTCGATCCGCGCGATCCGCACGCACGGGGCCTGGCGGTGTTGCGGATCGTCGAGGATCGGGACGCGACGCCGGCCGAAGCGGCCGTGCGCGAAATCAACGTCGGGACCTATCTGGTGGACGGCGAGTTCCTGTTCGAGGCGCTGGATCGGCTCCAGCCCAACAACGCCCAGGGCGAGTACTATCTGACGGACATCGTGGCGATGGCGGTGGCGGACGGACGGCGCGTGTCGGCGGTGCAACTGCGGGAGGCTTCCGAGGGCCTCGGCGTAAATACGCGCGCGCAACTGGCGGAGGCCGAGCGCACGATCCGAGACCGTCTTCGCGCCTCCTGGATGGCCGCCGGTGTGACGATGCTCGATCCCGCCACCACGTGGATCGACGCCGATGTGCGTCTCGGGCGCGATACGGTGCTGCATCCGCAGGTGACGCTCGAAGGCCGCACGACCGTCGGCGACGACTGCGTGATCAGGTCCCATACGCGGCTGACGGATTGTGTCCTGGCGGACCGCGTCGAGGTGTTGGATTCATGCGTGCTGCGGGAGGCCAGGCTGGAGGAGGACACGACCGTCGGCCCGTTCGCGCATCTGCGGCCAGGGGCCGTGGTCCGGCGCAAGGCCAAGGTGGGCAATTTCGTCGAGATGAAGAAGGTCGATCTCGGCGAGGGCTCCAAGGCCAACCACCTCAGCTACCTGGGCGACGCGGTGATCGGGCGCGGCGTCAACATCGGGGCGGGGACGATCACGTGCAACTACGACGGGGCGCACAAACATCGGACGGTGATCGGTGACGAGGTCTTCGTCGGCAGCGACAGTCAGTTGGTGGCGCCGGTGACCGTGGGCAAGGGGGCGTTGATCGCGGCGGGGACGACGGTGACGCAGGACGTCCCGCCGGCTGCGCTCGTGATCGGTCGCGCGCCGCAGGTGATTCGTCCTGGCTGGGCGGCCAAGCGCCGAACCCTGCTCTCGCCGGGGGCGGCGCCGGTCGTCTCCGGCGCGGACAGGCAGGCGAGGGCCGCCGGTCGAGAAAAATCAGCCCCGGCGCGGATCTCGGCCAAGAAGGCCCACACAAAGGGGAGGACGTAGGGCATGTGCGGGATTGTCGGCTACGTGGGCCAGGAAAACGCTGTGCCCTTTCTGCTGGGAGGCCTCAAGCGGCTTGAATACCGGGGCTATGACTCCGCCGGGGTGGCCGTCCTGCAGGACGGCCGGATCGAGCTGCGGCGCAGCGTCGGCAAACTGGCGAATTTGGAGAACGCCCTGCAGGCCAAGGGACTCGCCGGCCATCTCGGGATCGGCCACACCCGGTGGGCGACGCACGGTAAGCCGTCCGAGCAAAACGCGCATCCCCATCGGTCCGGCGGCTGCGTGCTGGTGCACAACGGCATTATCGAGAACTACGTGCAGCTTCGGCAGCAGTTGGAACGGGAGGGGTACAAGTTCGAATCCGAGACCGACACCGAAGTCGTGGCGCACCTGATCAACAAATACGTGACTCAGGGGATGAAGCTGGGCGACGCCGTGCGGGCGGCGACCAAGCAGATTCGCGGCAGCTATGCCATCGCCGTCATGTCCGAGCGGGAACCGGGAGTCCTCGTTGCGGCCCGGTCCGGTTGTCCCCTGGTCGTGGGCAAGATGAGGGGGGCGGTGTTGGTCGCCTCCGACGTCATGGCGATGCTCGAGCACACGCGGGATGTGTGCTACCTCGAAGAGGGCGATGTGGCGGAAGTGACGGCCTCCGACATCGTCCTGACGGATCGCGACGGCCGGCCGATGACGCGCACGGCAACGACGATCACCTGGGATGCCGCGGCGGCCGAGAAGAGCGGCTATCCGCACTTCATGCTCAAGGAAATCTACGAACAGCCGCAGACGATCCTCGATACGATGCGCGGCCGCTATTCGTTCGAAGAGGGCGAAGCCGATTTGCCCGATATCGGGTTGACCAACGAGCAGTTCGCCGCCGTGGGCCGTATCTGGATCGTGGCGTGCGGGACTTCGTGGCACGCGGGGCTCGTCGGTAAGTATCTGCTCGAGGAAATGGTTCGGACTCCGGTTCAGGTGGATATCGCGTCCGAATTTCGTTATCGCGACCCGCTCGTCGAGAAGAACGATCTGTTCGTGACCGTGTCGCAGTCCGGCGAGACGGCGGACACTTTGGCGGCAGCCCGCGAGGCCAAGGAGAAGGGCGCCCGGGTCGTGTCGATCGTCAACGTCGTCGGCAGCACGCTGGCTCGCGAGTCCGACGGTGTCCTCTACACGCACTGTGGGCCCGAAATCGGCGTAGCGTCCACCAAGGCGTTTACGGGCCAGCTCACGGCCCTCTACTTGTTGGCCCTTCACCTGGGACGGGTACGGGGCGTGTTGTCCAAGCAGGACGGCAAAGCCTGGCTCGAGCGGCTGGTGGCGTTGCCCGCCTTGGTCAAGGGCATCCTCGCGCGCGAGGCGGAAATCGTGGCCATCGCGAAGCGTTACTACAAGAAGCGGAACTTCCTGTACCTGGCCCGTGGGATCAACTATCCGATCGCCCTGGAGGGCGCGCTCAAGCTGAAGGAAATTTCCTACATCCATGCCGAGGGCTACGCGGCGGGGGAGATGAAGCACGGACCGATCGCCTTGATCGACCGAGACATGCCGGTGGTGGTCCTCGCTCCGCGGGATCGGTTGTATGAAAAAACCGTGAGCAATCTCATGGAGGTCAAAGCGCGACGGGCGCCGGTGATCGCGCTGGTCGCGGAAGGGGAGCGCGAGCTGGGGATGACGGCCGACGCGGTGTTCACGATTCCTGATACCCATCCGCTGTTGTCGCCGATCCTGTTCACGATTCCGCTGCAACTCTTGGCCTACCATGTGGCCATCCTGCGGGGAGCGGACGTGGATCAGCCGCGGAACCTGGCGAAGAGCGTGACGGTCGAATAGCCGCGAGCAAACCGCGGCCGTCGGCGGTTTGGTCAGGCGACCCCGCGGAGCGTTCTGTTACAATGTCGGGTCTGGAGGAGTATGCCGATGCAGATTTCGAAGGAAGACGTGGAGCGGGTGGCCAAGTTGGCCCGGCTCCGGATTACCGAGGAGGAAACGGCGCTCTTCGCGCAGCAGCTCAGCACGATCCTCGATTATGTGGAGCAACTGAAGGCGATCAGCACGGAGGGGGTCGACCCGACTGCGACGGTGTTGGATCAGGTCAACGTGTGTCGGGAGGACGTCGTGGAACCGTCCCTCTCCGTGGAGCAGGCCGTCGGGAACGCGCCGGATGCCGAGGGCGGCGCGTTTCGGGTTCCGAGAATCATCGAGTCGCGCTAAACAGGGGCCGGCACCGTTGTCGCGCAGGGGGCCGCGGCCCGAGCGTCAGTAAGAGAGGTTCAGCCATGTTCCGACAGATGCTGCGATCAAAAATCCATCGGGCCGTCGTGACCGATGCCAATCTCGAGTACGAGGGCAGTCTGACGGTGGACGAGGATTTGCTCGATGCGGCGGGGATTCTGCCGTACGAGTTCATCGTGATTTCGAATTTGAACAACGGGGAGCGGTTTTCCACGTATGCCATGGCGGGCACGCGGGGGAGCGGGCAGATCGTGTTGAACGGTCCGACGGCCAGGAAGGCGGTCGTGGGCGACAAGATCATCATCTTCTGCTACGAGTATTTCCCTGAGGACGAAGCCAAGCGGCATCGCCCCCGCATCATCCTACTCGACGAGAAGAACCGCATCGCCCAGAAGACGGCCGTATGATCCCCGCGCACAAATACACACTGCAGGAATTGCAGGCGAAGTTCACCGGCGCCGAACTGAGCGCGCGCGAGATCGTGCGCGCCTACTTTCTGCGGATCAACCAGGTGGAGCCGAAGGTGAAGGCGTACATCACGACCGCCAAGGGCGCGGTGGCGGCCCAAGCGGAGCGGTTGGACGAGTCCTTGAAGGGCTGGCGAAAGACGCAGCCGATGATGGCCATGCCGATCGCCGTGAAGGACAACATCTGTACCGAAGGGCTGCCGACGACGTGCGCGTCGAAGATGCTCTCGCATTTCGTGCCGCCCTACGACGCGACCGTGGTGGCGAAGCTCCGGGCGCACGGGGCGCTGCTGATCGGCAAGACGAACCTCGACGAGTTCGCGATGGGGTCGTCCACCGAGAATTCGGCCTATGGGCCGACCCGCAATCCCTATCACCTCCAGTGCGTGCCGGGGGGATCGAGCGGCGGCTCGGCCGCCGCGGTGGCGGCGGATGAGTGCGTGGCGGCCCTCGGCTCCGATACCGGCGGGTCGATTCGCCAGCCGGCGGCGCTGTGCGGAGTCGTCGGGCTCAAGCCGACCTATGGGCGGGTGTCGCGGTACGGCCTGGTGGCGTTCGCCTCGTCGCTGGACCAGATCGGTCCCATCGCCAAGTCCGTGGCGGACGCCGCCATGCTGCTCAACGTGATCGCGGGCCACGATCCGAAGGACTCCACATCCGCGAACGTTCCGGTGCCCGACTTCACCCGGGCCTTCAAGCGGAAGGATTTGCGTCGCATCCGGATCGGGGTGCCGATGGAATACTTCGCGGAAGGTCTTCACCCGGAGGTCGAATCCGCGGTGCGGACCGCCGTCGAGGAACTGAAGGAATTGGGCGGCGAGATCAAGGAGATCAAGCTGCCCATGACGGGCGCGGCGGTCGCCACCTACTACATCGTGGCGACGGCGGAGGCCAGCTCGAACCTCGCCCGGTACGACGGCGTGCGCTACGGGTACCGCGCGAGCGGGAGCAAGGATCTGTTGGAGCAGTACCTGGTCACACGGCAAGAGGGATTCGGCGCCGAGGTCAAACGCCGGATCATGCTGGGAACGTACGCGTTGAGCGCGGGGTATTACGACGCCTACTACGGCAAGGCGCAGGCGGTTCGGACGTTGATCAAACGGGACTTCGACGCGGCTTTCAAGGATGTGGACGTGATCGTCACGCCAGTGACGCCCACCCCGGCGTTCAAGTTGGGGGAGAAGGCGTCCGATCCCCTGCAGATGTACCTCTCGGATATCTATACGATTTCCGTCAACCTCGCAGGGCTGCCGGCCATCGCGCTGCCGTGCGGGTTCAGCAGCGGCGGTCTGCCGATCGGGATGCAGTTGATCGGGCGGGCGTTCGAGGAAGAGATGATTTTGCGGGCGGCCCATGCTTACGAGCAGGTGACCCCGTGGCACACGAAGCGACCGAACGTGCGATGAGGACGAGGAGGAGGCGTGTATGACCGGCTTTGAGATTGCGGCCCTGATCGGCGCGGTGGCGTTCGCGGCGCTGGTGGCGTTTCTGGTGCCGACGTTGCTCCAATTGCGCACGACCACGCAGGAACTGGCGCAGGTGCTGGCCCGTCTCAACATGGAGTTGCCGACGCTCTTAGGCGAAGTGCGCACGATGGTGCAGAACGTCAATGCTCTTACGGAGGGCGCGAAGGGCGGGGTACAACACGCAGCTTCCCTGTTGCACGCCATGGGGGAGGTCGGGGACACGGTGCACCAGGTACACCGTCTGGTGCGGGGCTCGGGCGGGTCGTTGGTGGGCAATCTCATGAGCATGTTTGCGGGTGTAAAGGCCGCCTCGGCGGTCGTGAAAGAACGGATGCATTCACAAAGGGGGTGCTGCAATGGCGAATGATCAGGGGCCGTCGGCGGGAGCCGTCTTGTTGGCGTTTTTGTCCGGAGCCACGATGGGGGCCGTCGCGGCGCTGCTGTTGGCTCCGCGGTCCGGCGAGCAGACCCGGGCGCAATTGCGGTCGTATGCGCGCCGCGCGGAAGGAGAACTGCAGGATCTGGCCGGGCGGGCCGGTGAAGCTTTTGAGGAGGTGGCTGAAACGGTCGCCGAAAAGGGACGCCGCTTCGTCGAGTCCCAGAAGTCGGTACTGAGCGAGGCCTTTCAGGCCGGTCGCGAAGCGATGCGACGCGAGCGGGAGCGCTTCGAGGGAGGCCAGGGCGGGGCGTGAAGTATGACGTGGTGATCGGGGTCGAGGTGCACGCGCAGCTGCGGACCCGCTCGAAATTGTTCTGCGGGTGCAGCACGGCGTTCGGCGCTGCTCCGAACAGCCACGTCTGTCCCGTCTGCCTCGGGATGCCCGGGAGCCTGCCCGTGATCAATGGACGGGCCGTGGAGATGGCCGTGCGAGCGGGGCTCGCTCTGCACTGCGCCATCGGAACTCCCAATCGCTTCGCGCGGAAGAATTATTTTTATCCGGATTTACCCAAGGGCTATCAGATCAGTCAATACGAGGCCCCGATCTGCGAGCACGGACGGCTGGAGATTCGCGTCGGCGACGTTCCGAAGACGGTCCGGATTCGCCGCGCGCATCTCGAGGAAGACGCCGGCAAGAACATCCATGAAGGCGGCACGGGATCCAGCCGGGTCGACCTGAACCGCGCCGGCACCCCGCTCCTCGAAATCGTCACCGAACCGGATCTGAACTCCGCCGACGAGGTCGTGGCGTATCTCAAGACCTTGCGCGATCTCCTGATGTATCTCGAGGTGTGCGACGGGAACATGGAAGAGGGGAGTTTCCGCTGCGAGCCGAATCTGTCGTTGCGCCCGAAGGGGCAGCAAGCGTTGGGCACCAAGGTCGAGCTGAAGAACATCAACTCCTTCAAGTTCGTGAAGGATGCCGTCGAGTACGAGATCAAGCGGCAGACGAAGGTGCTGGACGAGGATGGGACCATTGCGCAGGAAACGCGCCTCTGGGACCTGGATCGCGGGCAGACGGCCGTGATGCGCAGCAAGGAAGAGGCGCACGATTACCGCTATTTTCCGGATCCCGATTTGGTCCCCCTCAAATTCGATCCGGCCTGGATCGAAGACCTGCTCCGGACGTTGCCGGAATCCCCGGCCGCCAAGCAGCGGCGGTTCGTGGCCGAGTACGGACTGCCGGAGTACGACGCCGTGGTGCTGACGAGCACGAAGGCCCACGCCGAGTATTTCGAGGCCTGCGTCCGACTGTTCCCTCACCCCAAGACGGTGAGCAATTGGGTGATGGGCGAGGTACTACGGGAGTGGAATCAGGCCGGCGTCGCACCGGATCGTTCGGCGGTGACTCCCGAACGCTTGGTCAGTTTGCTCGAACTGGTGGAGCGAGGGACGCTCAGCCTGAAAGCCGCCCGCGATCTCTTTCCGGAATTTTATGCCTCCGGCAAGTCCGCCGACCAGTTGGTCCAGGAGAGAGGGCTTGCGCAGGTATCCGATGAAGGAGCGCTCGAGCCGATCATCCGGGAGGTTCTCGAGATGAATCCCACGCAGGCGGAACAATATCGGGGGGGGAAGCCCCAGGTCTTGGGATTTCTGGTCGGCCAGGTGATGAAGGCTTCCGGCGGAAAGGCCAACCCTGGGAAGGTGAATGCGCTGCTGAAGCGGGTGCTGGAGTCGTGAGAGGGAGCCGTCCCAGCGAGACGGGCGGGTGATCATTCTCTTGTCATGAGGAGTGCGTCGATGAGTGCGATTCGCGAGATCAAGGGGCGACAGATTTTGGATTCCCGAGGCACCCCGACCGTGGAAGTGGACGTGACCTTGGAGAGCGGGGCCCGCGGCCGGGCGGCCGTACCGTCCGGGGCGTCGACCGGGGAGAAGGAAGCCATCGAACTGCGGGACGGGGACAAGAAGCGCTGGATGGGCAAAGGCGTGTCGAAGGCGGTGGCCAACATCAGCAAGCTGTTGGCGCCGAAACTGCTTGGTCTGGAGGCGACGGATCAGGTCGGCATCGACCACGCGATGCTCGCGCTGGATGGGACAATGAACAAGAGCAAGCTCGGGGCGAATGCGATCCTCGGCGTCTCCATGGCCGTGGCGCGCGCGGCCGCACACGAGACGGGGCAACCGCTGTATCGCTACCTGGGCGGCGCCAATGCGCGTACGCTTCCCGTGCCGCTGATGAACATCATCAACGGCGGGGCACATGCGGACAATCGGCTCGACCTTCAGGAGTTCATGATCGTGCCGGTGGGCGCCGACCGATTCAGCGAGGCGCTTCGGATGGCCACGGAAGTGTTCCACGTCCTGAAGGGAATTTTGAAGAGGCGCGGGCTGAGCACGGCGGTGGGCGATGAAGGGGGATTTGCTCCGAATTTGAGCTCGAACGAAGAGGCGTGTTCCCTGATCGTACAGGCCATCGAAGAGGCGGGCTACAAGCCGGGCCGGGATCTGGCGCTTGCGCTGGACGCGGCCGCGAGCGAGTTCTACGACAAGGGCCGGTACCATCTGGCGGCGGAGAAGAAACCGGAGCGGTCCTCCGAGGAGATGATGGATTACTATGCGCGGTTGGTGGAGCGCTATCCGATTCTCTCCATCGAGGACGGGCTGAGTGAGCATGATTGGAAGGGTTGGCGCGCGCTCACTGAACGCTTGGGGTCGCGCGTGCAGCTCGTGGGCGATGATATCTTCGTGACCAACGTCAAGATCTTCGCGGAGGGCATTCACGAAGGGATCGGCAATTCGATTCTGATTAAGGTCAACCAAATCGGCTCGCTGACCGAGACGCTGGAGGCCATCGAGCTGGCCATCCGGTCTCGCTATACCGCGGTGGTCTCGCACCGGTCCGGCGAAACCGAGGACACGACGATCGCGGACATTGCCGTGGCGATGAACACCGGGCAGATCAAGACCGGTTCGCTGTCACGGACGGACCGGATGGCCAAGTACAATCAGTTGCTGCGGATCGAAGAGGAACTGGGGACGGCGGCAGTGTATCCCGGGCGATCCGCGTTCCTGACGGGAACTAAGTGAACCCAACGGAATCGGCGACGGTTCGATGATCAAGCGCAATCGGGGTCGAACGGACTTGGGGCGTCAACAGCAGGTCTGGGAATGGGGCCTGTTGATCGGTGTGGGGATCGGACTGCTGTTGCTGGTGTCCTTTTTCTTCGATGAGATGGGTTTCCCGCGCTATTGGAGTTTGCGCCAACAAGTGTCGCAACTGGAGCAGGAGATCGCCGGCCTCAGGGCGGGCAATGCGCAGATGAAGATCGAGGCCGATCGGCTGCGGCATGACCCCGACCGGTTGGAGGAGTTGGCGAGGGAAACGCTGGGGTTCGTCCGGAAGGGGGAGACGGTGTATCAATTGGCTCCTACAGCGCCCTCCGCGCCCGGTTCGAGGACAGGGGCGCGATGAAATCCGGGACGGTGGCGATCGTCGGTCGCTCCAACGTGGGGAAGTCGACCTTGCTCAATCGCTTGCTCGACGAGAAGATTTCGATCGTCTCGGACAAGCCTCAGACGACCCGGCGACGAATTCTCGGCGTGCTGCACCGCCCCGGGGCCCAGATCGGATTTTTGGATACGCCGGGGTTTCATGAGCCCAAGCATCGACTCAACACAAGGATGGTGCGAGCTGCGTTGGAGGCGCTGGATGAGGCCGATATCTTGTACGTGGTCACGGATGCGACGAGCGGCTCGCCAGCGCGGGATCGTTCGGTGATGGGCGCGGTTCGACACGCCCTCGCGCGTCGCCCTCGGCCCGTCATGCTGGTGCTCAATAAGGTGGACTCCGTCGCCAAGCCGGCGCTGCTGCCGATGCTGGACGCCTTCAGCAAAGCGCACGCGTGGACCGCGCTGGTGCCGGTGTCGGCGAAAACCGGCGTCAACCTCGATCGCCTGGTCGACGTCACAGTGGGCGTGTTGCCGAACGAGGAGGCGTTGTATCCCGACGACACGCTGACGGATCAGTCGATGCGTGCCCTGGCCGCCGAGTATATTCGCGAACACCTGCTTCGTCAGACCTATCAGGAGGTGCCGCATTCGGTGGCGGTCACGATCGACGAGTTTCGTGAGGAAGGCCGCATGGCACGGATTGTGGCGACCATCTTGGTCGAACGGGGCGCGCAGAAGCCCATCGTGATCGGTCAGGGCGGGGAACGGCTGAAAGCCGTGGGAACGGCGGCTCGGCTGGAGATGGAACGGGTGTTCGGGATGAAGGTCTTTCTGCAACTGTGGGTCAAGGTACGGGAATCGTGGCGTGAAGACGAACAGATGCTCGTCGAGTTGGGGTATTAGGCATGTCTAAGCCGTCCACCGAGCGACCGGCAGTCGTCCCCAAAGAGCCGACCTCGGAGACTCCCGAGGTGTCCGTGACGGTGCCTGCGCCGAGCAAGGGCGTGCCGTCCGGACGCGATCAGGCGAACCAAGGGCAATCCAAATTCGACCTTCTGTTGGGGAGCGTGGAGCGCTTGCTTCGGCGCGGCGCGATCACGAACCTGACCCGCATGTTGGGACGGCTGCATCCGGCCGACATCGCCAAGGTCATTACCCACGTGTCCTCCGTGAAGGACAAGCGGACCATTTTCGAGCTCGTTCGGGGTGAGAAACTCCGCGGCTTGGTCCTGAGCGAGTTGGACGCCGATAGCATCACCGTGGTGCTGGCCGATCTGCAGGCCCCTGACCTCGCCTGGTTGCTGAAGGATCAAGAGCCGGACGATGTCGCCTACATTCTGGGGGTCCTGCCTGAGGAACGGGCACAGGATGTGCTGGCCCTGATGAAGACGGACGTGTCGACGGAAGTGGCCGGGATCCTGCAGCATCCGAAGGACACGGCCGGCGGCATCATGACCACGGAGTTCTTCTCGTTGCCGGAGGAGGCGACGGCGCAAGAGGCGATCCATCGACTGCAGCACGCGAGCGACGCCCAGAACGTCTTTTATCTGTACGTCAAGGATCGCGACGAGCGCCTGGTCGGAGTGCTGTCGCTTCGCCAGCTTCTCACGGTGCCGCCGCAGACGACGCTGAAAAGTATCATGACGCGGGACGTCATTAGCGTGGACGTGGACATGGACCAGGAAGAGGTGGCGCGACAGGTGGCGAGCTACAATCTGTTGGCCATTCCGGTGACCGAAAAGGACGGGACCTTGGTCGGCATTATCACCGTTGACGACGTGGTCGACGTGATCCGAGAAGAAGCGACCGAAGACATGCTCAAGATGGCGGGGGCGCTCGAGGATGATGTGCTCTCGAAGTCGTCGAGCGTGAGTGCGGCCAAGACCCGGTTTCCCTGGCTGTTCACGAATCTCTTCGGCAGCTTGCTCTCCGGGGCGATTCTATGGTTCTTCCGCTACACCATTCAAGAGGTCGTCGCCGTAGTGAGCTTTATTCCCGTCATCGCCGCGATGGGCGGAAATGTCGGCTTGCAATCGTCGACGTTGATTATTCGCGGTTTGGCCACCGGCGTGATCGAGTTGACGGATGTCGGGAAGGTGTTCTGGCGGGAAATCCGCGTCGCCTTGCTCCTGGGTGTGGCCTGCGGTGTGTTGCTCACCTTGATCGGCTGGATCTGGCACGGCCAGGGGTATCTCGGCATGGTCGTGGGCGTGTCCTTGGTCGTGGCGTTTCTCGTTTCGACCAGCATGGCTACATTCATGCCCATCGTCCTCAAACGGAACGGAGTCGATCCCGCAGTGGCGGCCGGTCCGTTCGTGACGACGGCCAACGATATCACGGGGATTACGATCTATCTGACTTTGGCCACGCTCCTGATCGAGTACTTGCGGTGATCGGCCGCGGAAGCACGATCGCATCGACGACGTCTGCATCGACGGCATGCCGTTACTGACGACACCGGCCATCGGACTCAAGAGCCGCAAGTGGGGGGAGGCGGATCGGATCGTAACCGTCTTCACCCTCGGCCATGGCAAGCTGCGCGGGATCGCCCGCGGCGCCAGGCGGATCAAGAGCCAGTTCGGCAGCGGGCTCGAGCCGTTCGTACATTCCCGCCTTTGCCTCTTCGAAAAGCCGAATGACACTCTGTATCGGATTCGCCACGTCGACGTGATCGAGCCATTCCTGGCGTTGCGCGAGGATCTCGGCGTCTTGTCGGCTGCCGCCCGTATGGTCAATACCGTTTCAGCCATCACCGCGGACGGCGATCCGGATCCCCCCGTCTTCGAGACGTTATTGATGGGCCTGCGGACATTGGAAGGGGGGAGCGAGCCCTCGATGACGGCTTTGGTTTTCCAAGTCCGCATGATGGGACACACGGGATTCCGGCCTCAGATGGATCATTGTGCCGGGTGCGGAAAGACACTGACCCAGGCCGGGGGACACTTTTCTCCCAAGGCCGGGGGGCTCCTGTGCGTCATTTGCGCAGTCCGCCAACCGCTCCATTGTGTGCCCTTGTCTCCCGGCAGTCTCGCGATCTTGCAGCAAGCGGTGCGATTGCCCGCGGCGATGTGGCCGCGCCTGCGTGCCGAGGGCCGCGTTCGTTCAGAGTTGGAGACGGCGGTCGAACGGTACATAGCGGCGATTGCCGGGCGGCGATTGCCCGGAGCGGACGCGTTCCAAGGGGCTTGCCCGGCGCGTGAGCGGTGAGCTCGTTCCTGAGGCAAGCTATGCCGGAGAATCGCGGAGGGTCATGACGAACTCGACGTTGGAACCACGGGATATGCGTTGGATCGAGAAGGGGGTGCTGGGCATCGACTGGTCCGACGGTCATGCCGGCGTGTATCCGGTCCGCTATCTACGCCTGCATTGCCCCTGTGCGGCATGCACGGACGAATGGACGGGGGAACTCAAACTGAAAGCCGATGACGTGCCGATGTTGCTGATGATGCAGGATGTCGAACCGGTGGGCCGCTACGCCCTGCGATTTGCTTTCAGCGATGGGCATGACACCGGGATCTATTCATTCAAGTTTCTTCGAACGCTCTGCCAATGTCGACTCTGCCAACCGGTGCAGGCGGAAACGCCGAAAAGCAGACGCCTGCTGTGAGGGGGGCGCGAATGTCCGCTACTGAGCGGGATCGCGATGTCCGGAGTTTCCCAGGCTGTTCCCGCGGATTGTCTGCCGCGCTGGTCGTTGCGTTGATGGTTGCGGCCTGCACCGCCGTGTCGTTGCCCGACGAGCAGCGTCGATTGGTCGCCGAGGGAGACTTGCGGTTGCAACAGATCACCAGTCGTGCAGTACTGGCCGCCTGGGGGAGGCCAAGTTATTCCTCGGTGCAGCGCACTCAGTTTTTTCCGCTGACGGCCGGGAATTGGGTGCCGGGATTCCGGGTGAAGCTTGGGGATCTGCCAGCAGAGTGGGATCTGACGACGGTGATCGGTGAGGGGCTCTTCCTCGCCTATGTCGATCGAGGCGAAGTGCTCGGTTTTTATGAAGATCGACTCGTGTATCGTGAACACCTACCGGAAAAACAGATTCATGCCTTGGGTAAAGAGTGGCGGCGCGAGGCGCTGTTTCGGACCCGACTTGAAGACGCCAGTCTACGCCGGTGAGGTGTCGGTTCGAGTGACTGGCCGGAAAGGGTCCGCGGTTGATGGCTCCGCTTAAAATCCTCATGGTCGCGTCCGAAGTGGCCCCGCTGGCGAAGACAGGGGGGTTGGCGGATATGGTGTCCGGACTTTCCTCCGCGCTCAGTGACCTCGGGCACGACGTGCGCATCGTATTTCCCCGGTATCCATCTGTTTCGAGCCAGGCCCACCGTGTGGAATCCGTCCACTCTCTCTTGGTCGAGGATGGAGGGCGGGTCCGTTCCTCGACGGTCGAGCGGATTTGGCTTCGCTCCGCAGCCGACGCATCAAAACCGAGGCCGGCTTTCTTCGCCATTCGCCAGGATGACTATTTCGGGCGGCGGGGGATCTATCAGGAATCCGGCCGGGACTATCCCGATAATTTAGCCCGGTTCGCTTATTTTTGTCGGGCTGTGCTGGATTTGGTGGTTGTCTGGCAGCGCAAGGAAGGTTGGGTGCCGGATGTGCTTCATGCGCACGATTGGCAAGGGGGGTTAATACCGATTTATCTCAGGTCGCAGTACGCGAGTCGTGGCTTTGCCGCCACGGTGCGAACGGTGCTGACGTTGCATAATGTGGGATACCAAGGTATTTTCCCTGCGGCTCAGTTTCCTTTGCTGGGACTGGACGCAAATTATTTCGCTCCCCACGGTCTAGAGTTCTACGGATCCCTGAATTTGTTGAAAGGGGGAATCCTGTTCGCGGATTTTCTCACGACCGTGAGCCCCACCTATTGCCGTGAAATCCAAACCTCCGAGTTCGGATTCGGTCTTGAGGGAGTGCTGGGAGAACGTCGGGATCGGATGGTGGGAATTGTCAATGGGATCGATACCGATACCTGGAACCCTGAAACCGACCCGTTGCTCCCTGCTAACTATTCAGCGAGGAATCTTGATGGCAAGGCGACGTGCAAGAACGCGCTACAGCGTGAGTGTGGTTTTCCCGCCGGGGGCACGCCTCTGTTGGCAGTGGTGTCACGCCTTGTGTCTCAGAAAGGCATCGACCTGGTGGTTGGCGCCACTCCGTCGTTCTTGAAGGACGGCGCGCAACTCGTGGTGCTGGGAACGGGTGAGGCAGAGGTGGAAGCTGACCTCAGGATGCTCGAACAACGACATTCGGACTCTGTGCGGGTGATGATCAACTTTGATGAAGGGTTGGCGCATCGCATCCAGGCGGGGGCCGATATGTTCCTCGTCCCCTCTCGCTATGAGCCGTGTGGTCTTACCCAACTGTGTAGCCTTCGGTACGGCACTGTTCCCATTGTCAGAAGGACAGGCGGACTGGCCGATACCGTTGTGGGCTTCTCCGACACCGATGCTCTTGTTGGGAACGCGACCGGTTTTGTGTTTGACCCGCCGTCGAGTGACGCGCTTGGGACATCCGTTGGACTTGCCTTATCGAAATTCAGAGATCCTGAGGTGTGGTCCAGCTTGATGCTCGCGGGAATGCGTCGGGAAGTCGGCTGGGCGGAGCCCGCCAAACAATATGTGGATGTCTATAGAGGCACCATCGGGCGGAAGTGAGGAAAGTTGGAACAACCCAATCGAAATGCTCGCTCAGGGGAGCTATCCTAATGGAATGGACCCATCCCTCTTTCATCTAGCAGGCTGTTGACAAACTCGCTGTTTGAAACGGTTTCACCGTTACGGCTGTGCTCACGCAGGTCGCTGCTGGCGATTTGTCTGTCCGGCATGAAGGGTGCGCCGTCCATGTTCTGTTCTCTCCT